>JAWOLC010000086.1:0-4176 GCA_033853925.1 Candidatus Eiseniibacteriota bacterium
GGGCCCGTCGCACCGTCTCCTTGAAGGCGTCCCGGGCGCGGTCCGGCCCGAACTCCCGCTCCTTCATCGCCTCCTCGAACGTCTCCTCCAGGGCCTCCTTGAGCGCGCCCAGGATGCCGAGCCCGGCCTTGATCCCTTCCTTGATCGTGTCCCGGGCTTCACCCCGTTCGCCCCGTTCGCCCCGCCGCTCCTCGGCCATTGCCCCTCCTAGTCGCGCGAGTCCTCCCGCTCGATGCGCGCGCCCAGCGCGCGCAGGCGCTCGTCGATCCGCTCGTAGCCGCGCTCGATCTGACCGATGTTGTAGATGTGGCTGTCCCCTTCGGCGCCGAGCGCGGCGATGAGCAGGGCCATGCCCGCGCGGATGTCGGGGCTCTCGACCACGCCCGCGTGCAGGCGGGAGGGCCCGACCACGACCGCGCGGTGCGGGTCGCAGAGCACGATGCGGGCGCCCATGCCGATCAGCTTGTCGGCAAAGAACATGCGCGACTCGAACATCTTCTCGAAGATCAGGATCGTCCCCCGGCACTGCGTGGCCGACACCAGCGCGATGGAGGTGAGGTCGGCCGGGAACGCCGGCCAGGGGCCGTCGTCGATCTTCGGGATGTGCCCGCCCAGGTCCATGCGCACGAGCATCTCCTGGTTGTCCGGGACGAAGAGGTCGTTTCCCCGGACCTCGCAGCGGATGCCCATGCGCTCGTACGCCAGCAAGGTGGAGTCGAGGTGCTCGACGGCGGCATCCTGGATGAGGATCTCGCCGCGGGTGACGGCGGCCAGGCCGATGAAGGAGCCCACCTCGATGTGGTCGCTGCCGATGCGATAGCGCGTGCCGTGCAACCGGTTGACGCCCTCGATCTCCAGCGTGCCGGTGCCGATGCCCCGGATCTGCGCGCCCATGGAGTTGAGCATGTGGCAGAGGTCCTGGACGTGGGGCTCGGCGGCGGCGTTGCGCAGCCGGGTGAAGCCCCGGGCCATGACCGCCGCCATGACGGCGTTCTCGGTGGCGGTGACGCTGGGCTCGTCCAGGAAGACGTCGGCGCCCACGAGCCCGGCGGTCTCCAGGTGATAGCCGTCGGTGCTGTCCACGACGGCGCCGAGGCGCGCCAGCGCCAGGAAGTGGGTGTCCACGCGCCGGCGGCCGATGACGTCGCCTCCAGGCGGCGGCAGGACCATGCGCCCGGTGCGGGCGAGCATCGGCCCCGCCAGCAGGATCGACGCCCGGATGCGCGCCGCCATGCCGGCGTCGATGCTGATGGCGTGCAGGTCCTTCGCCTGGACGGTAAGCGTGTTCGGGCCCGGCCATTCGACGCGGGCGCCCAGCACGCCCAGCAGCTCGGCCAGCGTGCGCACGTCCTTGATGTTGGGCACGTTGTCGAGCGTGACCGGCTCGTCCGTGAGGAGGCACGCAGCGACGATCGGCAACGCGGCGTTCTTGTTTCCCGCCGGTCGGATCGTGCCGCGGAGGGGGACCCCGCCCTCCACGATGAACTTCGGCATGCTCGCTCTCCTTGCAGGATCGGGTGCGGCGCGCCGCAGCGCGGCGCCCGGCCCGGTCGCCCCAACGGTATGCGGGCTTCCGGGCGGCGTCAAATGGCGTGTGCGTCGTACGGCGGCGCGACCGCCGATGCGGGCGCTGCGGGGGACGCGGGGGTGGCGACTGCGGTCCCGCGCGAGGGGGCCGCGCGGGCGAATCCGATCTGGAGAGCGGGGGCAAGAGCCGTTCCAGCCGCGTCGAGGCCCGCGTGCCGACCGGCGCTCTGGCCGCGTCCGCCCGCGCGGCCTAGCTTAGCCGCCGATTCCTCTGGGACGGAGTGGGGATGCGACTGGCCATCCTGCAGAACGCCCCGGTGCTGGGCGACCTCCGCGCCAACGCCGCGCGCATCGCGGCGTCCGCCCGCGCGGCCCGCGCCGATGGGGTGGACCTCCTGCTCACGCCCGAGCTCTCGCTCACCGGTTACGACCTGGGCGACGAGGCGGCGCTGCTCGCTGCCCCGGTGCGCCCGGGCGAGCCGGCCGACTTCGCGCCCGAGCTGGCGGAGGCCGGCGACGTCGTCGTCGGGCTGCCGGAGCTGGGCGGCGACGGCGTCGTCTACAACACCGCCGCCCACCTGGCCAGCGGGCGCGTCCTCTTCCGCCACCGCAAGCGCTATCTCCCCACCTACGGCATGTTCGACGAGCTGCGCTGGTTCGGCTGCGGCCGGCGCATCGACGCCTACGATTGGCGAGGCGGCTGGCGCATCGGCCTCCTCGTCTGCGAGGATTTCTGGCACCCGGCGCTCGCGTATCTGCTCGCGGTCCAGGGGATCAACCTGCTGCTGGTGGCGGCGGCGCCGCCCGGCCGGGGCGTGCTGATCGCCCCGCACGCCGAGGGCGACGGGCTCTTCGCCTCGGCCGCCGTCTGGGAGCGCATGGCCCGCACCACCGCTCAGCTCTATGGCATCTACGTGGCCATGGCCATCCGCGCCGGCGTCGAGGGCGGCGCCACTTTCGCCGGCGGCTCGCTCATCGTCGGACCCGGCGGCGACGTGCTGGCGCGGGCGCCGGAAGCGGAGGAAGCGCTGATCGCCGCCGACGTCTCGCTGGCGGAGCTGGCGCGCAGCCGCCGGCCCTACGCCCATGCCCGCGACGAGGACCCCGCCTGGACGCTGGCGGAGCTGACCCGCGCGCTGGCGGCGACGTCCTCCTCGCCTTCTCGTCCGCCTGACGCCGGCATCGGCGATCCCCGCTCGCGGCCGGAGGCGACCTCATGACGCTCCGCGAGCGGGTCGGCCGCATCGTCGTGGGCGTCGCCCGCCAGGCGCTGGCCGACTCGGGGGCGGATGCGCTCATCCTGCTGGACGACGGCTCGCCCGAGGCGCTCCTGGCGCGCGACTGGTGCACCGAAGCGGCCGGCCCCCTCTTCCTGGCGGTGGGGCGCGAGGCGCTGGGCGCCGGGGAGATGCGCGCCATCCTGGAGGCGCGGCCCGGCTGGCGCGAGCAGGCCGGCGGGCCGATCCTGGACCTGGACGCCCTCGCGGCCGAGGGGCGTCGCCTGGACGCGCGGCTGCGCGCCGCGGCCATGGCGGGCGGCGCGTTGCTGGCCAACCCCATCAACAAGACCGCGCTCGTGCTCTCGGCTGCCGGCCCGCCCGAGCCGCTCCTGCCGCTGGGCGACCTGTGGGCCACCGACGTGCGGGAGCTGGCCGGCGGCTACTCGCTCCCCACGACCATACGCGCCCTGGCGGAGAACGTGGGCGGCATCGACGCGCTGGACGGCGCGCTGCGCGCCTGCATCGACGAGCGCCGTGCGCTCGAGGAGGCACTGGCGCCCCTGGCGGATCCAGCCCGCGCCCGGGTGCAGGGCGCGCTGGTGGCGGCTCGCTTCGCTCGCCGCCGAGTCGGCCTGGTACCCAAGCTCGGCCCGCGCACGCCGGGCATCGACCTGTTCGCCTGACGGGCGGCCGCCCCGCCGCCCGTCGCCGCAGCCCGAGTGGAGAGAACCCGATGGCGCTTGCGACCGTCGCCGCCGTGCTCGCGCAGGATGCCGCGCTCGGCGCCCAGCTCGATCGCATTGCCTGGTCCCAGATCGCGATGGCCGCCGGCATGATCGTGGTCACCCTCACGATCCTGGCCACCGGCATCGCCGCCTTCCTGCTCTTCCGCTCCGTCCGCAAGCTCATCGGCGTGGTGGAGACGCAGGCCAGAGCGCTCGCGCCCCGGGCCGAGCCGCTGCTCACCGCCGCCAGCAAGGTGGCCGCCGATGCCACGGGCGTGAGCGGCTCGGTCAAGGAGCGGGTGGACGAGGTGCTCCAGACCGTGCAGGACGCCAACGTCCGCCTGCGCGAGCTGATCGCCGAAACCGAGACCCGCGTCCGTGACTTCGGCGCCGTGATGGACGTCATTCAGGCCGAAACCCGCGAGCTGCTCCTGGACGCCGCCGCCACGGCGCGGGGCGTGCATACCACCGCGGAGGCGCTCCACGGGGCGACGCCCAGCCGGGGCAGGACCCCGGCCCGGCGTCGGGAATGAGCGCCCGCAACCGGGTAGAGCCATGGACGACAGAGATTTCGTCGAGCTGGTCGCGGCCTTTGCCGCGGGCGCCATTCTCGGGGTCGGCGCCACGCTTCTCCTCCGCCCCGAGCCCGCCCTGCCACGCCGCCTTGCCCAACGACTCGAGAAGTCGAGCCGGCGCCTGAGCCG
>JAWOLC010000087.1:0-26987 GCA_033853925.1 Candidatus Eiseniibacteriota bacterium
CGCCCCGAGGGCGGCGAGCAGCCACTCCAGCCGGCCGGCCGCGCCGCGCGTCATCGCCTCCCTCTCGGCGGCCAGGGGGATGCCGGCCGCGCGTATCGCCCGCAGGGCCACGACGGTGAAGAGGGCCTCGGCGGCGCCCGCTACCGTGAGGTGCGGGATCATCATCGCCGGCAGCGTCACGGCGAGGCCGAACGGGAAGTACAGGGCTCGCCCGGCGGCGTCGCGATAGAGTGACGGCTGGATGCCCAGCGCCAGCGCGACGAGCAGCGCGGCCGCGTTGAGTCCCGCCCAGGAGGCGAGGCCCGCCGCGAGCGCGCGGCGCCGCGAGCCCGGCGCGGCTCCGGCGCTCGCCAGGCGGTAGACGGCCCAACCCGTGAAGGGCATGGCGAAGGCCATGGCGAAGGCGTTCACGCCCAGGGCGAGCACGCCGCCGTCCGCGAAGAAGAGCGCCTGGATGACCAGCGTCACGGTCATCGCCAGCAGCGCGGCCCACGGACCGAGCACGATGGCGAGGAGCACGCCCCCCGTGGTGTGCACGGTGGTCCCACCCGGCACGGGGAGGTTGAACATCATCACCGTGAAGGAATAGGCCGCGCCCAGCGCCAGCAGCGGCACGCGCCGCGAGGCGAGCGTGCGGCGCAGCCGGCGTCCGGCCGCGTACCAGACCGGGGCCATGGCGGCGCCGAAGACGGCGGAGGTCGCGGGACTCAGAGCGGAATCGGGGACGTGCATCGACCCTCGCGGATCCGGGGGCGCCGGGGACAGAAGACCAACGCAGGATACACCAACCTCTGCGCTGCCCAGGATGAGCCCGACGCTCGCAGGCGGCCCCGCGATCGGCACTTCACGAGGGTCGCGCGCTCGCGGTACAATGATTCAGCTCCCGTGCGGACGACTCCCGCGGCGAGCACTTTCGCCGCCCGGCGTGGGATCCGTCGGGCGGTTGCCGTTTCCAGGCGCCCGCGGCCCGCGTGACGCGCCCTCGGCCCGCTTCCGAGTCCCATCTCCCTCCGGCTCGGCTCGCTGCGGGACGGCAGCGGCCGCGGGGGAGCCCGGAGCGAACCCTCGCCTCCTCGAGGCTTTCCCGCGCCCCTCTGCTGCACCCGGCCTAGCTCACGGTCTTGTGGAAGCGGGTCGTGGCGAAGCCCAGAAGCCCGATGCCCATGACCAGCAGGGCCAGGTACTGCGGCCACAGCGCCTCCAGGCCCGCGCCCTTGAGGAAGATGGCCCGCACGATCTCGAGGAAGTGGCGCACGGGGTTCAGCAGTGTCAGCCACTGGAAGAAGGCGGGCATGCTGCTCACCGGGAACATGAAGCCCGAGAGCAGGACGGTGGGCATGATGACGAGGAAGCTCGAGAGCATCGCCTCCTGCTGGGTGTTCGAGACGGTCGAGATGAGCAGGCCGAGGCCGAGCGTGGAGAGCAGGTAGAGCAGGCCGGCCACGAGCAGCAAGAGGAAGTTGCCCTGGAAGGGCACGCGGAACCAGAGCAGCGCCACGCTGGTGATGAGCACGATCTCGAAGAGGCCGAGGAGCGCGAAGGGAACGGTCTTGCCGATGATCAGCTCCGTGGGGCTCAACGGGCTCACCATGAGCTGCTCGAGAGTGCCCAGCTCGCGCTCGCGCACCACCGCGAGGGAGGTGAGCAGGAGGCTCAGGATCAGGATCAGGAGCCCCATCACCGCCGGCACGTTGTAGTCGCGGCTCTGCAGGTTCGGGTTGAACCAGGCCCGGTCGCGCAGCTCGACGGGCGGCCGCCGGCCGCCGCCGAGGACCGAGAGCGCGTAGGCCGTGAGGATCCGCTCGGCGTACGCGCTGCCCACGGTGGCCGTGTTCGAGTTCGTGCCGTCGAACAGCACCTGCACGGTGGCCGCCCCGCGGGCGAAGTCGCGGGCATAGCCGCGCGGCACCTCGAGGGCCGCGGTGGCGCGGCCGTGATCGAGGGCCTCCACCAGGTCGTGCGCGCGCTCGGAGCGGCCGACGACGCGGAAGTACCCCGAGGCCGTCAGGATCTCGACGAGGTCGCGGGAGGCCCGGGTGTGATCGTGATCCACGACGAAGGTGGGGATGCGGTGCACGTCGGTCGAGACCACGTAGCCGAAGACCAGGAGCTGCACCACCGGGGCGACGAGGACGATGCGGGCGAGGCGCGGATCGCGGAAGACCTGGATCAGCTCCTTGTGCACCATCTCGCGAAGGCGGTCGAAGCGCTCGGGCAGCTTCATCCCAGCTCCTTGCGGAAGGCGCGCGCGGCCAGTCCGAGGCCGACGCCCGCGTAGGCGATCATGAGCAGCCCCTGGACCCAGAGCACGTCGGGGCCCACGCCCTTGAGGAAGATGCCGCGCGTCACCACCAGGAAGTAGCGCGCGGGCACCAGGTAGGTGATCAGGCGCAGCGCCACCGGCATGTTGTCGATCGGGAACATGAAGCCCGAGAGGAGGAAGCCGGGGAGGAAGGTGGCGATCATGCCGATCTGGGTGGCCAGGAGCTGGCTGCGCGCCAGCGCCGAGATGAAGAGCCCGAGGCCGAGCGTGCCGACCAAGAAGGCGAAGGTCGCGGCCATGAGGAAGAGGGCGTCGCCGCGGAAGGGCACGTGGAAGATGAGCACCCCGAGGAGCGAGCAGAACGCCACGTCCACCAGGCCGATGGCCAGGTAGGGCAGCAGCTTGCCCAGCACGACCTCCAGGCGAGAGACGGGGGTGGCCGCGAGCTGCTCCATGGTGCCCCGCTCCCACTCGCGGGCGATGGTGAGCGAGGTGAGCAGCCCGGCGATGATCATCATGATCACGGCCACCAGGCCGGGCACGATCATGTTCCGGCTCGCCAGCTCCTCGTTGTACCAGATGCGGGTGGCCACGGTGATCGGCAGCCGCGCGCGCCGGGTCTGGAACATCGTCTCGGTCGAGTACTGCTGGATCACCGCCTGGAGGTAGCCGATCGCGATGGTGGCGGTGTTGGCGTCGCTGCCGTCCACGATCGCCTGCACCTCCGCCGTGCGGCCGCCCTCCAGGTCCGCGGCGAACCGGGGCGGGATCACGAGCGCCAGGCGCGCGCGCCCGCGATCCAGGAGCGGGCCGATGTCGGCCGGGCGCTCGAGGCGCTGGGCCAGCTCGAAGCGCCCGGAGGCGAGCAGGGCGTCCACCAGGTCGCGCGCCTCCTGCCCGTGGTCCTGGTCCAGGACCGCCAGGCGGATGTTGGTCACGTCCCAGCTGATCGCGTAGCCGAAGAAGACGAGCAGGGCCACCGGCAGCAGGAAGGCCAGGATCAGGCTCCGCGGGTCACGGCGGAGCTGCAGGACCTCCTTGCGGGCGATGGCCAGCAGCCGGGTGCGGTCGAGGAGGCTCACGCCGCCGGCTCCGGCTCGGCCAGGTGCACCAGCGCCACGAAGACGTCCTCGAGCGAGGGCTCGACCACCTCCAGGCCGTGCACGGCGACTCCGGCGGCCTCCAGCAGGCGGGGCAGCTCGGCGCGCGCCCGCGCCGCGTCGCGCACGGTGACGTGCACGGCCCGGCCGAAGAGGCCCGCCTCGACGACCCCTTCGGTCCGCTGCAGCAGCTCCACCGCCTGGGGGCTCCGGTCCGTCCGGATCTCCAGCAGCGGCACCGGCATCGCGGCCCGCAGCCCGGCGGGGCGGTCGAGGGCGATGAGGCGACCGCGGCTCATCAGGGCCAGCCGGTGGCAGTACTCGGCCTCCTCCATGTAGTGCGTGCTCACGAACACGGTCGTGCCCTGGGCGGCCAGGGCGTAGATCAGGTCCCAGAAGCTGCGGCGCGAGATCGGATCCACGCCGGAGGTGGGCTCGTCCAGGAAGAGGATCGGCGGCTCGTGCAGCACGGCGGTGCCCAGCGCCAGGCGCTGCTTCCATCCCAGCGACAGCTCGCGGGTCAAGCGGCCGCGATGATCGCGGAGCCCCGCCATCTCCAGCACCCAGTCGCGGCGCGCGGCCCGCCGCTCGCGCGGCACCCCGTAGAGGCCGGAGAAGAAGGCGATGTTCTCCTCCACCGTCAGGTCGCCGTAGAGCGAGAAGAGCTGGGACATGTAGCCGATGCGCCTCTTGATCGCCTCGGTCTCGGTCGCCAGGTCGAAGCCCGCGACCTGCCCGGAGCCCGAGGTGGGCAGGAGCAGGCCGGTGAGCATCTTGATGGTCGTGGTCTTGCCCGCGCCGTTGGGCCCGAGGAAGCCGAAGACCTCGCCGCGTTGGGCGGTGAAGCTGACCCGGTCCACGGCCACGAAGTCGCCGAAGCGGCGCGTCAGCTCACGCACCGCGACGACCGGCGTGCCGCCCTCCGCGGCTCCGCGCGCCGGAGCCGGGCCGCGCTCGGGCGCCGGGCTCATGCCGCCCCCGCGATGCGGGCGATGAACACGTCCTCGAGCGACGGCTCGACGCGCCGGGGCTCGCCGGCGGCGAAGCCCGCCGCGCGCAGGGCCGCGGCCACCCGGGGACCGTCCGCCTCGGCGGCGGCCACGGTGAGGTGCAGGTGGTCGCCGAACACGGCCGCCCGCTTCACCGCCGGGTGCCGCTCGGCCGCGGCCTTGGCCTCGCGGGCGCGATCCACGGGGATCGTCACCAGCTCGTCGGCGAACTCCCGCTGCAGGGCGGCCGCGGTGTCGAGCGCCAGCAGCCGCCCGCCGTGCAGCATGGCCAGGCGGTCGAAGCGCTCGGCCTCGTCCATGTACGCGGTGCTCACCACCACCGTCGTGCCGTGCGCCACCATCTCGTGCACGATGAGCCACAGGTCGCGGCGGGAGATCGGGTCCACGCCGAAGGTGGGCTCGTCGAGGAGCAGGATCTCGGGCTCGTGCACCAGGCAGCAGGAGAGGGCGAGCTTCTGCTTCATGCCGCCGGAGAGCTGCCCCGCCAGGCGATCGCGGAAGGGCCCCAGGGCCGAGAAGTGGAAGAGGCGCTCGAGCCGCGCCGGCCGGGCGGCGGCCGGCACGCGATAGAGATCGGCGTAGAACGCCAGGTTCTCGCTCACCGTGAGGTCGGCGTAGAGGCC
The DNA here is from genome assembly GCA_033853925.1 of Candidatus Eiseniibacteriota bacterium. Taxonomy (GTDB): domain Bacteria; phylum Eisenbacteria; class RBG-16-71-46; order RBG-16-71-46; family RBG-16-71-46; genus JANXPZ01. The sequence goes on from JAWOLC010000087.1 coordinate 4,997, forward strand.
GAAGCGCTGGGACATGTAGGCGAGCGCGTGCTTCACCCGCTCGGGCTCGCGGGCCACGCTCGTGCCCAGCAGGCGCGCGTCGCCGGCGCTGGGGCGCAGCACGCCCGCGAGCATGCGCAGCGTGGTGGTCTTGCCCGCGCCGTCGGGTCCCACGAGGCCGAACAGCTCGCCCTTGCGCACGGCGAAGGAGAGCCCGTCCACGGCGGTCAGGGAGCCGAAGCGGCGCGTCAGCCCCGTCAGCTCGACGGCCAGCGGGCGGTCCGCGGCCGGCGCCTCCGCGGGGACCGGGTCCATCACCTGGCGAGTTCCAGCCGCACGTCCGCGGGCATGCCCGGCTTCAGCTCGAAGCCCGGGTCGCCGGTGATTCGTGCCTTGACCGCGTACACCAGCTTCACGCGCTCCTCGTTGGTCTGCACGTTCTTGGGCGTGAACTCCGCCTCGCTGCTCACGTAGATGACCCGACCCGGGTAGGCGCGGCCCTTGAACGTGTCCGAGGTGATCGAGGCGGGCTGGCCGACGCGCACGGCCCCGATGCGATCCTCGCTCACGTAGATGCGCACCCAGCGGTCGTCGCGGTTCAGCACGGTCACGACGGGGGACCCGGCGGCGACGATCTCACCCGGCTCGTGGCCGCGCACGGTGACGACGCCGTCGAAGGGCGCGCGCAGGACCATGTTCGCGAGCTGGGCCTCGGCGGTGCGCAGGGCCGCCTGCGCCTGCGCCGCCTGCGCCCGCCCGGCCTCGATGCGCTCGCGACGGGGCCCGACCACGACCAGCCGGTACTGCTCCTGGGCCTGGTCGGCCTGGGCCTTGGCCACGTCGAGCGTCGTCTTCGCCTTGTCGTAGGCTTGCTGGCTCACCACCTTGCTGCGGATCAGCTCGGCCGTGCGGTCGTAATCCTGCTGCGCGTCGGTGAGGCGCTGCAGGGCCGCGTCGCGGGCCGCCCGCGCCTGCGCGACCTCCTCCCGCCGCGAGCCGCGCAGCAGCTCCTCCAGCTGGGCCCGGGCGGCGTCCGCGCTGGCCGCCGCCTGTGCGCGGCGCGGTCCCGCCTCGGAGGTGTCGAGCGCCGCCAGCACCTCGCCCGCCCGCACGCGGTCGCCCTCCCAGACGCGCACGGTCGCGAGGCGTCCCGCAACCTGGAAGCCGAGCTGCGCCTCGGTGGCCTCGACCGTGCCCGAGGCCGCGAGGCGCCCCCCCTGGCCGAGGCGGCGCAGGTAGGGCAGGGTGGCGAGGAGGGCGACGACCACCACGGCCGCCAGCAGGACGAGGCGGGGATTCGCTTTCATGACGGGAGTCTCCGGGGTCGGGAAGCACGCGGGTGCCGACGCGCGGGGCGCGGGTCCTCGCCCCGGCGCGCGCCCGCAGCGGCGATGGCCTGCTCGAACACGGGCCAGGCGGCGCGGGCCTGGCGGGTGACGTCGAAGCGCCCGTCGCTCAGCGTCCAGAGCACGCCGGCCGGCTGGATCAGGCCGAGGAAGAGGATCGCAAGCGAATGGGCATTCACATCGGGACGGATGCGGCCGGCCCGCTGTCCCTGCGCGATGATCCCGGCGACGCCGTCGAGGTAGCCGGAAAAGACCTCGAGGAGCCGCTGGCGGCGCTCGGGATGGCCGATGTGGTAGTCGTCGGAGAGGACGATGCGCGGCAGGGCGCGGTTCTGGCGGATGAGCTGGGTGTGGCGCACGAGCAGGCGGCGGAGCGCCTCGATCGCGTCGGGGGTCTCGGCGCGCGAGGCGGCGACCGCGCCGTGCAGGCGTTCGCGCATCCGATCCAGCACGGCGTCGAGCATCGCGTCCTTGCCGGGGAAGTGGCGGTAGATCGCCGAGGGAGCGAGCCCCACCCGGCGCGCCACGGCGGCGATGCTCAGGCCGCGCAGGCCGTGGTCGGCCACCACGGCGAGCGTGGCCTCGGCCAGCTGGTCCCGGCGGATCTCGGTGTGCAGCTTCTCCCGCGACAGGACGTCCTCCTTTTGTGAACGCGGATTCACAATAGGGCGGCTCCGGCGCGCCCGTCAAGCCGGCGGGCTTCGCTCTTGCCGCGGGGGGCGTCGGTCGTGGTAGCGTCCCCTCGTTCCCTGTGAGAGCGCCATGCCCCCAGCCGAGAAGAGCGGAACCGTACAGACGCTGAAGCGCACGCTGGCCCTCGGCCGCGGCCACGGCCGGGGCTTCCTGGTCGTCGCGCTGCTCGTGTCGCTCGGGACCGCGGCGTCGCTGTTCGAGCCGTGGATCTACCGGGCCATCGTGGACGACATCGCCGGCGTGTTCGTGGCGCCGCGGCCGGTGGCCCAGGCGGGCCACGCCCTGGAGGAGATGACGCGCGCGGTCCGGCACGTGCCGCGCAGCAGCCGGCGCATCTTCCACGCCCCGCTGCGCAAGGTCCCGCCCGAGCAGGCGGAGCCCCGCCGCCTGCCGCCCCGGACGCCCAACCAGGCGGTGGCGACGGTGATGATGGGCGCGGTGCTGCTCCTGGCCACGCGCCTCCTCTCCGAGCTGTGCCGCTTCCACGGCGACAACCGCTCGGTCACCCTGGCGAGCCGCATCGAGCGGGGCTTCATCCTGCGCACCTTCCGCCACGTCCTGCGCCTGCCGCTGGACTTCTTCAGCCGGCGGGCGAGCGGGGCGGTGGCGCGGCAGATCGACCAGTCCGACCACGTCGCCCCGATCTTCACCGCCTTCGCCCAGGAGATCTGGCCCGACCTCTTCTCGCTGCTGGCCATCCTCGTCATCATGGCCAGCCTCAATCGGGGGCTGGCTCTCATCACCTTCATCGCCGTGCCGGTCTACGCCTTCGTCACCTGGCAGATGACGCGCCGGCTCGAGACGCGCCTCGAGGAGTACTACTCGCTCTGGGACGACGTCTCGAGCCGCATCCAGCAGGCGGTGGCGGGGGTGAAGACCGTGCTCACCTACGGGGCGGCCGAGCACGAGGCGCAACGCCTGGACGCGGAGACCGAGCGCGCCTTCTCCACCTACCTGGCGCGCAACCGCCTGCAGAACCGCTACGCCTTCGCGCAGGAAGCGATCGTCACGGTCTCGAAGGCGGCCGGTCTGCTCCTGGGCGGCGTCAAGGCGCTCCAGCACCAGCTCACCCCGGGCGACGTCGTCCTCTTCCTCGCCTACCTCGACCAGATCTACGCCCCGATCGGCAGCCTCACCGAGCTGTACACGTCGCTGCAGGAGCACGCCAGCTCGATGCGGCGTGCCCACCGCCTGCTCGACGAGCCCGAGGCGCCGGGCGAGGAGAAGCCGCCGCTCTCGCCGGACGGGGGCTCCATCGAGTTCGCGGAGGTGCGCTTCGGGTACCGGCCGCAGCGCCAGGTCCTGGACGGCGTCAGCTTCCGCGTGCGGCCCGGCGAGCGCGTGGGGCTCATCGGCCCCTCGGGCGCGGGCAAGACCACGCTCACCGACCTGCTGGTGGGCCTCTACCAGCCGCAGGCCGGGGCGATCCTGGTGGACGGGCAGCGCCTGGCCGACGTGGCGCCCTCGTCGCTGCGCTCGTTCATCCGCGGGGTGGCTTCCGACGGCATGCTCTTCCGCCTGTCCATCAGCGAGAACATCCGCTACGGCCGCTTCGAGGCGAGCGACGCCGAGGTGCTCGAGGCCGCACGCCTGGCGGGGCTGGGCCCGCTCCTCGAGCGGCTGCCCGAGGGCCTCGAGACCGTGATCGGCGAGCGGGGCGTCGAGCTGTCGGTGGGCGAGCGGCAGCGCGTGCTGCTGGCCCGCGCCTTCATCGCCCGCCCCGCCATCCTGCTGCTCGACGAGGCCACCGCCAACCTCGACTTCAAGACCGAGGAGGCGGTGAAGCAGGCGATCGACGTCATCGCCCGCGGGCGGACGACCATGGTCGTGGCCCACCGCCGCTCGATGCTGACGCAGGTGGATCGGGTGCTCGTGCTGCGCGGCGGGCGCATCGAGCAGGACGGGAGCCCCGACGAGCTGATGCGTGAAGAAGGCTACTTCCGCCAGATGATGACCGCGAAGGACGGCGGCGGGAACGGGCGGGGCGGGGGCCGCGCCTGATCTCTCCGCGCCGCTCGCGGGCCGGCGGCGGAGCCCTGTGCCGGCGCGGCGGCGTGCTCCCGGCCCCGACGCCGGCCCCACGGGCCGCCCGGAGCCCCGCGCCCCGCCGTGAACCGGCCCCGTCCGCCGTGCTAGACTGCTTGCCGCTTTGCCCATCCACGGACCGTCGCATCCGGGACGTCACTCGAGACCTGCGTGCAGGGGTATTCCCCGGGCCCGCCGCTGCCGGCTCCCGCGAAGGGAGCGCGCGGCCGGGCTCGCGGTCGGAAGGCGCGCCAACGGAGAGGTTGCAGTATGGGTGATTCGAAGAAGACGCGCGTCATCATCATGGGGGCGGCCGGCCGAGACTTCCACAACTTCAACGTCTACTGGAAGAAGCGCGCGGACGTGGAGGTGGTCTGCTTCACGGCGACGCAGATCCCCGACATCGCCGGGCGCGTGTACCCCCCGGCGCTCGCCGGGCCCCAGTACCCGCAGGGCATCCCCATCTACGCCGAGGACCGCCTCGACGACCTGATCCGCGAGCACCGCGTCGATCAGGTGACCTTCGCCTACTCCGACGTCGCGCACGAGTTCGTCATGCATCAGGCCAGCCGCGTGAACGCGGCGGGGGCCGAGTTCGCCCTGCTGGGCGCCGGTCAGACGATGCTCGAGAGCACGAAGCCGGTGATCGCCGTCTGCGCCGTGCGCACCGGCTCGGGCAAGAGCCAGACCTCGCGGCGGGTCACCCGGATCCTGAAGGAGCTGGGCAAGAAGGTGGCGGTGGTGCGGCATCCCATGCCGTACGGCGACCTGGCCAAGCAGGCCGTGCAGCGCTTCGCCAGCGTCGCCGACATGGACGAGGCGCAGTGCACGATCGAGGAGCGCGAGGAGTACGAGCCGCACACGGCGATGGGCAACCTCGTCTTCGCGGGTGTGGACTACGAGGCCATCCTGCGCCGGGCCGAGCAGGAGGCGGACGTCGTCCTGTGGGACGGCGGCAACAACGACACCTCCTTCTACCGCCCGGACCTGAGCATCGTGGTGGCCGATCCCCATCGCCCCGGGCACGAAGTGCGCTACTACCCGGGCGAGACGAACGTGCGCATGGCCGACATCGTCGTCATCAACAAGGTGGACACGGCGGCGCCCGAGGCGGTGCAGATCGTGGAGGCCAACGTGCGCGCCGTGAACCCGCGCGCCACCCTGCTGCGCGCCAATTCGCCGGTGACGGTGAGGGACCCCGGCGCGATCCGGGGCAAGCGGGTGCTGGTCATCGAGGACGGCCCCACGCTCACCCACGGCGAGATGCGCTACGGCGCGGGCCTGGTGGCGGCGAAGAAGCTGGGCGCCGCCGCGATCGTGGACCCGCGGCCGTACGCCCAGGGCTCGATCCGGGAGGTCTTCGCCAAGTACTCGCACCTCACCGAGATCCTGCCGGCGATGGGCTACGGCGCCCGCCAGGTCGCGGAGCTGTCCGCCACAATCAACTCGGTGCCCTGCGACGTGGTGCTCGTGGCCACGCCCATCGACCTCGGGCGCATCCTGGAGATCGACAAGCCCTCGACGCGCGCGACCTACGAGCTGGAGGAGCTGGATCCGAGCGTGCTGCCGCGGGCGATCGCCCAGGCGGTGGGGGCCGAGAAGGGAGCCGCGTCCCGTGGCGCCCGGTGAGGCGGTGGCGGCTCCCGGCGAGGGAGGAACGATGAGCACGGGCACGAGACCCCGCAGCTACCTGTCGGTGCTGGATCTCCCGGCGGCGGAGACGCTGGAGGTCCTGCGGCTGGCCGAGCGTCTCAAGCGCGAGGTGAAGGAGGGCCGCTCGCACCCCCGGCTGGCCGGCCGCACGCTGGCGATGATCTTCCAGAAGCCCTCGCTCCGCACCCGCGTCTCCTTCGAGGTGGGCATGACCCAGCTCGGCGGGCACGCCATCTACCTCGGGCCCTCGGACATCAAGCTGGGCGAGCGCGAGACGGTCGAGGACATCGCCCTGACGATCTCGCGCATGTGCGACCTGATCATGGCGCGCGTCTTCGGCCACGACATCGTCGTGGACCTGGCGCGGCACGCCACCGTGCCGGTGATCAACGCCCTCTCGGACCGCGAGCACCCCTGCCAGATCCTCGCGGACCTGCAGACCATCCAGGAGCGCAAGGGCCGGCTCGAGGGGCTGAAGGCGGTGTTCGTGGGCGACGGCAACAACGTGGCGCAGTCGTTCCTCTACGGCGGCGCGCTGCTGGGGATGAGCGTCACCGTGGCCTGCCCGGCGGGGTACGAGCCGCTGGCCGGGGTCACCGCCGAGGCCACGGCCCTGGGCCAGACGACGGGCGCCGCGATCGCCGTCACCCACGACCTCGTCGGCGCCTGCCGCGGCGCCGACGTGCTCTACACGGACGTCTGGGCGAGCATGGGGCAGGAGGCCGAGGCGGCCGAGCGCAAGCGCGCCTTCGCCGGGTTCCAGATCAACGCGGGGACGATGGCCGCCGCCAAGCCGGATGCCATCATCCTGCACTGCCTCCCGGCGCACTACGGCGAGGAGATCGACTACGCGACCTCGCGAGCGCCCAACTCGGCCATCTTCGACCAGGCCGAGAACCGGCTGCACGCGCAGAAGGCCCTCATGGTTCACCTGATGGGGGCCTGAGCCGGCCTGCGGGCCTCGCGCGCCGGCCGCCTCGCACGGCCGGCGCGGACCTTGCAAGGACTGGCGTGGGGCACTCCGCGGCCGCGACGGGGTATGAGACGGGAGCGGGCCGCGGGCAAATCAGGGGTGGGTCCATGACAGCGGACGACAGGAAGGAAGGCGCGGCGGAGACGCTGCGCGGCGTGCTGGTGATCGTGATCGTGGGCGCCCTCTTGGGCCTCTCCTTCAACGCCCTGGGCCTGGCGAGCCATCCGCCCCGCGGGCTTTCGTGGATCACGCGGGTCGAGAAGCTCCCGAGCCTCGAGGACCTGCAGCCCGCGCCGGCCCAGCCCGGTCGGCCGGCGGGCGGGCCCGCCTCGAATGTGGCGCCCGCACCCGCCTCGGGCTCCGGCTCGCTCCTCGTCCTGGCGGTGGGGCTCCCGCCCCAGGTGAGGTTGGCGCTCACGGCCGCGGCCGACACGGCGCACGTGAAGCCGGCGAAGAAGGCGGCCACGGTCAAGGCCAAGGCGAAGGCGAAGAAGCCGGCCGCCAAGGCCGCGCCCGCGACGAAGCCGGCCGCGAAGACCGTGACCTCGGCGCCGGCGCCGGCCGCGGCGACGGCCCCGGCGAAGGTGGATCTCCCGGTCGTGCCGGACCTGAGCCAGCCCATCTCGGTGAAGCTGCCCTTCGTGAAGAAGTTCTTCGACGCGGGTGCGGCCGTGTTCGTGGACGCCCGCGACGTCTCGGAATTCGCGGCCGGTCACATCCGGGGAGCCCTGAGCGTGCCGGTCAACGACGCCGCCGCGAACCCCGCCCTGCTGGAGCCCTTCAAGCAGGTGGGCAAGCCCATCATCGCCTACTGCAGCGGGGGCGACTGCGAGGAATCCGAGGATCTGGCCAAGGACATGCTCGCCGCCGGCATCCACAAGGTGCTGGTGTTCACCGACGGCTTCCCGGCCTGGCAGGCGGCGGGCTACCCGATCGACACGGGGGCGGGCCGCTGATGGACGTGCTCACCGGCACGCCGGTCCGCCGCGGCGCGCAGATCCTGCTCGGCCTGCTCTTCCTCACGGCCGCGCTCGCGAAGATCGTGGATGTCGCGAGCCTGGCCAAGGAGGTGCACAACTTCCATCTCGTGCCCCTGTGGTCGGAGCATCTGCTGGCGATGATGGTGCCGTGGATCGAGCTCGTGGCCGGGCTGGCGCTCGTGCTGGGCATCCGCCCGCGCGCGGGGGCCTGGGTCGCCGGCGCGCTGCTCGTGGCGTTCACCATCGCCATCGTCGCGGCCATGGCGCGCGGCCTCGACTTCGCCTGCGGCTGCTTCGGCACGGCGGATGCGACTCGAATCGGCTGGGCCAAGCTGGCGGAGAACCTGGGCATGCTCGCGCTGGCCGCGGTGGGGTCGCTGAAGCCGCGCTAACCCCCGGAGGACACCCCCTCGAGGAGCGACCGTGCCGCGCGCCGCCGTGATCAGCGGTCAGGCTGCGTCCGCCGCCGCAGCGTCATGAACAGCCCGCGCTAGTACACGCTCTCCGCCGCCTTCACGAGCCGGGCGAACGCCTCCGCCAGCCCGCCGTGCAGCGCGCGCACGTCGGCCGCCTGCCACTGCGCGCGGTCCGCGCGCACGAAGGTGGTCTTGTCCGTGCGGTTGTCGAAGCGGGCGACGGGAAGACGCCAGGTCCGCCCGTGGGCCTCGACCTTCACGGTGTCGGGCCGGTCCGAGTGCTCGAGCAGCCACTCCATGTCGTCGCAGCCGTAGTCGCCGAGCATCACGGCCATGGGCACGCCATGGTGGAGGATGGATCCCGGGTCGTCGGGGTCGGTGCGCTCGGTATTCTTGCGGCGCGACTCCTCGGGCGTGACCCAGACGTAGAGCACCGCGGCGCGCGCCAGGATCTCCTCCGAGAGCGTGGCGAAGGCGTAGCGGTAGCCGAGGGGAGCGGGCAAGGGCATCGCCGCCCCGTCCGGGCCGCCGCGGGCCATCTCGATGACCACCGTCTTGCCCTTGAGCGTGTCGGGGATGCCGGCGTTCTTGTCGCGCACCATCTCGGCGCACTCGGCCTCCAGCGCGCGGGCGATCTCCGCGTGCAGCCCGGGGTCGAGCTGGCCGAGCGCGGGCCGGGCGCCGACCTGGCGCCGCGCGGCGTCCAGACGGCGGAAGAGCCACTCGGCGGCCGACGGTCCCTCCAGGGAGACGCGGCGGCGGTGGACGAGATCGGCGAAGTCCTCGTTCAGCAGCTCGATCAGCGTTCCCCAGTCCCGCGGCTCCTTCATGGGCAGGTCGTGCGAGTCGAAGAAGAGCCCGTCCTGGCGACGCTCGCGCAGCTCGTGGCTGATGCGCCGCATCAGGTGCACGTAGGGGAAGTCGTCGAGCTGGACGGTCGGGCCCAGGTGCATCTCGTCCCGGCACTGCTCGGGAGTGAGGCTCGCCAGGTAGCGGCGCACTTCGGACTTGCCCGAGGCGGGCAGCGCCACGAGCAACAGGACGTCGAGGAGCTTCGGCATGGCAGGTCTCGCGTGGGTGGAGGCCGTGAGGATCGCGGATCGGGGCGGCGCCGACCGAGGGCGGACGGCCGCAGAGTCGGCGCACTATAGACGAGCCACCGGCGACCCGCCAATGCCGGCCGTCGGAGAGAGGGCGCCGGACGGGCCTTCCGAGGCCTTCGCGCGTTCCGTTGGCGGCGCTACACTGCCGCCGTGCCGACGGCCGAATACGAATTCACGATCCGTACGCACGGGCGCCTCGACCTGGTGAACGCCACGCGCGAGCTGGCGCAGGCGGTGCGCGAGAGCGGCGTCGAGACCGGGATGGCGCTCGCCTTCGTGCCCCACGCCACCTGCGCCCTGCTGCTCAACGAGGATGAGCCCGGCCTGCGCGAGGACCTGCTGCGGCTCGTGGCCGAGGTGGTCGAGCCGCTGCGCCGCAAGGCGCCCTTCGCCCACGATCGCATCGACGACAACGCCGGCGCCCACCTCGGGGCCGTGCTCCTGGGGCCCTCGCTCACCATCCCCGTCTCGCACGGGCGGCCGGCGCTGGGCACCTGGCAGTCCCTGTTCGTGGTCGAGATGGACGGCCCGCGCAGCCGGACCCTGCGCGTGACCGTGCGCTGAGGGCCGCCGTGCGCGCGAGCCCCCAGGCCCGCGACCGCCTCGCCCTCTACGAGGCGGCCGTCCAGGGCGTCGACTACGACCTCGACTTCTTCGAGCGCGCCTGGCGCTCGTTGCGCGGCGGGCGCTTCCGCACCCTGCGCGAGGACTTCTGCGGCACGGCGCAGCTCGCCTGCACCTGGGCGGCGCGCCGGGCGGGGAACCGGGCCCTGGCCCTGGACCTCGACCCGGAGGTCCTGGCCTGGGGGCGGAGGCAGCACGTGGCCCGCCTGGGCGAGGCGGCGCGGCGCGTCAGCCTGCTGCAGCGCGACGTGCGCACGGTGACCCGCCCGGCGGTCCAGGTCGTGGCGGCCCTCAACTACTCGTTCTGGACCTTCCACTCCCGGGCCGAGCTGGGCCGCTACCTCCGCGCGGTGCGCGGCTCGCTGCGCGCCGATGGGCTCGTCTTCCTCAGCATGTTCGGCGGGACGGCGGCCATGGATCGCCTCGTCGAGAAGCGCCGCGTCGAGGCCTCGACCGCGCCCGACGGCGGCCGCATCCCCGGCTTCACCTACGTCTGGGAGCAGGTGGCGTTCAACCCCGTGGACCACCGCCTGCTCTGCCACATCCACTTCCACCTCGGGCACGGCCGGCGGATGCGCCGGGCGTTCACCTACGACTGGCGCCTGTGGACGATTCCCGAGGTGCGCGAGGTCCTGGCGGCGACCGGCTTCCGCGGGAGCGAGGTCTACGTCGAGGGCTGGGACGGGAAGCACGATCGGCCGGACCAGATCCTGCACAAGCGGCGCCGCTTCGAGAACCAGGAGGGGTGGCTGGGGCTGGTGGTCGGGATCGTCTGAAGGGTTGCGGCTCGCGCGCGGACGGCCGGGTCCGCGCGCCTCAGGGCAGCCGGCCGGTCGCCTCGACCTCCGCGAGCGCCGCGGCGCGCCGGCCCAGCGCGAGGCCGCTCACGCGCAGGAAATCGATCTCGATCTCGTCGGCCACCGTGAGGCCGACGCCCAGGTGCAGAGGCTCGAAGCCGAGCGGGACGTTCACCAGCCGGCGCGACAGCTCCGTGCCCCGCAAGCGGAGGACGACCTCGCAGGCTCGCACCGTGACGCGCGCCCCGCGCTCCGGGCGCAGGCCGTGGAGGACGATCTCCCGCAGCTCGAGCGGCCGCCTCCAGGTGAGGCGCAGCCACTGACCGGTCGCGCCCGCGGCGATCCACCCCACCTCGCGAGCGCTGCCCTGCGTCCGGCGATCCACGGCGGCCCGCGGGCCCGTCGTTCCGGCGGCGCTGCTGGAGGCCGTGACCTCCGCCGAGGGCGCGGCGTTGAACCAGCGGGCGGCTCCGCCGTCCGGCGGCAGGGGCAGGGCCGAGTGGCCCAAGTGGCAGCCGACACAGCGCCGCACGCGCGGCGAGCCCGCGTTGACCCAGGCGGTGCGGCCGAAGCCGTGGGCGGAGAGGAGCACGCGGCCGTCGCGGGCGACCATCTCCAGGACAAGGGGCAGGTCCACGGGCAGGCTGTCCAGGCGCGCGGAGCCGTCGGGGCGCACCGGGACCTCGCGGAGCCGCACGCTCGAATCCGCGCCCGTCGCCGGAGCGAAGGGCACGCGGGCGCGCAGGCGCAGGCTGTCCGCGAGGAGAAGCGGAGCGGGCAGCGGCGTGTCCAGGGGCCCGCCGGCGAAGACGTTGAGGTCCTCGTAGGCGAACGTCGCGTCCCGGGACGGGCGAGGGGCGTCCAGGGCCGAGTCGCTCACCGCGACCGGTGCGGGGGAAGGAACGAGGGGCACGGCGGTCTGCCAGCTCCCTTCGCGAGGCATCGGCACCGGCTCCTGATTCCTGCCGTCCGAATCCACCACGAAGAGGCGCGGGAAGGACGCGGAATCGGCGGCCGGGATGCTTCCCAGCAGACGCCCGTCGGGCAGGAAGGCCAGCGTGTTCGCCGGCGGACCCGCGACGATCTCCCCGGGGCCCACCGCGCGCGGCAGCCCGCCGCGCCCCGCGTCCGCCTGCGCCCCGAAGAGGGCGACGGCCGGCGCCCCGGGCCGCACCAGGTCGACGGCCACCCGGCCGTCGGGAGACGCGGCCAGCCAGGAGACGCGGCCCATCGCGGTGTCCACCGGGCCGGCGGCCAGGCGAAGATCGTCCAAGCCGGGGGTCAGCGTGACGATCTGTCGTCCCTCCGGCTCGCCGCGCGAGAAGAGGAGGCGCCCCGTCCCGGGGTCGAGGACGGCCCCCCCGGTGTAGCTCGTGTCCACGGTGAGGCGCTCGAGGTGGCTGCCGTCGTCGCGGACGAGGAACAGCTCCCACTGCGCCGCGAATCGGCTCGGGCGCGACCCGCCGAAGTGGAGGCTCGCGAGCACGAGATGATGGGGCGCGACCCAGCACGGCCAGAACTCGCTGCGGAGGAGAGTGTCGGGAAGCGGCGCGCACGCGAGCCCCGAGCCGTCCGCCTTCACGATGCAGAGGCGGGATCGGCGCGCGCCGGGCAGCCATCCCGCGAAGGCGATGCGGCCTCCGTCCGGGGAGACGGAAGGTCGGCCCAGGAAGCGGAGACTGTCCACGGGGAGCAGGTCGTGGAGCGCACCATCGGGGTCCCGCACGAGCAGGCGGCTCGCGACCGGGCGGGTCGTGTCCCCGAGCACGCGGCGGCGCTCCATGAGCAGGAGCGGGGGGAGCGACCGCTGGCCGCGCGGCGTCGCGGCGGACGGCGCGGCTCGCGCCCTCGCGGGCCTGCGCGGCGCCGCGGCGGCGGCCAGGGAGAGGAGCGCCAGGACGAGCGCGACCGTGGCGGCCGCGCGGGCGCGGATCGGGAGCCGCATGCGGGGATGCTACACTGCGCGGCCCGGGACCGGAACGAAAAGGGGGACGCGTGACCGAGATGCTGCTCGTGTTCAGCACCTTCCCCAGCGAGGAGGAGGCGGCGCGCGTCGTGCGCGCGCTCGTGGCCGAGCGCCTGATCGCCTGCGGCAACCTGCTGCCGGGGGCGCGCTCGCTCTACCGCTGGCAGGGTGCGGTGGCCGACGAGCGCGAGGTCGTGGCGCTGATGAAGACGCGCAAGCAGGACTGGACGGCGCTCCTCTCGCGCCTCCACGAGCTGCACCCCTACGAGGTCCCCGAGTGCATCGCCGTGCGCCTGGCGGCGGGGGCGCCGAAGTACCTCGCCTGGCTCGAAGAGTCGCTCGCGCCCGCGCCTCCGTCGCCGCCCGCGCCGGAGACGAAGGGCAGCGCATGAGCGCCAGCCGCCTCGTCCTCGGCATCGAGACCTCCTGCGACGACACCTCGACGGCCGTGCTCGAGGACGGCCGCACGCTGCGCTCGCACCTGATCGCCGGCCAGGACGTGCACCGTCTCTACGGTGGGATCGTCCCCGAGCTGGCGTCGCGCGCGCACCTCGAGCTGCTGCCGGCGCTCGTCCAGCGCGCGCTCGCCGAGGCCGAGGTGCCGCCCCGCGACCTCACCGGGATCGCGGTCACCCGCGCCCCCGGGCTCGTCGGCTCGCTCGTGGTCGGCGTGGCCTTCGCCCGGGCCTACGGCGCCGCGCTCGGCATTCCCGTGGTCGGCGTGAACCACATCGAGGCGCACCTGCACGCGGCCACGCTCGAGCACGGCGAGTGCCCGCTTCCGGCGGTGGCGCTCGTGGTGTCGGGCGGGCACACGGAGCTGGTGGAGGTGCGCGGCCTCGGCCGCTACCGCTGGCTCGGCAGCACGCGCGACGACGCGGCGGGCGAGGCCTACGACAAGGTGGCCAAGCTCCTCGGTCTGGGCTTCCCGGGAGGCCCCGCCATCGAGGGCCTGGCCGAGCGCGGCAACCGCTCCGCGTTCGCCTTGCCCCGACCCATGCTGGACCGGCCGGACCTGGACTTCTCCTTCTCGGGGCTCAAGACGGCGGTGGCGCTGGCGCTCGCGCCGCTGGGCCCACCGCCTCATGGGGAGACGCTCCTGGCGGATCTGGCGGCCTCCTTCCAGGCGGCGGTCGCGGACACGCTGGTGGGGAAGACCCTGCGCGCCGCGGACCGGGTCGGGGCGCGGGCCGTGTGCCTGGGCGGCGGGGTCGCGGCCAACCGCGAGCTGCGCGCCCGGCTCGCCCGGGGCTGCGAGGAACGCGGCATCCCCCTGCGCGTTCCCTCGCTGCGCCTCTGCGCGGACAACGCGGCGATGATCGCCCTGCTCGGCTCGTGGATGCTGGAGCGGGGCGACGAGCCCGACCCGGAGCTGGACGTGGTGGCCTCGCTCGAGGAGTCGGGTCTCCCGATGGCGGGCGACTGAGCCCGCGCCCCCAAATCGCTGAAGGCGGCGGATCCGCCTGCCGATACCCACGGAGGCGCCGCCCACTCGCAAGAGCGGCGTCTGCACGCGACTGCCCGGCCGCACGAGGCTCCTGCGGCGGTCCGCCGCGGCATGCGACGCGAGCCCGGAGCGGAGGCGTGCCGGCCGGAAGCCGGCTCCCGTCCGTCACGGCAGGAGTCCCGTGGAGTGAGCCAGCCCCGCATCCTCATCGCCGAAGACGAGCTGCACCTGCGCGAGGTGCTGCACATGCAGCTCGAGCGCTCGGGCTTCGAGGTCATCGAGGCCTGCGACGGCGAGGAGGCCCTCGTGTCCGCCGAGCAGATGCGCCCCGACGTGATCCTGCTCGACGTGATGATGCCCGGGATGGACGGCTACGAGGTGCTGCGGCGCCTGCGCGCCTCGTATGCCACCCGCTACATCCCCATCATCATGCTCACCGCCAAGGACACGAAGGAAGACATGCTCACGGGGTTCCGCGGCGGCGCCAACGACTACCTGACCAAGCCCTACCAGGGCGAGGAGCTGCTGCTGCGGGTGAACAACCAGCTGCGCTGGAGCCGCCAGCAGCGCGAGGCCAGCCCGCTCACGGGGCTGCCCGGGAACCTGTCGATCAACGAGGAGATCGAGTGCCGCCTCGCCTCGGGCGAGCCGTTCGCCCTGCTCCAGGTCGACATCGACTTCTTCAAGGCCTACAACGACCACTACGGCTACCGGCGCGGGGACGAGGCCATCCAGACCCTGTCGCGCATCCTGGTGGAGGCGGCCCGCCACCACGGCGAAGGCAACTTCGTCGGGCACATCGGCGGCGACGACTTCGTGCTGCTCACGAGCCCGGAGAGCGCCGAGGAGATCGGGCAGGAGATCATCGACGCCTTCATCCGCACGGTGCCCTCCCTCTACGACCCCGAGGATCGCGAGCGCGGCTACGTGGAGGTCCTCAGCCGCCGCCACGACGTCGAGCGCTTCCCTCTCATGAGCGTGACGATCGCCATGGTCAGCACCGATCGCGCGCAGGTCTCCCATCTGGCGCAGCTCACGGACATCGCCCAGGAGCTCAAGGCCCACGGCAAGGGCATTCCCGGGAGCGTGCTCGTGGGCGAGCGGCGCCGCCACGGCGAGTCGGCCGCGTCCGACCCGCAGCGGCACGCGGCCTAGGACGACGCGATGGGCCGGCACAACGCGAACCAGGGCCCCTCGGCCAGCGAGCTGCGCCTGAAGGCCGAGCTGGACCGCACCCGCCGCGAGCTGGCCAAGCTCAAGAAGAGCGCCGCCGAGCCGCCCGTTCCCGCGGCGCCCGCGGCACCCGCGGCGCCGGCGGCCCCGGACTCGGGCGCCGAGGCCGCGCTGCACGCCGCGGCCCCGGATTCGCCCGAGGAGACCGCCGCCCTGCGCAAGCTGGTCGGCGAGCTGACGGCGACGCGGCAGCGGCTCAGCCGCCTCTACTTCAGCCAGCTCGAGGAGAACCGCCGGCGGGCGCGCCGCCTGCACCAGATCCTCGAGAGCATCGGGCAGATCAACTCGGAGCTGGACCTCGACCAGCTCCTCGCCCGCATCGCCGAGACCGTGGCGGGGAGCCTCGGCTTCCGCATGGTCCTGATCCGCATCCGCGAGCCGGGCTCCGAGCGGCTGCGGGCCCGCGCCTTCGTCGGCGTGGACGAGGAGGGCCGCGCCCAGCTCGAGGCCGCCGACGTGCTCGTGGACGACTTCCGCTCCTGGCTCCAGGAGGAGTTCCGGGTCAGCCGCTCGTACTTCATCAGTCACCGGCACGAGTTCAACAAGCGTCTCCCCGCCGGAGTGCGGCCCAAGCTGGGCCCGCGCGAGGAGTGGGAGTGGCACGAGGACGACGTGCTCCTGGTTCCGCTGCAGAACCGCGGGGGCGACCTGGTGGGCTACTTCTCGGTGGACGATCCCGTGGACCGGCTCGTGCCCTCCACGGAGACCATCGAGCTGTTGGAGATCTTCGGCAACCACGCCGTCGTGGCGATCGAGAACGCCCGGCTCTACCACGAGCTGGAGGGCCAGACGCGGCAGCTCTGGGAGGCGGGGCAGCGGACGCAGGAGCTGCACGCGCTCAAGAGCAACTTCGTCTCGACGATCTCGCACGAGCTGCGCACGCCGCTCACCGCGCTGCGGGCGGTCCTGGACACCCTGCTCTCCGCCCGAGCCGGCGAGATCCCCGCCGAGCGCCTGCGGCACTTCCTCGGGATCATGAACGACGAGACCCAGAGGCTGGCCCGGCTCATCGAGTCGGTCCTGGACCTCAACCACTTCGACTCCGGCGAGTTGCGGATCGAGCGTCAGCCCGTGGACCTGGCGGCGATCGTCGAGGACACCGTGAAGCTGCTGAGCCCGGTGGCCGAGACCGGTCAGGTAAGCCTCAAGCTGGTGAACGATTGCGCCGATACTCGGACGGAAGCGGACCCCGACCAGATGCGGCAATTGGTCCTGCACCTGGGGAGCAACGCGATCAAGTTCACCCCCGCCGGGGGAGCGGTGACCGTGTTCCTCTCGGGATCGGAGGACGAGATCGCGCTGCGGGTCGAGGACACCGGCATCGGCATTCCGGAAGAGGCGCTCGAGAAGGTGTTCGAGCGCTTCTACCAGGTGGATTCGTCCCTGGTCCGCCGCTACGGCGGGGCGGGCCTGGGACTGGCGGTGTGCAAGTCCATCGTCGAGTGGCATGGCGGGCGGATCACCGCCGAGAGCGCCCCCGGCCGCGGCTCGTGCTTCACCGTGGTGCTCCCACGGCGGAGCGGGCCGCGAGTGGCGTTGCGGTCGGATCCTTCGGCGCCCCGGGCGGCGGAGGACCTGTTGAGGCTGGCGATCGAGATGGTGGCCGAGGTCATGGACGCGCGCGTCGTCTCGCTTCTGGCTCCCGGGCCGGACGGGGACCTGCACGTGCGGGCCGCGTTGGGGCTCGAGGAGCGGGTCGTGCGTGACACGCGCATCCCCGTGGGCACGGGCGTGGCCGGCTGGGTGGCCCAGAACCGGCGGCCGGTGTGCGTCTCGAACGCCCAGGAATCCAGCGAGATCGCGGGCTCGGGGCGGGAGCGCTACCGGACGCGCACGTTCATCTCCGTGCCCCTCGAGGGCGCGGAGGGCCTGCTCGGCGTGCTCAACGTGACCGATCCCGCCTCGGGGCAGCCCTTCGACGCCCGGGACTGCGAGCTGCTCCTGAGCCTGGCGGAGCGCGTCGGCGCGGCCTGGGCGGCGCTGCGGGACGGAGAAGCGGGGCGCCCCGGCATGGAGGACGCCGCGCGCACCCTGCGCCAGATGCTCTGCCACCTGGAGCGCAACCGCTCGGAGTCGCCGGGCAGCGTGCGGCTCGCCCGCGCGCTGGCCCAGGAGCTGGGCCTGAGCGAGGGCGAGATCGCCTGCGTCAGCATCGCCGCCGGCCTGCACGACGTGGGCATGACCCGACTGCCGGGCAGTCTCCGCGAGAGCGTCACGTCGTTCTCCTCCGACGAGCGCGCGCTCATGGAGCGCCACGCCGAGATCGGGGCGGAGCTGCTGAAGCCCCTCGAGGAGATCGGCGCCGTCCCCGAGATCGTGCTCTCGCACCACGAGTGGTGGGACGGCACCGGTTACCCGCGCGGCCTGCGCGAGGAGGAGATTCCCATCGGGGCCCGCATCCTGGCCGTGGTGGACGCGTGGGAGAGCATGACGGTGGGTCGCACCCACCGGCCCGCGCGCAACGAAGAGGACGCCCGGCTCGAGCTGAGGCGTCTCGCGGGGAGGCAATTCGATCCCCGCGTGGTCGAGGCCTTCGAGCGCGTGCTGGATGCCCCACAGCTTCCTCCGGCGCCGGAGGGGCCGCAAGCGAAGGACGACGCGAACGCCATCGCAAGGAGGTGATCGTCATGGCGAAGGGCAAGATCCTGGTCGTGGATGACGAGATCTACATCGTGCACATCCTGGACTTCAGTCTGGGCATGGAGGGCTACGAGGTGCTGACCGCGCTGGACGGCGAGCAGGCGCTGGAGAAGGCGCGCGCCGAGCACCCGGATCTCATCGTTCTCGACATCATGATGCCCAAGCTGGATGGCTACGAGACCTGCAAGATGCTCAAGGCGGAGCCGGGGACCCGCGAGATCCCGGTGATCCTGCTCTCGGCCAAGGGCCGGAACGTGGATCAGAAGATCGGCTTCGAGGTCGGAGCCGACGACTACATCACCAAGCCGTTCAGCCCGCGCAAGCTGGTCGAGCGCATCAACGCGCTGCTCGGCCAGAAGAGCCCGCACCGCATGCAGGCCTGACCCCGGTCCCGAAGCGATCGCTTCGTCGACCGGGGGCAGGCCGTGGGCCGGGGGCTGCCCGGTGCGCGTCCCGCGCATCGCGGCACCCAGCCCATCGCACGGCGGATCCACTCCCCGTGCCGCGCGGCCTGCCGGCGTCTGCCCTCCGCTCCTCGCCCCGTCCGCCTGCGCCGCCGCTCGCCCCGATTCCCTAGCCGCCTCCGCTCCGCGGCACTTGCTCGCCGGCTCGCGTCCCGGCATCCTGCGGTCGTCCTCCGCGCCGGTCTCCGGCATCCGCGAGCCGAACATGCCCTTCGCCCGAGTCGCCTTGCCCCTGCCCCTCAGACAGTCCTTCGTCTATCGCGTCCCCGAGGCGATGGCGGAGCGGGCCGTGCCCGGAGCCCAGGTCCTCGTGCCCTTCCGCGGGCGGGCGAAGCGCGGCATCGTCGTGGGCCTCGCGCCGGCGTGCGATCTCGAGCGGGTGAGCGACCTGACGAGCGTGCTGCCCGCGCCGCCGCTCTCGGCCCACCTGCTCGAGCTGGCTCGCTGGATCGCGGACTACTACCTGGCCCCGCTCGGCGAGGTCCTGGCCGCGGCCCTGCCCGGCGGCCTGGAGGGCTTCGCCGGCAGCCGGGCCCGCCGCGCGGCCGAGGAGGAGCGGGTCATGACCCTGCCGCTCCCCGAGCGCGTGCGGCTCACGGGCGCCCAGTCGGCCGCCGTGCGCGAGGTCGTCGAGGCGATCGGGCGCGGCGGCTTCACGCCCCTGTTGCTCCACGGCGTGACCGCCAGCGGCAAGACGGAGGTGTACCTGCGCGCCGCCCACGCCGCCCGCGAGGCGGGCGGTCAGACGCTCGTGCTGGTGCCCGAGGTGGCGCTGGGCTCGCAGGTCGTGGCCGCGTTCCGCCGCCGCTTCACGGGGCGCGTCGGCGTGCTCCACTCCTATCTGAGCGTGGGCGAGCGCCGCCGCAATTGGGAGCTGGCCAGCCGCGGTGCGCTGGACGTGGTGGTGGGCGCGCGCTCGGCGGTCTTCGCGCCGCTGCCCCGGCTCCGCCTGATCGTCGTGGACGAGGAGCACGAGCCGGCGTACAAGCAGAGCGAGCGGCTGCGCTACCACGGGCGCGACGTGGCCGTGCGCCGCGCGCAGCTCCTGGACGTGCCGGTGGTGCTCGGCTCGGCGACGCCGAGCCTCGAGTCGCTGGCCAACGCCGCGCGCGGCAAGTACCGGCTGCTGAGCCTGCCCACGCGCGTGGACTCGCGTCCTCTGCCGGCGATGCGGGTCGTGGACCTGCGCCGCGAGGCGTCGGCGGGCGCCCTGCTCTCGACCCCGCTCCGCGCCGCGCTGGCCGAGCGGCTCGCTCGGCGCGAGCAGGCCGTGCTGTTCCTGAACCGGCGCGGCCACTCCCACTACACGCAGTGCCGCGCCTGCGGCTTCACGCCCGGCTGCCCCAACTGCGACATCACGCTCACCCTCCACCTCGGCCCGCCCGAGTGGCGCTGCCACTACTGCGACCACCGGCAGCCGGCCTCGGCCCGCTGCCCGGCCTGCCAGGCCCCCATGCTGCGCTTCGCCGGAGCCGGCACGCAGCGCGCCGAGCGCGAGATCGCCGCGGCGTTTCCGGCGGCCCGGGTGCTGCGCCTCGACACCGACGTGGCGCGCACCCCCGGCCGCACGCCCGACGTGCTCGCCGCCTTCGCCGGAGGGGAGGCCGACGTGCTGCTCGGCACGCAGATGATCGCCAAGGGGCTGGACTTCCCCAGGGTGACGCTGGTCGGCGTCTTGGACGCCGACGTGGCCCTCCACCTGCCGGACTTCCGCGCCGCCGAGCGGACGTTCCAGCTCCTGGTGCAGGTCTCCGGTCGGGCGGGCCGTGGCCCGGTTGCGGGCGAGGTGTTCGTGCAGACTTGCACGCCCGAGCACCCCGCCGTCGCGGCGGCCGTGCTGCACGACGAGCGCATGTTCCTCGACTCCGAGCTGGCGCAGCGCCGCGAAGCCGGCTACCCGCCGTTCACCCGGCTGGCCACGCTCCTCTTCTCGGGGCGCGACGAGGAGCAGGTGGAGACGACGGCCGCGCGGGTGCGCGAAGCGATCGCCGAGCAGGCGGCCGCGTCCGGAATCACCGTCCTGGGCCCCGCGCCGCAGGCGCTCGCGCGCCTCAAGGGACGGCATCGCTGGCACTTGCTCCTCAAGGCGAGAAACGCGGGCAGGCTGCGGGAGCTAGGCGCGGCGGCGCTCGAGCGGGCGGAGGCCCTGCGGTCCAAGAGCGTGCGCGTCATGGCGGACGTGGATCCCGTCGAGGTGCTCTAGCGAGGGTGATGGCCTCGCTGCGGCGCGCGCGGCCGTCCCCTCGGCGCCACACGGCTGTGTCGGCCCCGCCACGGCCGGGCGCCGACCGGTGGGCTCGGCGGCGGGGCGGGCCGCACCCCCACCCGGCCTCCGCCTTGACGGAGTTGCGATTGCGCCCCTAGAGTCCTTCCGCCATTCCACCCGCTTCCGCCCGTCAGGGCTGGCACATTTCCCGCGTCCAAGGGTCTTCCATGAACCAGCGCAACGCCAACAACCGGGTCGCCGCCCCAGGGGGTGAGAGCAACCCCGCCGCCGAATCCGCCGGTCCAGCCGGGCCCCTCGTGACCTTCGAGATGGTCCGGGACAACCCCCGGGTGAAGAGCTTCATCCGCAGCGCCGACAGCGCCCTGGAGGAGATCGGCTACACGGAGCACGGCGAGCGTCACGTCGGCCTGGTGGCCCACATCGCCTACAACACGCTCAAGCGGCTGGGCCATCCCGAGAGGGAGGCGGAGCTGGCCGCCATCGCCGGCTACCTGCACGACATCGGCAACGCCGTGAACCGGGAGGTGCACGCCCAGACCGGTGCGGTCATGGCCATGCGCATCCTCACGGACATGGGCATGCCCGACGACGAGATCGTCAAGGTGATGGGCGCCATCGGCAACCACCACGAGACCGATGGCTCGGCGATCAGCGCCATCGCCGCGGCGGTGATCCTGGGCGACAAGAGCGACGTGCACCGCACCCGCGTGCGCAACCCCGACATGATCAAGTTCGACGTGCACGACCGGGTGAACTACGCGGTGGAGAAGAGCTTCTTGAACGTGGACGAGTCCAGGAAGGAGATCACCCTGGAGCTCACCATCGACACCAAGATCTCGCAGGTGATGGAGTACTTCGAGATCTTCATGACCCGTATGCTCGCCTGTCGGAAGGCCGCCATCTACCTCGGGACGTCCTTCGGACTGACGGTGAACGGGAATCGTCTGACCTGACCGCGGGCCGGCCCACACGGGGCGGGAGCGGCGGACGAACCGAAGGAGGAGGAGCCAAGTGAGATACCGTGCGATCGCGACGGGCGCCTGCGTGGCGCTCCTGGCGGTGATGCTGGCCGGCGCGGCCCAGGCGCGCAACCCGAACTGCGCGGGCGGCATCCAGTACGTCGTCCAGGGCATGCGCGACAAGGAGAAGGGCAACCTCGAGGACTACAAGCGCGAGATGCTCAAGGCGGTGGACCGCCTGGTGCAGTGCTCGAGCGAGGACCCCGCCGACCTCGAGGCGCTGGCCTACCTGGGCTGGGCGTACGCCGAGATCGACAGCGCGGGCCCGGCCGGCCAGGCCTTCCAGAAGGCCATCGACGGCATGAAGGCCAAGGGCGACAAGAAGCTCGAGTGGGCGCAGAACAACCGCGAGTCGTACTGGGCCAAGAACTTCAACGACGGCGTGGCCAAGATCCAGGCCGGCCAG
>JAWOLC010000088.1:0-2664 GCA_033853925.1 Candidatus Eiseniibacteriota bacterium
CCCTGACCTCGTTGATGATCCGGTTCGACACCCGGCCCAGCACGTCGGGCGGGAAGGGGAACCAGTCGGCGGTCATGCCGTCGCGGCTGGTGACGGCGCGCAGGGCGACGACGTGCTCGTAGGTGCGGCTGTCGCCCATGACGCCGACGCTGCGAACCGGCAGTAGAACGGCGAAGGCCTGCCAGATGTCGTCGTAGAGTCCGGCGGCGCGGATCTCCTCGAGGTAGATGGCGTCGGCTTCCCGCAGGATCGCGAGCCGCTCCTCCGAGACGGGGCCGAGCACGCGGATGGCGAGGCCGGGCCCCGGGAAGGGGTGGCGGCCGACGAGCGCCTCGGGGAGGCCCAGCTCGCGGCCGACGTTGCGCACCTCGTCCTTGAAGAGCTCGCGCAGCGGCTCGATCAGCTCGAACGCCATGTCCTGGGGGAGGCCGCCGACGTTGTGGTGGCTCTTGATCGTGGCCGACGGGCCGCGCACGCTCAGCGACTCGATGACGTCGGGGTAGAGCGTGCCCTGCACCAGGAAGCGGGCGCCCGCGCCGGCCTCGCGGGCGGCGCGCTCGAAGACGCGGATGAAGGTCTCACCGATGATCTTGCGCTTGCGCTCCGGCTCGTCGACGTTGGCGAGCTTGCCCAGGAAATCGGCGGCGGCGTCCACCACGACCAGCTTCATCCCCATGTGCTGGCGGAAGGCGCGCTCGACACCCTCGCGCTCGCCTTTCCTGAGGAGCCCCGTGTCCACGAAGATGCAGGTGAGCTGATCGCCGATGGCGCGGTAGACCAGCGCGGCGGCGACGGAGGAGTCGACGCCGCCGGAGAGCCCGCAGATCACGGCCGCGTCGCCCACCTGCGCCCGGATACGCCCGACGTGCTCCTCGATGAAGGAGCCGGGGGTCCAGGTCGGCTCGCAGCCGCAGATGCGGAAGATGAAGTTGGAGATGATCTCCCCGCCCCGGGGCGTGTGCGCCACCTCCGGGTGGAACTGCACGCCGAAGATCGGGCGGTCCGCCGCCTCGAACGCCGCCACCGGCAGCGTCTCGGTGCGGGCCAGCGTGCGGTAGCCGGCGGGTGGCTCGTCCACGTGGTCGCCGTGGCTGGCCCAGACCACGGTGCGCTCCCCCGGCCGGAAGCCCTGGAAGAGGTCGGCGCCGACCTCGATCTCCAGCTCGGCGCGGCCGTACTCGCGCCGGCCGTTGACCACACGCCCGCCCTCCGCCTGGGCCAGGAGCTGCATGCCGTAGCAGATCCCCAGGATCGGGACGCCCAGCTCCAGCAACGCGGGATCGGCCGTGGGCGCGTCGCCCTCGTACACCGACGACGGCCCTCCGCTCAGAATGACGCCCTTCGGCCGCCAGCCCCGGATCCAGTCCAGCGTGACGGTCGGCGGCTGGATCTCGCAGTACACGCGCTCCTCGCGGATGCGCCGCGCGATCAGCTGCGTGAACTGCGAGCCGAAGTCGAGGATGAGGATGCGATTATCGGTCATGGCGATTCGTACCTGCGAGTGCGGGAACGGCAAGGCTGCAGGCTAAAGACTACCGGCTACAGGCTAGGAGGCTGCAGGCTAGAGGCTAGGAGGCTGCAGGCGACGACCCTGCATCAGCCTTCAGCCTTCAGCCTCCAGCCTTTAGCCTTCAGCCTTTAGCCTTCCCCTTCCAACAGCTCCACCTCGCCGCGGACCAGGTCGTCGAACGTCTCGCGGCGCCGGATCAGGCGGAAGCGATCGCCGTCCACCAGCACCTCGGCGGGGCGAGGCCGGGCGTTGTAGGTGGAGGCCATGGAGAAGCCGTACGCGCCGGTGGTGCTGATGACCAGCAGCTCGCCCTCGCGCACCCGCTCCACCACCCGGTCGAGCGCCAGGAAGTCGCCGCTCTCGCAGATCGGGCCGACCACGTCCACCTTGCGCGCGTCGCGCTCGGGATGGAGCTCCGCCGGCGCCACACGGTGGTAGCTGGCGTAGTGGCTCGGGCGCAGGAGGTCGTTCATCCCGGCATCGGTGACCACGAAGGTCTTCCCCAGCTCCTTGATGTAGAGCACCCGCGTCAGCAGCACGCCGGCGGGCCCGACGATGTAGCGCCCCGGCTCGAGCACCACGCGCAGCCCGGTGGGCGCGAGCAGGGGCACGAGCGCGTCGGCGAACGCCGTCGCCTGCGGCCCCTCGTCGTCGTCGTAGGCGATGCCGAAGCCGCCGCCGACGTCGATGTACTCCAGAGCGATCCCCGCCCGCCGCAGCTCGTCCACCAGCTCCAGCACACGCTGGACGGCCACGACGTAGGGCGCGACCTCCAGGATCTGGCTACCGATGTGGACATCGATCCCGCGCAGCCGGAGCCCGGGCATCTGGGCGGCGGCCTGGTAGAGGCGGCGGGCCTCGTCGATCGGGATGCCGAACTTGGTCTCGTAGTGACCGGTGCGGGTGTAGCGGTGCGGCGTGGGCGACTCGACGTCGGGGTTCACGCGCAGCGCCACCGGCGCCGAGGTCCGGGTCGTCTCGCCCAGCGCCGCCAGCTCCCGCAGCTCGCCCTCGCTCTCGACGTTGAAGCCGTAGATCCCGGCGGAGAGCGCCGCCGCGAGCTCGGTCACCGTCTTGCCCACGCCGCTGAAGACGATCTGCTCCGGCGCGATCCCCGCCAGCCGGGCGCGCCCGAGCTCGCCGCCGCTGACGAT
>JAWOLC010000089.1:0-19622 GCA_033853925.1 Candidatus Eiseniibacteriota bacterium
CCCCACGGCCCTGGCCGCGCGTTCGCCAGAGGCTAGGGGATCGGAATCCGGGGCCCCGCTTGCACGAGGATCTTGTCCACGCGGCCACTCGCGGTGGCCCCCGCCGCGACGTCCCCGATCGAGGACATGAACACGCGATTCATGTTCGTGATCGCGCCGATGCCCGAGAGCCTCGCCGTCCACACTTCGCTCTGGTCGCTCTTCGAGCTCACCGTCATCGTGGCCACGTCCTCGACACCGTTGTACTGCATGACGACGTGGTACCAGACGCCATCGCCGAAGCTGGCGCCGACGGGGGTGCCGGCGCTCGAGCTGCTGGCCGACCTCAGGACGCCGTTGCCGTCCAGCGACTTCAGCACCAGCACGCGGTTCGCGCCCTCGAAGTCGAAGGCCGCGGCGAGGACGTTGGTACCTCCATACGCGTCCATCGAATTGCCGCTCAGGCCCATCAGGAAGTTGCCCGCGGTTTCGGTCGTGTCCGGCAGTATGTCGAACTCGAGCGTGATGGGCACCGAGAGCGGAATCGCGGCGATGTCGGGCACGCCCTTGTACGCGTGCTCGCTCACCCCGTCGGTGAGCGCGTAGTGGTAGGTATGCGTGCTCGCCTGCTGGAAGAACTTGCCGCTGTTGTTCGTCACCCAGCCCGCCGGGCGGCCGAAGTCCTCGAAGTACATCTCGATGGACCCGACGTAGAAGTCCTTGCCCGTGACGCTGGCTCCATCCACGGTCACGTCCATGCTGTACGGAGAGAAGGAGGTGCCGCTCTTCGAAGCGACCAGCGTGTAGGTCCCATTGGTGACGCCGGCGAGCGTATACCTGCCGTCGGCTCCCGAGACCGCGTTGCGGCTCGAGAACCCCACGGTCACTCCGGCCACCCCGTTTCCGGAGAAGCCGATCACCTTGCCGGAAATGGAATAGGGATTCAGGAGCAGCGGAGCGGTCGTGGGCTTGTGTTCACAGCCGACTATCAAACCCGCTAGAACAAGGGACAAGCTCAAGGTTCGGACGAAGGTGTTCATGACGCCCTCCGAGGTCGAGGGGGGAGATCCCTGGTCGCCCGGTCGTCTGCCGGGGGCCGCGCGAAGGCGGGCCGTCAATCGCCCGGCGGCGGACTGCGACTCGACTCGATCATGGAGGGCCTTCCTCCTATGGCGACGGCGGTGCCGTAGCCAGGGGGCAGGCCGCGGCACGGTCACGTTGGACTGCGTGTCATCCCTGCCTCAGGTTCGAGCGCGCGATCACCTTCGTGATCCCCTATTCACGAGACCGTGAGGCAGTGGCGAGCGCACGGGGCGCCCGCCGGTCGAATACCGTCGAGATCCCGGTCGTGGCTTCTTCTCCTGGACCAGCTTCCTGCCGGGCAAGAGCAGTTCCCGTGCCGCCAAGAGGTGGAGGGAATGCCCGGGCACCGCAGTGCGCGGGCAGCGGCGTGTGCGGCAATCGGCTACGTCAGGAGACGGGAATGATCGCGCAGGCGGCCGCGGCGAGGCGATCGGCTCGCGCCGGCCGATGCTCTCGATTTCGACAGCGCGAGACTGTCACGGACGAGAGTGAAGCCTTCGAAAGCGCGAGGGTCCGCGGCCCGGCCGGGGAGCAGGCGAACCTGCGGGCGCCCCCCCTCACCCCCGCTCCAGCCGCGCGACGCACTCGATGTGCGGCGTGTGCGGGAACATGTCGAAGGGCGCGACCTCGGCCAGGCGCCAGCCGTGGCCCGCGAAATCCTTGAGATCGCGCGCCAGCGTGGCGGGGTTGCACGAGACGTAGACGATCCGCTCGGGGTCCAGCTCCGCGACACGGAACACCACGCGCGGATGGAGGCCGGCGCGCGGCGGATCCACGAGCACCACGTCCGGGCCGCGCCCATTCGGGCGATCGAGCCCTCCGCGCCCGGAGCCGCGACCCGACCCGCCGCGCCCTGGCGGTCGGTCCGCTCCTCCGAGCCCCGCGCCGCTCTCGGCGTCGCGTCCCTCCGTGCCCGACTCCGCCCCACGCCGCGAGGCCGACTCCGCCGATCGCGCCCCATGCGCCTCCGTCCCCCACGGCGCCTCTCGCTCCCCGCGCGCCCACTCGCGCAGCACGGCCCGCGACTCCCCCGCGACGAAGACCGCGTTCGCGAGCCCGTTGCGCGCGGCGTTGCGCCGCGCCCGCTCCACGGCATCCGCCACCGACTCCACGCCCACGGCCAATGCCGCCCGCCGGGCGAGCAGGAGCGTGAGCGTCCCCGTCCCGCAGTAGAGGTCGAGCGCCGTCTCGCCCTCCCGCAGTGCCGCCGCTTCGAGCGCCGCCCCGTAGAGCGCCTCGGCCTGACGGCTGTTCGTCTGCAGGAACGTGCTCGCCGTGGCCTCGAACTCGAGCCCGAGCAGCCGCTCGAGGACCACGCCCTCGCCCGCGAGCACGCGCTCCTCCTCGCCGAGGGCCACGTTCGCCCGCGAGCGATTGAGGAGCAGCGTGACCGTCCGCACCTCGGCCGAGAGCGCGCCCACGGCCTGCGCCCACTCCGCCAGGCCGGGCAGGTCGTCGGCCGCCGCGACCAGGTGCACCGCGCACTGGCCCGAGAGGGGCAGGTGCCGCACGGTCAGGTAGCGGGCCACGCCCTCGTGCCGGCGCGGGTGGTAGGCGCGCCAGCGATGCTCGGCCGCGAAGCGCTGGGTGAGGCGCACGATCTCCAGCGTCAGGGCGCTCGGCAGGAGGCAGGTCTCCAGCGCGAACACGCTCTCGAACGTGCCGCTCTCGTGCAGGCCGAGGAGCGGCCGCCCGTCGGCGGCGGGGTGGAAGCTGAACTCCATCTTGTTCCGGTAGCCGCTGGTCTCGGGGGCCCGCCGGATCGGGCGCACCACGGGCTCGGGGATACTCCCCAGGTGGACGAGCGTCTCGCGCACCTGGCGCTCCTTCCTGGCCAGCTGCTCGGCATAGGCCAGGTCCAGGAAGCGGCACCCGCCGCAGACGCCGGAGCGGAAGTGGGGACACGGCGCCTCCACGCGCCGCGGCGAAGGGGTCAGCACCTCTTCGAGTCGCGCCTCGGCCCAGGAGTGCTTGACTCGCGACACGCGGGCGCGCACCCGGTCCCCGGGCAGCCCGCGATCCAGGAACACGGCCCGGCCCTCGTGCCGGGCCAGGGCCTTGCCACCCAGCGCCAGGTCGGAGACCTCCAGCTCTAACAGTTCATTGACCTTCATGGCCGCGTCGTGACTCGTCCCGCCGGCGAAGGAGCAAGTTCCTGGAACCCGGAGGCGCCCGGCGGCGTTGAACCTGACAGAGCCGTCGCCCGGCGAATCCCCCGAGGGACGCTAGCACAGGAGGGAAGGACATGAGGACGACGTCAGCGCACGCCTGGCTGGGTGTGCTCGTCACCGGATTGGTGCTGGTCGCGGGGCTCGCGCGCGCGCCTGTCGCGCGGGCGGCCGAAGGAGACACGCCCTGGCTCGGCGTGTACATGCAGGGCCTCTCGCCCGAGCTACGCGAGGGCATGGAGTACCAGGGCTCGGGTGGAGTGCTCGTGACTCGGGTCGTTCGGGACGGGCCCGCGGATCGGGCGGGCATCCGCAAGGGCGATCTGATCGTGCGCGTGAACTCGCGCGGCGTCGAATCCCCCTCCGAGCTGCAGGACGTGATCGGCAACGCCAAGGTGGGGCAGACCATGGCCGTCGAGGTCTTCCGCGACGGCCAGGAGCGCACGGTCTCCGTGACGCTCGCGGCGCGCCCCGTGGACGAAGAGATGGAGACCCCCGAGGCTCCCGAGCCTCCGGCCATCGAGCCTCCGGCCCCCGGGGAGGCTCGCGAGTTCACCCGCGAGTTGAACCTGCCGGACAACCGCATGATCCGCATCATGGCCATGGACCGCGGCCGGCTCGGCGTGCGGATCGAGTCCCTGAGCCCCGACCTGGGCGAGTACTTCGGGCTCAAGGACGGCAAGGGCGTGCTCGTGCTGGAGGTCCTGAAGGACACGCCCGCGGCGAAGGCCGGGATCAAGGCGGGCGACGTCATCACCCGCGCGGGCGACCACCCGGTGAACGACGCCGAGGATCTGGTGGCCGCCCTCCAGGGAGAGACGGGCAAGGTCTCGCTGCGCATCGTGCGGCACGGCACGCCGCGCACGATCGAGGCCACGCTCGAGCGGCCGGGAGCCGCGCGCCGTGGGGCGCAGAGCTGGATGTCGCCGGGGCCGATGATGCGGCAGGGTCCGCGCCTGCAGGATCGTGAGCAGATGCAGCGGGAGATCGAGCAGATGCGGCGCCAGCTCGACGAGCTGCAGAAGCGGCTCGACCAGGTCCAGGGAGGGCAGGGGAAGAACTGACGCGGCAAGAACGACGCGGCCGGTCGAGGTGATCGACCGTTCCTTGTGGACCGAGGAGGTGTCCGCCAGGGGCGTCGAATCGGGCGGGACGGTGCAGCGCGACGCCACGATCCGGCAGCGGAGAGAGACCCGGCCAGCTTCTCGGCCGGGTCTCTGCATTCACGCCGTCCGCCCGCGACCCTCAGCGCGCCTCCTCCACGTGCCTGCGCAGCGCCTCCAGGCGCTCGCTCCACTGCCCGGAGATCCGAGCCAGGTAGCGCCGGGCCAGCCCGAGGCGGCTGGGCTCCACCTCCCAGCGACTCTCGCGACCCCTCCGGGCGCCTCGCACCACGCCGGCGTCGGCGAGCACGCGCAGGTGCTTGGCGATCGCCTGGCGGGTGAGCCGCGTTCCGCCCGTGAGGCTCGCGATCGACTGGGGCCCGCCCGCGCAGAGGCGGGCCACCAGCCGCAGGCGCGTCGTCGCGCCGAGCGCGGCGAAGACCGCGGCCGAATCCTCGGCGGGATCCGGCCTGGAGGTCGCAGTCACGGCCTCTGGCTCAGGTGCTCGGTGATGGACCGCATCTGCTGCGCCCAGCCCTGGTCGTTGCTCCGCAGCGCCGCGGCGCGCCGGGCGAGGGGGATCCGGTCGAAGCCGGACTCGGTCACGGTCAGCCGCGTGCCGCCCGGCGCGTCCTCCAGCGTGAACTCCACCAGCGTCGTGGGCTCGCCAGAGTAGTCCGCGGCGGGATCGGTCGCGTCGGGGTGCCAGCGGTAGGAGAAGAGACGCTGGGGCTCCATGCGCTCGATCGTGACCTCGAGCCTGAGGTGCTCGTAACCCGGGATGGTGATGCGTCCGGCCACGCGGGCGCCCGGCGCGAAGGGCTGCTCGAACACCGCCCCGAACCAGGTCCCAAACTCCTTGGAGTCGCTGAGGGCGCGCCACACCCGGGCGCGCGGGGCTCGCAGCAGGACGTGCTTCTCGATCCGGTCGGTCGTCGTCGTGCTCATGATCGGTTCTCCTCCTGCGGCCATCCCGTACGGCCGCCACGCGGCACGCTAGTCCAGATGCGGACTAAAGGCAACCAAATAGTTGCCTATCGTCCCGAGCCCCGTGATGGCCTGGTCCATGCCCGAGGCGGCCGCCGGGCTGGAGCCACCGCGCACATTCCCGCCTCCGGCTCCTTCATGGCATGATGAGGGGTAACTCGCGCGGTCAGGAGCCTGCGCGCGACGGGCGATTCCCGTCGCGATCCGGTCGGCTTCGATGACGGCTCCCTCGGACAGCGCGTTCACGATGCCGCCCCACGGCGGCGGAGGTCGCCATGCCTGAACGCGTCCGCAACACGTTGCTGTATCGCCTGCTGCTCCTCGCCCTGCTCCTGCTCGTCGCCGGCGCCTGCAGCAAGAAGAGCGACAGCCTCGCCGGGCCCGAGAACACCGTGAAGGTCGTGCTCGCGGGCACGGGCGCCGGCCACGTGCGCTGCACGTACGGCACGATCGACTGCCCGACGGCCTGCGGACCCTACGACTGGTCTCCGGGCGCCACGGTGCCCCTCGTGGCCGAGGAGGACACGGCCACCTCCGTATTCGCCGGGTGGTCGGGCTCGGGTTGCTCGGGGAGCAGCGACACCTGCTATGTCGTGGTGGCGGGGCACATGGTCGTGACCGCCACCTTCAACCTGAAGTAGGGGCATTCTCGGGTCGGCCTGGCGGCCGGGTCGAAGCGCGGCGCCCGCCACTCGGCGCGGGCGCCGCTCGTTTGCGCCCGGCCCTTCGCCCGCTTACCTTCGCGCCCCATGCCGAAACGGATGCCCATTCGCTTCTGCCCGCGCTGCGCCACCCCCCTCGAGAAGCGCGAGGACCACGGGCAGATGCGTCCCGTCTGCCCGCTGTGCGGCTGGGTGCACTATCGCAATCCGGTGCCGGCGGCGGGCGTGATCCTGGCGGAACGGGGTCGCGTGCTCCTCGTGAAGCGCCGGTACGAGCCGCGGGTCGGCGCGTGGTGCCTGCCTGCCGGCTTCATGGAGTACGGCGAGACCCCCGAGCACTGCGCGGTGCGGGAGCTGCGCGAGGAGACGGGGCTGGACGCGCGGCTCACCAGCCTCTTCGGCGTCTATGCCGGCCTGGACGACCCGCGCACGCGGGCCGTGCTCATCCTCTACACGGGCGAGCGGACCGCAGGCCGGCTGCGTCCTGGAGACGACGCGCTCGAGGCGAAGTGGTTCCTCACGACCCGCCTGCCCCGGGCGATCGCCTTCGCCGCGCATCGGCAGGCGCTGAGGGACTACTTCGGCCGGCACTGACCGCGGCGACTTCGCCGGGCCACGAGAGGCGCACCGCCACGTGGTAGTCTGCCGGCGCGGACTTCGCGGCGGGCGCGCGAGTCCTCGAATCGAGCCCGGCATCGCCGGGCGCCAGGTTCTTCCGGTCGCTCGTGCCGCGTGCCGCCATCCC
Organism: Candidatus Eiseniibacteriota bacterium; assembly: GCA_033853925.1. GTDB lineage: Bacteria > Eisenbacteria > RBG-16-71-46 > RBG-16-71-46 > RBG-16-71-46 > JANXPZ01. The sequence continues at coordinate 6,728 of JAWOLC010000089.1, forward strand.
GCTCCTTCCTCTCGTCCGGCCGCCGCGCCCGCGGCCCGCGTTCTAGCGGACGGAGGTTGCAGCCGCGCCGCGCTCCAGGCCGCGAAGGTCTGCGGAGCGTGGCGCGGTCCTTGCGCTCGCCCCTGCCCGGCAACATGGCACCTCGGCCTTGCAGACTCCCGTGAAAGGAGCCGAACCTGATGCTTCGCCGTGTCTTGCTGCTGCTCCTGCTCGCCATGACGGCGGGGAGCGGGCTGGCCCGCGCGCAGATGTTCAGTGCACGGCGCATGGCCATGGGCGGTGTGATTCTGGCCGGAGGCGGGCCGGGGAGCGATGCCGCGAACGTGGCCTATCGAGGCGTGCCGCCGGCGCCCAATTCCGGCTCGGGCGTGACGCTGCCCATCGGCCTGATCCCGGTGCTCGCCGATCCCCCCGAGCTGGATCCCGACAAGCCCGACTTCAACATCTACGAGCTGGCGAACCTGGCCTACAACCCCCCATGGAACCTGCAGCTCGTCACGCCCGATGCCCCCGCGAACGACATCACCATCGCGGTCGGCCGCAACCATCTGGCCGTGGACCTGGGCGACGTGAAGTCGATCTTCCCCGAGGACCACAGCAAGCTGGGCTCGGCGGTGAATGGCCCGGCGCTCGGCTTCGGCGTCCGACGTGTCTTCCTGGCCGTGGCTCCGCTCGTCTACTACGAGAACGAGCTGACGTTCAACGACCCGCTCTACGGGGCGATGAACGGCGACGCCTTCCGCCCCGCCACCGCGTACGACATGAACGATCAGGGCCGCGGGGTGGCCGCGGCCGGGGTGCACCTGGGTTGGGCGGGGCCGCTCCTGAAGACGGGTGATCCGCGGCAGGGCGGCACGGGCCTCTACGCCGGCGCCCGCGTGAAGATCCTGCGCGGTCTCGCCTTCGCGCAGGCCGACAACGTCGTCTCCTTCGTGACCGGGGACACGCTCTTCGCGAACGAGCCGGTGGACGTCCACTACCTCGGCCACTACTACGACACGGGACCGGACGGCGGCGGCCTGGGCCGGGGCCTGGACCTGGGCGCGGTCTGGCTGGGGAAGGGCTACGAGCTGGGCCTGGGCGTGAACGACATCGGCACCCGCTTCGACTGGCGCGTGCGCGAGAGCATCGCCTACAACGACGCGGCCACCGGCGAGTACGTGCAGGAGACCATCGCCGAGGACGAGTCCTATTCGAGCACGGTGCCCGTGACGGTCACCGCGAACGTCGCCACGCGGGTCGGGCGCTTCATGGTCGCCGCCGACGTCGTGCGCGGCGTCAACGCCACGATCGGCCATGCGGGCGCCGAGACCTGGGTCGGGCGCTTCGCCCTCCGGGGCGGCACCTACCTGGACGCGAACCAGCTGGTGCAGTTCACCGCGGGCACGGGCGTGCGCTTCGGCGGCCTCGGCCTCGACCTGGCCCTCGCCACCAACAGCCGCAACCTGACGCGCGAGCGCGGCCTCGAACTCGGGGCCGGGCTGGCGCTCTACCGCTAGGAGGCGCCATGCGCACGCGTGTACTCGTCCTCGTCGCGCTCGCCGCGCTGGCCCTGGCCGGGTGCGGCAATCACAACCTGGTCGTCAAGGTGGACGTTCTCAGCTACCTCGACGCCGAGCAGAGGAGCGCTCGGGTGGACACGCTTCCGCCGGGCGACCTGCCGCTGCCCATCGCGTTGCTGCCCGATCTCACGATCAACCTCATCAGCGGCCTCGACAACGCCACCGACGTCCGCACCGCGACCCTGTCGCTGGGGGGACTGGTCTCGGCGGGCAACGGCTCGGGCTCGGGCCGCCTCCGCCTCTACCTGAGCGACGAGGCCACGCCGCCGCTCACGACCTCGCCGGTCATGGACGTGCCGGTGACCTTCTCCGCGGCCTCGCCGACGACCGTGGCCTCCGAGGTCACGTGCCCGCCGGAGGTCGCGCAGCTCTTCACGCACCAGCGAATGCGCCTGGCCATGGTCATCGACAGCGTGGTCGTGGCGGCCCCGGGCGCCGGAGGCCTGAGCCTGACGCTCCAGCGGCTGGATGCCACGGTGATCGCGGGACGGAAATCCCTCTGAGACAGGGAATCGCAGCCTGACGGCCGTCCCGAGCGACACGGCCCGGCACCACGGAAGGCGCCGGGCCGTCGTCACGTCTGCGGGCTGTCGGGGCCCCGAGATCTGTCTAGCGACTCCCGGGACAGGACACTACGCCCAGGCCGTCGTGGCGGCGCGGCGCACCGCCTCGTGGCCGCCGAGCGACATGGCCATGATGGAGCCCGCCATCGTGGCGCGATCCAGGTCGAACTCGTCGAACGGCTCGCCGTCGCGCTTGTTGCTCAGGTTCAGGACCCCGAGCACGCGATTGTTGTAGGCGAGGGGGACGCAGATGAACGAGTCGGAGTTGTAGGCGTCCTGGTCGGTGTGTCGCGGCGCCTTGCCCTCCTCGCGCACGCGCACGAAGAGCGGCTTGCGGTTGTGGGCCACCCAGCCGGCGATGCCCTGGCCCAGCCGCACCTTGACCTTGCCGGCCACGGCCGGATCGATGCCCTGCTGGGCGGCGATCGCCAGGGTCTCGCGCGACGCGTCCAGCACCATCAGGCTGCAGCGCTCGACGAAGAAGTGCTCGCAGAACCACTGCACCAGGGTCGCGGGCAGAGCCTGCGGATCGTGCTCCTGGCCCAGGAGCTGGCAGACGTCGCGCATGAACGAGAAGGTGCGCTGCAGCTCCCCGGCCTTGGCCCGCGTCGAGGTCAGCTCGGAGTAGGCGTCCGAGAGGTGCTGGGTGGCGGCGGCGGACTGCTCCTCGAGCGCGAACAGCGCCTCCTTCACCCGGTCCAGCTCGTGCTTGTACTGCGTCGAGCTCTTGTCGAGCTGCTCGATCTCCTGAGCCAGGCCCTCGATCTGCTCGGCCTTCGAGCGGTTCTCGGCCTGGAGGGCTTCGCTCTGGGCGCTGAGCCGCTGGATCCGGTCCTGGAACTCGGCCGCCGCATCGGGCACGGAGTCGTCGTCGGGGCGCTCGCGCTCGGAGCGGTAGAGATGCTGGGCCAGCGCCAGCGCGGCCATGCTCTTGACCGGGATCAAGTCGGCGACCACCTTGCCGCCGAACGCGTGCCGCTTGTCGCTCACGATGACGAGCAACGCCAGCACGTCCTCCACGTCCGCCATGGGCAGGCAGAGGCAGGACTGCCAGTAGTCGGTCGCGGTCAGGGGGGCTAGCGCGGGAGCCTCGAGGGGGTCGGGCTCATAGGCCGGCGAGGAGCCGAAGAGGTTGCTGAGCAGGGTCCGCCGGTCCGAACGATTGAAAAATGCACTGGGGTGGAAGAACTTCCGCACGAGCCGGGCCGGGAGGCGGTCCACGGGCAGGTCGATGTCGCGGCGGGTCAAGCGCTGGCCCCGCCGCTGGTAGACGCTGACGAGCGCGTCCCGGCTCACCTCGTAGAAGGCCAGCGAGACGTGCCAATCCGCGTGCACGGCCTGCAAATAGCCCAGGAACTCGTAGACCAACGCTTCGGTGTCACGAGACCCCGTGAGGCGGTCCGAGATGTCGCGGAGGTCGAACTTGGACACGGAAGGATCCCTCCAGGATGGCGCGATGGGCGCAGTGGCCGCCCGAGGAAAGCAAGGCGCATGCCGCCCCGGTCATGCTAGTGTCGTGTCCCGTAAGCCGGTTGCCGCGTCCCGACGCGGACGCGCTTCGGGGCCGAGACGCCGGGCTGGGGGCTCTCCCCCAGGTGCCCGGCCGACGAGGGACCCGAGATGCCCAGGTTGATCGCCGACCGCGAGATCTTTCGCACCTCCTCCGAGCTGGCGCAGGTGATGGCGGCCGCCGCCGCGCGCGAGTCGGCCGGACAGCGGGTCATCCACCTCGAGCGCGGGGAGCCGGACTTCGGCACGCCGCATCACGTGGTCGAAGCCCTGGCCGCCGCGGCGAAGGCGGGGCACACGCACTATCCCGATCCCTGTGGCGCGCTCTCCCTGCGCGTGGCCCTGACGGAGAAGCTCTCGCGCGAGAACGGCATCGACTGCCATCCCGAGGACGTGGTGGTGACGGTGGGGGCGACGCAGGGTCTCTTCATGGCCTTCCAGACCCTGCTCTCGGCCGGCGACGAGATCCTCCTCCTCTCGCCCTACTGGATGATGATTCCGCGGATGGTGAGTCTGGTGGAGGGCGCCCGGTTCCGGGCCCTGCCCGCGTACCTCGAGGTGCTGGAGGGCGAGACGTCGGCCGCCGACCTCGCCCGGCGACTGCGTGAGGGACTGCGTCCGGAGACGCGCGGTCTCTACCTCAACACCCCCAACAACCCCACCGGCGCCGTGCTGGATCGCGAGCGGCTGGAGGCGATCGCCGAGGTGGCGATCCAGCACGACCTCTGGGTGGTGAGCGACGAAGCCTACGAGCACATCCTCTTCGACGGCCTTCGGCACGTGAGCCTCGCCTCCCTGCCGGGCATGGCCGAGCGCACGCTAAGCGTCTTCAGCTTCTCCAAGTCCTACGCCATGACCGGTTGGCGTTTGGGCTACGTGGTCTCGCCGCCGGCCCTGCGGCCGGTGATGGGGCCGACCTTGAGCGCCCTCACCACCTACGGCGTCTTCCCGGCCGTGCAGGAAGCGGGTCTCGCCGCGCTCACCGGCCCGCAGCAGCAGGTGGAGACGATGCGGGTCGCCTACCAGGACCGCCGCGACGCGCTGCTCGTGGGGCTCGAGGGCCAGAACGCCGTCCGCGCCCAGCGGCCGCGCGGCGCGTTCTACCTGTTCCCCGACGTGTCGGCCGCGCTGGACCGGCGCACGGTCTGGGACCTGGTGCGCGAGTGGCTCGAGCTGGGCGTGGCCGTGCTGCCCGGGTCGGCCTTCGGCCCGCACCCGGAGCGGGTTCGGCTCTCGCTGGCCACGCGGCGCGCCGACCTGGTCGAGGCCGCCCGCCGCCTGCGCGAGCACTACGCCGGCGCGGGGGCGCGCGCGAATCGAGGCTGAGCGAGGGGTGCGCGGGCCGACTCGGGGCCCGAGCGCCCTGCCTGCCGGCTCTACGAGGCCGTCGCCAAGGCGCGACGAGCCGGCCGCCCCGGGAAGAGCGGCGAGCGGAGCAGCCGCCACTTGGCCAGGCGGAAGGCGAGTCCGGTGGCGAGGCAGCCGAACCCGTAGCGGATCGAGCGCACGAAGTTGATGGACGACGCGTCCGCGGAGTAGCGGGTGGGGCAGGAGACCTCGGCGATCGTGTCTCCGAGCCACAGGATCTCGGCCAGCACCTGGTTGTCGAAGACGAAGTCGTCCGAGTTGCGCTCCAGCGGCAGGCGCGCCAGCAGGTCGCGGGAGAACGCGCGATAGCCGGTGTGGAACTCGGACAGCTTGGAGCCGAGCAGCGCGTTCTCGGCCAGGGTGAGGAAGCGGTTCGAGACGTAGCGCCACAGCGGCATCCCGCCCCGCCGCGCGTAGCCGCCGAGGATGCGCGAGCCGAGCACGCAGGGGTAGAGCCCGTTGCCGATCAGGCTGGTCATGGCCGGAATGAGCTTCGGCGTGTACTGGTAGTCGGGGTGGACCATGATCACGATGTCGGCGCCCTCGTCCAGGGCGAGCCGATACGCGGTCTTCTGGTTGGCGCCGTAGCCGCGGTTCTGCGGATGGATCTCGACGCGCGTGCGCGGCAGCGTGCGGGCCACGGCCACCGTCTCGTCGCGGCTGGCGTCGTCCACGACGATCACCAGGTCCACGACCTCCTGCGCCATGACCTCGTCGTAGGTGCGCCGCAGCGTCTGCGCCGAGTTGTACGCGGGCATCACGACGACGACCTTCTGGCCACGGTACACGCCTCGCCTCCGTCCCCGGGGATGAGCCGAGCCTATGGTAAGCGGAAGCCGTGGCGATGAGAAGCGCGGAGCGCAGCGGTGAGCCGCCGGCCCGCCGGCGCCGGCCGCTTGTGTGGACGCGCGCCCTCCCCCGGCGCCGTCGTCGGCCGACGACTCCCCGGCCGGGTCCTTCAGGGCGCGGGCCCCGCGGGGGCGCCTGTCGGTGCCGGCGGGCTCGCCTCGGGCTTGGTCCCCGGCTTGATCAGGAGCCGCACCGTGGGCACGCGCGGATCGAAGTGGAAGACGGGCAGCGGCGACAAGGCGTTCACCCGCGCCTCGGCCGCTTCGATGGCCTGGTCGATGGCCGGGCCGGCGAGCCTCGGGTCTTTCGGGATGTTCGGGGTGAGGCCGGCCGTGGGGTCGAATCCGTAGCGTCGCTGGAAGGCCACGCGCATCTCGGGCCGGTAGAGCAGGAGCGCATGCTGGACGCTGAGCCCGGGTTTCTCCCCGTCGAGAAGCTGATAGTTGATCACCTTGCAGTGGATGTCCTCGGACCAGAAGACGAAGCCCGAGTCCGCCGGGATCGAGCGCCACATCTCGTGGATGAGCCGGTCGAAGCCCTCGAACAAGCCGACGCGCTGCTGGCCCGTGCGCAGCCAGGGCACCCAGAGGACGAGACTCGCGAGGCCGATCAACGCGGAGGCGCCGAGCGCCGCGCGTCGGGCGGCGATTCCCCGCGTGAGCCCCAGGCCGAGGAGCGGCGTCAGGGCCGCGAGGCCGAACACCTGCGGATGGAGGAAGTACGAGGAAGGATCGTTGACCTCGTAGTCGAACGCGTACGCGATCCCGATGAGCGCCGAGATGGTCAGGCCCCAGTGCAGGGCGCGCTCGCCGAGCCCCCGCGCCCGCGCGGCGTTCACGAGCATCGCCAGCATCCCCAGGGCCAGGAACGGGTACACGTACCAGAGCAGGAGCTTCTGCTGGACCTGGCTCGGCGCGTAGCCGCCGAGCCAACCCGTGTAGGCCCGGGCCGTGGCGTGCGTGATCAGCCCGTCGAGCCCCGGGGTGAGCCCGTACCATTGCATGGCCGCGGGGTGGCTCGCCCGCCAGAGGATGAAGCCATAGGAGAGCAGCGGCACGAAGGCGGCGAGGAGCACGGTCGGGATCACCCCCACGCGGAGCATCCGCCGCCTCGCCAGCACCACCAGGATGGCCAAGGACAGCGGCGCCGCCACGAAGAGGCTCGTGGCGTGGTGCGCCCCGCCGAGGCCGCAGACGAAACCCCAGGCCGCCGCGGACCCGTAGAGCCGGGCCGAAGTCCAGGCTCCCTCGCTGGTCAGACCCCGGACGAGGCGCGTGAAGAGGAGCGCGGCTCCGGTTGCCCACGCGACGTGCCACGAGTTGACCTCGGCCAGCGTGGTCTCGTAGGTCCAGATGGGATTGAAGGCGAAGAGCGCCACGGGCAGCAGCCCCAGGAGGAAGCGCTCGCGCCGGCCGGCTTGCGCCTCCCGCGGCAGCAACTCGACCGCGAGGCGATGGAGGAAGTACATGGCCAGCGCGCCGCCCACGGCGCTCCAGGCGTTGGCGGCATAGGGCCACGTCGCCCCGAGGGCGTGGACCAGCTTGACGAACACGTGCCCGAGCATGGTGTAGAGCGGGTACCCGGTGGGGTGGGACACGCCATTCGTGGCCAGCACCAGCGTGAACTCGGGCGAGTCCTTGTCCCCCGTCACGGGTGGCGATTGCACGAGGTAGACGACCAGCGCGGTGAGGGCCACCAGCGCGGACCAGAGCCGCGGCACGGCGGCGCTCGGCGGCTTCGCCACCGGCGTGTGTCGAGGAGCGCCGCCGACTGGGCCGGCTGGGGCGCGCCGGGGGCCGTGGCGCCGGCGAACGTGCTCTCCTCGGTGGCTGCCCATCGGCGGCGTCATGCCCGGGAGGCAGCCTCGGCCGCCGGCTTCGCGGTATGCCGCCGCTCCGGCCGGACCGGCGTCGTGGGCGTCGGGCGGCCAGGCGGCGCTCGCCGCGGGGCGCGCTCGCCCCGGGCCCTGGTCGAGACGACGGCCTTCTGAGCTCGGTGCACGCACCCTCCTCGAGAGAACCACTATGGTAGATTGAGTCGATGCCCAGGAAAAGTGCCGGGCCGCAAGGCTCGAGCGCGACCGCGCCCCGTGCGGCGCCCGCTCGCGAAGCGGGCCGAGGGCCGGACACCAGCCCTTCCCGCTCGTTCCCTGGGCCGCTGAGCCGCGTCCTGACCTTGGCGGCCCTGGCAGCCGCCACCCTCGCCGTCTTCGCCGGCGTCCTGCGCAACGGCTGGATCCTCTTCGACGACCCGGCGTACGTGACCGCGCAGCCCCGGGTCTCGGCCGGCTGGAAGCTGGCCAACGCGATCTGGTTCCTCTCGCACCCCCATGCCGCGAACTGGCATCCGCTCACGACCTGGTCGCACATGCTGGACGCGCAGGTCTTCGGGTCGGGGCCCCTCGGGCCGCACGCGGTGAACCTGGCGCTCCACGTCCTGAACGCCCTGCTCCTCCTCCTCGTCCTCTCGCGGCTCACGGGCTCGTGGTGGCGGAGCGCCGCGGTGGCGGCTCTGTTCGCCCTCCATCCCCTGCGCGTCGAGTCGGTGGCCTGGATCTCGGAGCGCAAGGACGTGCTGAGCGGCTTCTTCTTCCTGCTCACGCTGGGAGCCTACGCGCGCTGGGCGGAGCGCCCGGCTCCCGCGCGCTACTCGCTCCTGATGCTGGCTCTGGCGCTCGGCTTGATGTCCAAGCCCATGCTCGTGACCTTGCCCTTCCTGCTCGTGCTGCTGGACGTGTGGCCGCTGGGCAGGCTGCGGGGAGGCGCCCGCAATCCCCGCTTCCGCGCTCCCGCGCGCTCGCTCGCCGGGCTCGTGGCCGAGAAGTGGCCGCTCATCGCGCTCGCCGCGGTCTCGGCCATCGCCACCTTCACGGTCCAGCGCCAGGTCGGCGCCATGATCCCGCTCCAGCTCATCTCCCCCGCCCGCCGCCTCGGGAACGCGGTGGCCTCCTACTGGCGCTACCTCGAGAAGACGATCTGGCCCCACGATCTCTCGGTCTACTACCCGTTCTCGGCCACGCCCGACTGGCTGGGGATGGGCGCCGCGGTCGCCCTGGTGGCGGCCGTGACGGCGGCGGTCCTGTTCCTCTCGCGCCGGCGGCCCTATCTGGCGGTGGGCTGGCTGTGGTACCTGGGAACGCTCGTGCCCGTGATCGGGCTCCTCCAGGTGGGCAGCCAGGCGTACGCCGACCGCTACACCTACCTGCCCACGATCGGACTGCTCGTGGCGCTGGTGTGGCTCGTCGGCGACCTGACGGCGCGGGCCCGCGCCGTGCGGCTGGCGGCCGTGGGGGCCCTGGCGGTGGTGCTCGCGCTCTTCGCGCTTCTCGCCGCGCGCCACGTCGCCTACTGGCGGGACACGAGGACCCTCTTCCAGCACGCGCTCGCCGTCACCGGGCCCAACCCGGTCGCCCACGAGAATCTCGGCGCCGTGCTCCTGCAGGAAGGCAAGGTCGGGCCCGCCATCGCCCAGTTCGGCGAAGCGCTCCGCCTGGCCCCCGACTATCCGGACGCGCACAACAACCTGGGGAACGCGCTCGGCATGGAGGGGCGCAACGAGGAGGCCGTCGCCCAGTTCCGCGCCGCCCTGCGATGGATGGACACTCCCGACATCCACCACAACCTGGCCTTCACCCTGCAGAAGCTGGGGCGGACGGACGAGGCGATCGCCGAGTACCAGGCGGCGCTGCGGGGCGATCCGGATCGCTACCTGACGCTGGTGCTCGTGGCGCAGGCCCTGGCCTCGCGCGGTCGGTTCGCGGAGGCCGAAGCCGACCTGCGGCGGGCGCTGCGGCTCAATCCCGTCGAGATCGAGCCGCGGCGGATGCTGGCCGTGATCCTGACCATCCAGGGCCGGGTGGAGGAAGGCGTCGCCGAGTACCGCGAGATCCTCGAGCGGAGCCCCGACGACCTGGATGCGCTCAACAACATCGCCTGGATCCGCGCCACCCACGCCGATCCCCGCCATCGCGACGGCGCCGAGGCGGTGCGGCTCGCCGAGCAGGCGTGCCGCCGCAGTCCCCAGCCCGAGCCCGTGCTCCTGAGCACGCTGGCGGCCGCCTACGCCGAGGTGGGGCGGCTCCCCGAGGCCGTGAGCACGTGCACCAGGGCGATCGAGCTGGCCCGCGCCGCGGGCGATGCGCGGGACGCCGGGCGGTTCGCGGAGCAGCTCCGGGAATACCGGGCGGGCAGGCCCTTCCACTTCTGAGGGGCGCGGCTACAGCTCGTTGCCGTCGGGGCCGAGCAGCCGCGGCTTGCGCGGCGGCCGTGCGACCTGAGCCTCGTCGCCGGCGGCCGGCTCGGCGTTCGGGTCGCCCGGCAGGACCTCGTCCTCGTCCACCTCGATCACGTACTCGTCGCCGACGCGCCGCGGCATGATGAGGTTGTGGAGCGCGATCTCGAACACGTCGTCCATGGTGTCCACGGGCAGCAGCTCGATTCGCTCGCGCACGTCCGCGGGGATGTCCTCGAGGTCCTTCTCGTTCAGCGCCGGGTAGAGCATGGCGCGGAAGCCGGCGCGGTGCGCCGCCAGCGCCTTCTCGCGCAGCCCGCCCACGGCCAGCACCTTGCCGCGCAGGCTCACCTCGCCGGTCATCGCCACGTCGTGGCGGATCGGGCGGTCGGAGAGCACCGAGGCGATGACCAGCCCCACGGTGATGCCCGCCGACGGGCCGTCCTTGGGCACGCCCGCGGCGGGGAAGTGGATGTGGATGTCGGTGTTCGAGAACGACTCGGCGTCGATCTCGAGCACGTCGGCGCGCGAGCGCACGTAGGAGTGCGCCGCCTGCACGGACTCCTTCATGACCTCGCCGAGCTGGCCCGTGGTCACGACGCGACCGGAGCCGGGCATCTTGAGCGCCTCGACCACGAGCACCTCGCCGCCGGCCGCGGTCCACGCCAGCCCGGCGGCCACGCCGACCTCGTCGTCCTTGCCCGCCATCTCGGGCGCGTAGACGCGGTGGCCGAGGTAGCGATCGAGCTTGTCGAGCGTCGCGGCGTGCCGGCGCGTGTCGCCGGTGGCGCGCGCCCGCGCCACCTTGCGGCACACGGTGGCGATCTGGCGCGACAGCCCGCGCACGCCGGCCTCGAGCGTGTAGTGGCGCACGATCGCGCGCAGCGCGTCCTCGGGGATCGTGAGGTCGCGCGGCGTGAGCCCGTGCTCCTGGAGCGCGCGCGGCAGCAGGAAGCGGCGCGCGATCGCCAGCTTCTCGTCCTCGCTGTAGCCCGGCACCTCGATGACCTCGATGCGCTCCTGGAGGTTGTCGGGGACCATGTCGAGGTTGTTCGCGCACAGCAGCAGCACGGCGTGCGAGAGGTCGATCGGCAGGCCGATGTAGTGGTCGGTGAAGCGCGCGTTGCTCTCCGGGTCGAGCAGCTCGAGCATCACCTCGGCGACGCCGAGCCCGCCCTCGCCCACGAGGCGGTCCACGCCGTCGATGATGAGCACCGGGTTGCTCACGCCCGCGTCGCGCAGCGCGCGCGCGATGCGCCCCGGCTGCGCGCCCGGCAGCGTGCGCGACACGCCGGCCAGATCGCCCGCGTCGCTGGTGCCGGATACGCTGATGCGCACGTACGGCCGGTGGAGCGCGCGCGCCACCGCGGCGCCGAGGGAGGTCTTGCCGGTCCCCGGCGGGCCGACGAGGCACAGCGCCGGGCCGGGCAGGTCGCGCTTGAGGCGGCGCACCGCGAGGTACTCGACGATGCGCTCCTTCGCCTTCTCGAGCCCGAGGTGGTCGCGCTCGAGCACCTGCTCGACCTGCTTCAGGTCGGCGTCCTCGGGCGCCACCGTCTCCCACGGCAGCGACCACAGCCACTGCAGGTAGGTCCGCACCTGCGCGGCCTCGGGCGAGCCCGAGGGCAGGCGGCGCAGGCGGTCCATCTCGCGCTGGGCCTGGCGCGACACCTCGCCGGGCAGGCGCACGGCGCGCGGCGGCTGGCGCAGCGGAGCCTCTCCGCCGATGTGCTCCAGAGCGGCGCTCTGGGCGCGCATCGGACGCTCGCCCCGGGGGGCGCGCAGGGCGCGGGATCGGTCGTTGCGTGGCATGGATGTCGCCTCCGGGTGGACCCGGTCGGACCGCTCTCACGTCGTCAGGTCGGGATCCAGCGCTGGGTCGGACCCCTCACCCCTTGCGATTAGCAATTCGCTCGCCGGGTCCAAGGAGACTGTTCGATGGAGGCTGACTTCCGTTCAAGCATCTGCAAGGAATCGACTTGGTCGCGATCCGGTGGCCCGGAACCGGGCCCTCCGCGGCTCCCGGGCGGCCGGGAACCTGCCGGCGCTGGGTGCGACGTGGACGCGTATGGGCGGGGTGGCCCGGGAGGTTCAGCGTCGCGTGTCGCGGGCGGGCCACAACGCCGAGGGCCCGGCGGTCGCCGGGCCCTCGAGGATGCTCGGGTGAGGAGCCGAAGCTCCCCGACCGGAACTAGCGATACATGGTCTTGATCTTGCCCCAGCTGGACGACGGAGCCGGCACCACGAGGCAGTCGGGGTTCGACGGGCTCGCGGAGTTCCGCGGCGTCGCGCCGGTCACGGCGGTGAAGTCGGTGGAGTTGTTGTCGGTGTCCACCATGCCGGCGCCGCCGCGGACCGCGACCAGCGTGAGGTCGAGGTTGCCGCCGGCGTAGGTCAGGTTCGCGGTCTCCGGGCAGTTCGACGCGCCCCAGCCGAGCTTGTCGACCAGGCCGACCTCGTTACCGCACGTGACGTTCGTGTTGACCTGCGAGAACAGAGCGACCTTGCCCGACGACGCGCTCATGTTGAGCGTGCCCGTGAAGTCCGGCGTCGGAGAGATCGGGGAGCCGCCCGCGCTCGGCGTGCCGAAGGCGACGAGCACGTACGAGCAGGGCTGGATCATCGTGCCGGCCGGGAACGTGAAGATGTTGCCCGTGCTGCTGCCCCACGCGCCGGTGGCCGAGCCGTACTCGATCGCCCAGCCGCCGATGTTCACCGCGGTGCCGCTGAAGTTGAACAGCTCGACGAAGTCCTGGTTGTAGAGCGCGGCGGTGTTCGCCGAGCCGCCGCCGCCGTACGACATGCTGATGCGGA
>JAWOLC010000090.1:0-11579 GCA_033853925.1 Candidatus Eiseniibacteriota bacterium
TCCGGGCCTTGGGCAGGCCCATGAAGTCGAGGTGCCGGCCGAAGGGATCGCCGGGCACGGGCGGCCGGTCCCAGGGCGCGCGCGCCCGGTAGGGATTGGGCACGACCCACACCTGGTCCCCCCGCGGGCGGGCGCTCGCGTTCGCCACGACCATGCTGTCGAGGGACGTCTGGATCCGGCTCTCCAACCGCACCACCTTGTACCCCGTGCCGAGCGCCACGCGCTTCTCCGCCACCGTGGTCACGGCGTAGAGGTAGTCGAAGCCGTTCAGCACCGACGTGTCGCGGAAGCGGTAGTGGCCGATCGGATAGTGCCTCTTCCCGTACTCCCACGAATCCCACTGGACCGTCGAGTCGGTGATGGAGGCCAGCGGCGTCTCGCGGTAGAGGGTATCGGAGCCGAAGGCGCCGACCAGCTCCCAGGTGCGATCCGGCGGAATCTCGGCGTCCCGGCGCCAGTTCGAGAGACGATAGACGCGGTAGCCCGAGAACGCGTAACCGGCGGTGTCGATCAAGCCCGCGCGCATGACGATCTCGGGCTGGTTGTCCCAGCCGATCGTGATCTGCCGATCCCCCGAGAAGGCGTGGTACGCGGGGGCGGGCGGGATCGCGCCGGGGTTCAGCCAACGGAAGGACGACTCCGCGCCGTCGTAGCCGGTGCAGGCGTCGCAGTCGGCGTCGGTCCAGACGCACGAGTCGGGCCTGTACGTCGCGATCACCACCTTGTCGGGGGGCGGGCCCGGCAGCGGCCGAAAGCCCGGGTCGGTGATGAACTTCTCCGGACAGTTCGGGTCGTAGCTGAAGGTCATTCCCGGCGGGGCCTTGAGGCAGACCTCGTGGCCGTTGATGCCGGTCCTCCCCTCGGTGAAGACGATGCCCGGCTCACCCTGGTCCGGCAGGAGGTTCAGGCGATAGCCGCGATGGAGGAAGGCCGCACTGCGCACGCCCACGAGCACGGAATCGGGATTCGCTCCGGCCACGAGCGCGACCTCGAAGCGCAGGGTCTCCGCCGGAGCCAGCCTGGCGAAGGGACCACACGAGACCAGCACGGCGTAGTCGCCCGGCTGATCCGTGCGCTGGGCCCCCGGATACAGTCCCCGCATGGCCTGGTAACGATCCTCGTCCAGGGGAGGCGGTCCGCCCTGGCGCGAGGGCAGCCCCTGCGCGAAGACCGAGTAGAGGAAGCTCGTGTCGCGGCCGGGAGCGCGGGCCGCATTGTGCGCGGCCTCCGCCCCGGGGAAGAGGAAGTTGGTCAAGTAGACGAGCGGGTCCGTCGTGTAGCCGAGCCCCACCACGGCGGAGGCAGGAAGCCCCGAGCCCGCCACCTTGTCCGTCAGGATCGGGACCGTGCCGCCGTAGCGATCCGCGCAGTGCTTGGCGAAGGCCCCATTGAGCACCGCGTCGGGCTGCGGCACGACCAGCGACCAGTCGCGGAGCACGACCACGTCGTTCAGGTGGCCCGACCAGTCCTGGCGGGCGCGCGAATCGAGGTCCGCGTACAGTCCGAGGTAGACGTCGTGCAGCGTCTCGGTGCCGTGGTTCGTGATGGTGAACTCCAGGCCGGCGATGTTGTCGTACCCGGGCATGCCCCAGGCGTACGCCTCCTGGTGAACCGACAGCCCCAGGGGCAGGTGCTGCTCGCCGTTCCGGTAGACGTACTTGACGGCCTCGGGCCGGTCGTCCACGTAGTCGGCGGCGCAGACCTCGTCGGCGGGAAAGCCCAGATCCTCGTCCACCTGCCCGTCGCCGTCGTCGTCCTTCCCGTTGAAGATCTCCTCGTCCAGGCGGCCGTCGCCGTCGTCGTCCACGTTCCTCCGGCTCCCACGCTGCCCGAGCCAGCCGGTGAGCACGTGGTCCTCCGGGTCGAGGGTGGGCCGCCACTCGAGGAGCGGGCCCCCGGAGACGCGAGCCGCGCCCGCGGCGTTCACCGCCCCCACCCAGAGCTCGGCGTGGTGTAGACATTCGTGGCCGGAGCCCTTCGGGTACTCGAAGGAGGGATCGAAGGAGAGCCCCTGGTTGAAGAAGGCGTTGCCGACGATGCCCGCGTTGGTGATCCGCATGGTGAAGTTGCCGGCCTGGAGGACGGGACCCCGGTCGTTCACGTCCAGCACCGCCTGCGCCGGGCGCGGGCCCAGCGCGAGCAGGAGGACGCAGGCCGCGGCCCAGGCGGCTCGGGCGCACGGGCGCCCGCCTGCGGCCGCCCGAGGGAAGCGAGGGCTGGCGCACGTCACGGCCTGGCGGGAGCGGCCCGGCCTGGCGACGGCAGGGGGCCCAGCGGGGATCCCGGTTAGGTTCGCGGTCAACGTGGCTCGGGGGGACCGGTTCGGGTTCGAGAAGGGCCGCTCGAGATCCGCCTCGGCTGCGGCCTCGGCCAAGCTTCCCATACCCGCCGCCCGCGCTCAATGCGCAAGTACGAATGCGGCCGGCTCGCGGGAAGGCCGCCGTCCGCCCCGCGAAGGCGTCGCGGCCCGGGCGCTCACCCGCCGGGGCGAGACGACGAAAGCGTATATCGACGCCATGCGGCCGGGAGCGGGAAGGACAGCAGGGCGGGCTCAGCCGCGTCCGCCGGCAGACGGATGCGCGGGGCTAGCAGATGCGCGGGAGCTGCTCGCCGCTCAGCATGTCCACGATCCGGATGCCTCCGGCGCGGCTCTCGAGCACGACCCGGCCCGGATGCTCCGCCACCACCTCGCCCACCAGGACGGCCTCTCGCCCGAGCGGGTGCGCTCGCAGCGCCGCCAGCGCCGGCTCCGCCGCCTCGGGCGCCACGATCGCCAGGCACTTGCCCTCGTTGGCCACGTACAGCGGGTCGAGCCCCAGGATCTCGCAGGCCCCCCGCACCTCCTCGGCCATCGGGATCGCGCGCTCCTCGAGGCGAATGCCCACCTTCGCGGCCGCGGCGATCTCGTTCGTCGCGCTGGCCACGCCGCCGCGCGTCGGATCGCGCAGCACGTGCACGCGCTCGCCCGCCACCTGGAGGAGCGCCGCCACCAGATCGTGGAGCGCGGCCGAGTCGCTCTGGAGGGTCGTGCCGAAGGCGAGCCCCTCGCGCACGGAGAGGATGGCCACCCCGTGCTCGGCGATGCGGCCGGAGAGGAGCACGCGGTCTCCCGGGCGGGCGCGCTCCGGCGTGATCTGGATCCCCTCCGGCACGAGGCCGACGCCCGCCGTGTTGATGAACACCCCGTCGCCCTTGCCTCGGTCCACGACCTTGGTGTCGCCGGTGACGACGCTCACGCCCGCCGCCCGAGCCGCCTGGGCCATGGAGCGGACGATGCGCCAGAGATCGTCCATGGGCAGCCCTTCCTCGAGGACGAAGCCGGCGGTCAGCGCGAGAGGCCGGGCGCCGCACATGGCCAGATCGTTCACCGTGCCGTGCACCGCGAGCGAGCCGATGTCCCCCCCGGGGAAGAAGAGCGGGCTCACCACGAACGAGTCGGTGGTGAGCGCGATGCGCCCCTTCGGCACCTCCAGCACGGCTCCATCGTGGAGAGGCTCGAGGGCGGGATTGCGGAAGGCGGCCAGGAACATGCGCTCGACGAGCGCGTGGCCGAGGCGGCCGCCGCCGCCGTGCGCGAGCGTCACCTGCGGGTACTCGGCGAGCGGAATGGGGCATTGCAGCCCGAGGTACTCGACGGGGCCCGTGGGCCGGGACTCGCTCACGATCTCCGCCCGTAGAGGTAGTAGGCGGCGCAGGCCCCCTCCGAGGACACCATGGGCGCCCCCAGCGGATGCTCGGGCGTGCAGAGCGTGCCGAAGGCGGCGCACTCGTGCGGCTTCTTGACCCCCCGCAGGACCTGGCCGGCGATGCAGAGCGGGGATTCCGTCGCCGTGACGGCCCCCACGTCGAAGCGCCGCTCGGCGTCGAAGCGCGCGTAGGCGGAGCGCAGGGCGAAGCCGCTGCGCGGGATCACGCCGATGCCGCGCCAGGCACGGTCGCAGACCTCGAAGACCTCGCGCATGAGGGCCTGCGCGCGCTCGTTCCCCACGCGGGTGACCGCCCGGGCGTACTGGTTCTCGACCCCCACCCGGCCTTCCTCGAGCGCGCGGACGGCCAGGTAGACGCCCTGCAGCAGATCCAGCGGCTCGAAGCCCGTCACCACGATGGGCACCCGGTAACGGGAGGCGATCGGCTCGTACTCCCGGAAGCCCATCACGGCGCAGACGTGGCCCGCGGCCAGGAACGCCTGCACGCGGTTCAGAGGGGACCCGAGGATCGCCTCCATCGCCGGGGGCACGAGCACGTGCGAGCAGAGGACCGTGAAGTTCTCGAGGCCGAGCTTCGCGGCCTGCCACACCGCCATGGCGTTGGCCGGCGCCGTCGTCTCGAAGCCCACGGCGAAGAACACCACCTGGCGGTCGGGGTGGCGCTGGGCGAGCCGCAGCGCGTCGAGCGGCGAGTAGACCATGCGGACGTCCCCGCCCTGGGCCTTGACGCTCAGCAGATCCGACCGGCTGCCCGGCACGCGGAGCATGTCGCCGAAGGAGGTGAAGATCACCTCGCGCCGCGCGGCGATCGCCAGGGCCCGGTCGATCAGCTCGAGCGGCGTCACGCAGACCGGGCAGCCCGGACCGTGCACGAGCGTCAGCGAGGCGGGGAGCAGGCGGTCCAGACCGGACTTGATGAAGGTATGGGTCTGGCCCCCGCAGACCTCCATCAGGGTCCAGGGCCGCGTCACCGTGCGCGCGACGAGCCGGGCGTACTTCTGCACGTCCTCGGCGGCGCGGTACTCGTCCACGAAGCGCATGGCCCCGTCAGCTCCCGCTCGGCGGCCCACCCGGGGGAGCGTCCGGCCCGTCGTCGTCGCCGCGCAGCGGGGAGCCGCTCTCCTCCAGCTCGCCCATCTGGCGCAACAGCTCGAACGTCTCGGCCGCCTCCGCCTCGCTCACCTGGCTGATGGCGAAGCCCACGTGCACGATCACGTAGTCGCCCGGCTTCACCTCCGGCAGGTAGGCCAGGCAGACCTCCTTGGTGACCCCGCCGAAGCTCACCGTGCCCATGCTCATGCCCTGGGCGTTCTCCTCGATCGTGAGGACCTTGCCCGGCACGCCGAGACACACGCTCGTCAACCTCCTTCGGCCCTGATCCGCGCCGCGGCCACCACGACCTGCCCCAGGCTCACGCCGCCGTCGTTCGGCGGAACCTGCCGATGCAGCAGCACGGCGTGGCCCGCGCGCTGGAGCGCGTCCGCGAGCCCTTCGGTCAGCCGCCGATTCTGGAAGCAGCCGCCCGTGAGCGCGACTCGCTCCTCGCCCACCGCGTGGGCGACACGTACGGCCGCCTGGACAAGGCCGTTGTGGAACCGGGCCGCGATGATCTCGCGGCCGACGCCGCGAGCCACGTCCTCGAGGACGGCGGCCAGCAGCGGAGCCCAGTCCAGGACCAGCGGCCGCCGCGCCTGGGCTGCCTCCCCGGTCGCCGCGCCGCCACCATCCTCCTGCAAGTCTACCGGATAGGCGCCCCGCTCTGCCGGATCGGCCGCCCACTCGAGGCCCATCGCGGCCTGCCCTTCGAAGGTGACGCGCGGATGAAGGCCCAGGAGCGCGGCCACGCCGTCGAAGAGCCTGCCCATGCTGGTCGTGACGGGAGAATTGACGCCGCGCCCGAGCATCCTGTACAGCACTTCGAGTTCAGTATCACCAAACAGCGATCTCAGCCCCGTCCCCCTCGCCTCCACCCAGGAGCGGCCGCCAAGCTCCCACAGCAGCCCCAGAGCGGCCCGCCGCGGCTCCTGGACCGCGGCTTCCCCGCCCGGCAGCCTGAACGGCCTCAGGTGGGCCACACGCTCGAAGCCAGCGGCATCGCCCAGGAGGAACTCGCCCCCCCAGACCGTTCCGTCCGTCCCGAAGCCAGTGCCGTCCCACGTCACCCCCAGGGCTCGCCCCCGGCCTCCGTTCTCGGCCAGGCAGGCGGCGAGATGAGCGTGGTGGTGCTGCACGCCGACGAGACGCAGGTCGGGGCGCGCGGCCGCCTGCGCCCGGGCCCAGCGCGTCGAGAGGTAATCGGGGTGGAGGTCGTGAGCGATCGCCCCCGGGCGCGCCTCGTAGAGCCGGAGGAAGTCGGCGATCACGCGCTCGAAGGCGCTCATGGCCTCCTCGGTCTCCAGGTCGCCGACGTGCTGCGAGAGGAACACCTGCCGGCCGACGCTCAGCGCCACCGTGTTCTTGAGGTGCGCGCCCACGCCCAGCAGGACCGGCAGCTCGGTGGCGAGCGTCACCGGCAGCGGGGCCCAGCCGCGCGCCCGGCGCAGCAGGCGCAGCTCACCGCCCACGAGCCAGGCCACGCTGTCATCCACGTGGCGCTGGATGGGCCGGTCGTGCACGAGGAACAGATCGGCGATGCCGCCGAGCCGGCTCAGGGCCCGGTACTCGTTGGTGCAGATGGGCTCGTCCGTGAGGTTGCCGCTCGTCGCCACGAGGGGAAAGCCGCAGGCCCGCAGCAGCAGGTGATGCAGGGGCGTGGCGGGGAGCATCAGGCCGAGGCAGGGGTTGGCGGGCGCCACCTCGGTCGTGACCGGCGCCCGCTCGCGCCGGGGCAGAAGCAGGATCGGCGCCTCCACCGCGGCGAGCCAGCGGGCGGCCAGGTCCGAGACCTCGCAAAGGTCACGCGCCATCGCGAGGTCGCGCACCATGACCGCGAGAGGCTTTCCCTGCCGGAGCTTCCTCTCGCGCAGGCGCGCCACCACGGCCCCGTCGCGCGCGTCGCACATGAGGTGGAAGCCGCCGAGCCCCTTGACGGCGACGATGCGCCCCTCCCCCAGCGCCCGCGCCGCCCCCTCGAGCGCCGCCCGCTCCCTGGCCACGCCGGCGCCGGTCGCGTCCCAGAGGGCGAGGACCGGCCCGCAGGCCGGGCAGGCGATGGGCTGCGCGTGGAAGCGGCGGTCGCGCGGTTCCTCGTACTCGGCCCGGCAGTCGGCGCAGAGCACGAAGCCGAGCATCGTCGTGTTGGGTCGGTCGTAGGGCAGGTCGCGCAGGATGGTGAAGCGCGGCCCGCAGTTCGTGCAGTTGGTGAACGGGTACTGATGGCGCCGCGCCGACGGATCGAGGGTCTCGGCGAGGCACTCGGGGCAGGTGGCGAGATCGGGGAGCACGAGCGCCGTCTTCGTGCCGCCCTCGTCGCTGCGCCGGATCTCGAACTCGTGGTAGCCGGCCGGAGGGAGCCATTCGGCCTCGACGCTCTGCACCAGCGCGCGGGGCGGCCGCTCCTTCTCCACCCGCTCGCGGAAGCGCTCGAGCTGGGCGCGCGGTCCCTCGACCTCGATGAAGACGCCGCGCGCGTCGTTCAGCACCCAGCCGGGCAGGGCCAGCTCCTCGGCGAGGCGGAAGACGAAGGGGCGGAAGCCCACGCCCTGCACGGCCCCGCGCACTTCGAGCCGCAGGCGCAGCGCCGGCCCCGACTTCTCGCGCGCCATGGCCTTCACCCCCTCTCGCGGGGACGCCCGGGCCGGACGGCGCGGGCGCCCCCGGGACAGTAGAACACAGGGCCGGGGTGCGGCGCGAAAGCCCGGGCCGCGCCGGCCCCCCCCGGCGAGTCCGCTCCCGGCGGCGCCCGCCACCTCTCCGCCCCGGGGCCCCGCGCCGGGCGCGGCGGCCGACTTGTGGGGGGAGCGGGCTGCGCGCTAGGTTCCCGGTGTTCTTGGCCGCCGGCTCGCGCCGGGGGCTCTTGCGACTCGAGGTCCAGCGGCCGCGCGGGGGCGCGGCCCGACCCATCCCACGACAGGGAGCGTCCATGAAAATCGGCATCTTCACGGGGGGCGGCGACGTTCCCGGGCTCAACTCCAGTATCAAGGCCGCGGTGTACCGAGCCAGCGAAGAGGGGCACGAGGTCCTCGGCCTGCGCCGGGGCTGGGCGGGGCTCCTGCACCTGAATCCCGAGGACCCGCAGACGCGCGAGCAGCTCGTCGTGCCGCTCAGCCGCGCCAACACCCGGACCATCGACCGCAGCGGCGGCACGTTCCTCCACACGTCGCGCACCAATCCCGGCAGGGTGGGCCCCAAGGGCCTGCCGGACTTCCTGCGCGGCGACTACCGGGAGCCCGGCCCCGAGGGCGTTTTCGACTGCACCGCCCACGTGCTGCGGGTGATCGAGCACCTCGGCCTGGACGGCCTCATCGCCATCGGCGGCGACGACACGCTCTCGTACGCGGTGCGCCTCCACCGCGAGGGCGTGCCCATCGTCTGCATCCCGAAGACCATGGACAACGACGTCCACGGCACGGATTACTGCATCGGCTTCTCGACCGCCGTGACCCGCAGCGTCGAGTTCATCCACGCGCTGCGCACCGCGGCCGGCTCGCATGAGCGCATCGCCGTCGTGGAGCTGTTCGGGCGCTACTCGGGCGAGACCTCGCTCATCTCCGCGTACCTCGCGGGCGTGGATCGCGCGATCATCTCCGAGGTGGACTTCGACGTGGACAAGCTCGTGCACTTCCTGCTGGAGGACCGCGCCAACAATCCGAGCGCCTACGCCATCGTGACCATCTCCGAGGGGGCCAAGCCGATCGGCGGGGAGATGCACCTGAGCGGGGAGGCCGACGCGTACGGCCACAAGAAGCTGGGCGGGGTGGGGCTCTACCTGTCGGGCGAGATCGAGAAGCGCGCGGGCGTGAACACGCTCTACCAGCAGGTCGCCTACCTGATGCGCAGCGGGGAGCCCGACGCGCTGGACCGGATGGTGGCGACCAGCTACGGGTACCTGGCGACGGACCTGCTGCTCAAGAAGCAGAGCGGGCGGATGGTGGCGCTGCGCGACGGCAAGTACACGACGGTCTCGGCCAACGTCATCTCCGAGGGGCGGAAGCGCGTGGACGTGGATGAGCTGTACGACGTCGAGCACTATCGGCCCAAGGTCGCGCATCTGCTGGGCAAGCCCATGTTCCTGTACTGAGCCCAACGCTCGGCTCCACGCCCGGGCCGGCGGCCGCTCCGCCCGCCGCCCCCGGGCGCCCCTCCCCCGGGCCCGCCGGAGCACGCGTCATCCGGCCGCCAGGGAGGTCACGTGGCCCGCGAGCGCATCGCCGCGCTGTTCCTCGACGTGGGGGGCGTGCTCCTCACCAACGGCTGGGACCGAGCCGCCCGGCGGCGTGGGGCGCTCCGCTTCGGCCTGGACCTCGAGGAGCTGGAGGAGCGGCACCATCTCACCTACACCACCCTCGAGCTGGGCAAGCTGAGCCTCGAGGAGTACCTCGACCGCGTGGTGTTCCACGCGCCCCGCCCCTTCGGCCGGCGCGAGTTCCGGCGCTTCCTGCTGGCGCAATCGGCGCCCCACCCCGAGATGATGGCTCTCGTGCGCGACCTGCGGGCGCGGCACGGGCTCAAGGTGGCCGTGGTGAGCAACGAGGGACGCGAGCTGATGGAGCACCGCATCCGGGCCTTCTCCCTCGCGAGCTTCGTGGACTTCTTCGTCGTCTCCTGCTTCGTGAACTGTCGCAAGCCCGATCCCGACATCTTCCGGCTGGCCCTGGACGTGGCCCAGGTCCCGCCGGAACGGGTGGCCTACATCGAAGATCGGGCCATGTTCGTGGACGTGGCGAACTCCCTCGGCCTCCACGGCATCCGCCACGTTGGCCTGGAATCCACGCTCCGCGCGCTGACCCGGTTGGGGCTCGGCGCGCGAGCCGGGCGAGCCGCCACCAGCCGCGCGCGCACGACGAAGCGCTCGGGCGCCGGCCCCAGCCAGCCGAAGGGGTAGCAGGTGACGAGCGTGACCTCCGGCGCGCGCGCGGGCGCGATCAGGCTCACTCGTTCGGGCCGCACGACCTTCGTCCACTCCACGCGGTAGGCGAAGCGTCCGTCCGGCGTCACGAGACGAATGAGGTCGTGCCGCCGCACGCGGCCCAGGCGGCGGAAGAAGCCGTCGCGATGCCCCGCCAGAGCGACGTTCCCCTTCTCGCCCGGAAAGGCCGTCCCGCGCACGTGGCCGATCGCGCGCCGGAGCGTCGTGCCGCTCGTGCCCTCGGCGACGATGGCGGAGAGGCGCAGGCGCGGGATCTCGAGCCGGCCGATGAGGCCCGTCCTTCGCGCCTCCCGCCGCGCCGCCCGGGCGCTCGCCAGCGTCTCGCACGCCGGGCCCCGCCAGGGCAGGATCTCGGCGAGCGCCGCATCCAGCCGCCGCCCGGCGCTCCACTGGAACGCGGCCCGGTCGATCCGGGCCGCTCCCCAGAGGGCGAGCAGGAAGGCGCCCAGGACGAAGAACGCCACCTCCAGCCGGCGTAGCGCGATCACCGACCGACTCTCCGGCCGGCAGCCCGCCGGAGCGGGGCCGCGGCTCGCCCCCGCTCGGGGCCGAGGCTCCCGCTCATCCCTGCCGAGAGTGCGCCAGACGGCGACGCAGGAGTGCGAGCCCCGCTCCCGCCATCAGGGCCAGGAGACCGGCCGCGGCGTAGAGAGGCTCGGGGCTGGCCGTCTTGGGCAGGGTTCGACTGCCGCTGGCCGGCGTGGCGCTCGAGGCTCCCGACGAGCTCGTGCCGCCCGTGGCGGATTCCTTGCCCGCCGTCCCCGAGCCCTGCCACGTCCCCGAGGCCGAGCCCTGCGTGGACGAGCCGCCCGACGCCTCCGACCCGCCGCCGGACGCGGACTCGCCCGAGGGCGACGTGCCGCTCGCGTACCCCTGGGAGCCGCTCGCCTCGGAGCGCGCGGTCGTCGGGGTGGCCAGAGCCATGACCGGGTGCGCGCCACCGGAGTGGCTCATGCTCATCGCGTTCTGCTCCGCGCGGGCCTCCCGCCCCCACTCGGGCGTGACGCGCAGCGCCCGGTAGCTCCCGTTCTCCATGAGGTGGAACTCGACCTTGACCCACGTGCCGGGCGTCAGCTCCGTGGGCAGCAGGGTGCGCGAGTCGACGAGCAGGGTCATCTGCTCACCGTCATCGGTCTTGAGGACCAGGGAATGCTCGTCGGCGGAGATCACGGTTCCGGTGAGGAGGGGCTCGTTGTTGGCGGCGTACCCGCTCGCGGTCCAATCGGCCCGCGCGAGGCCTGCCACAGCGGCGACCAGCAGGCCGGCGCAGCACAGAATGAGAACTCTCATGATCCAGTTCCTCCTGATTCGGCTCGTTCCCGAGCCCCGCCGTCGGCGCCCCGAGGGAAGCTCCGGCGCCGGCGCCGACTCATCGCGCGGCCGCAAGCGGCCCTTGGGGCTTAGATGAGGGCCGCGCGATCCGGAGAGAGGCCGCCTTCGCGGCCGGACCCGCGCCGGCCGCGCCCCGGCGGCGTTCTGCAAGCCCGCGCCACGACGGGGTGAAGCGCCTGCCAACTCCTGGCGCCGCTTGACGAGGATCTGGCACGCCGCGGCATGGGTCGCCGGCAAGCCTGACAACGTCGGGGCACGGCGGCGTAGCGCCGTGCCATGGGCGCGCCCCGCGAGCGATCTCAGCGGGCCGCGACCGTGAGGACCTCTCGCGCCGTGCGAGCGGGGAGCGCGTCCGGCGCGCTCCCCGCCTTCGTCTCCCCGCCCGCCGCCTCCCGCGGCCGCCCTACGGCACCTTCCGCGGCGGCGCGGCGAGGGCGCGCTCGTCCACCACGCAGCCCAGCGCCCGCGCGCGCTCCGCGTCGCGACGCGCCACCGCCAGCTCCCCGCGCGCC
>JAWOLC010000091.1:0-20465 GCA_033853925.1 Candidatus Eiseniibacteriota bacterium
CCAGGTGACCATCACCCATGACGTGGCGAGCTGGTCGGCGACCTACGGCATCCAGGCGGACACCAGCACGGCGGTCTTGATCGGGGCCAGCACGGCCTCCGTCAACCTGGCGAGCGGCATCGCCCTCACCAAGGGCTCCACGAGCTGCACGGTCCAGGACGACGAGTCCTTCGGGAACGTGACCAGCAACTCCGCTTGCGGGCTCTACGACTTCGGCGCTCCCGGGAACCTGATCCAGAGGAACCGATTCCACGACAACGCCTACATCGGCGTTCTGGTCTCCACGGGGGCGAACAACAACGTGCTGATCCAGAACCGCGCCTGGCACAACGCCCGGCACGGGGCGAGGGACGCCTACTGCACCGGCACCCTCCACGTGGGGGACGTCATGAGCGGCAACGGGGCCAACGGGTTCGCCATCGAGGGTGGGGCCACGGGCACGACGCTCTGCGACTGCATCGCGGTGAACAACGGGCTGGGGGCCGGGGGCTTCGACCTGGAGGTGGACGCCACCTCGACGCCAGGGCTCACCTCCAACGACAACCTGATCTGGAACTCGACGAGCCAGGCGGTCGTGAAGTACGGCTCGACGAGCTACTCGACGGTGGCGGCCTTCAGCGCCGCGAGCGGGCAGGACACGCGCACGCTCCAGGCCGACCCGATGTTCGTGAATCCGGCGGCCGGCGATCTCCATCTCCAGGAGGGCTCGCCGGCCATCGACTCGGGCAACTCGGGCGTGCCGAGCTGGCCTGCGACCGACGCGGAGGGAAATGCGCGCGTGGACGACCCGAACACGCCGAACACCGGCCTGGGCCCGATCGCCTATGGCGACCGCGGGGCGCTGGAGTTCCAGCCGCCCTCGTCCACCCAGGCGGCACAGGCCGGCGTGCGGCGCACGTCCGGCTCGACGGGTGGATCTCGTCCCGACTCCGCGGCCACGACCGCCGTGATCTTCCGGCCCGCG
Organism: Candidatus Eiseniibacteriota bacterium; assembly: GCA_033853925.1. GTDB lineage: Bacteria > Eisenbacteria > RBG-16-71-46 > RBG-16-71-46 > RBG-16-71-46 > JANXPZ01. Next base: position 965 of record JAWOLC010000091.1, read on the forward strand.
AGGCTCGTGCCGAATCCGACCCGCGGCGGCGCTCTGCTCTCGTTCACCGTCATGACGCCGGGCCCGGTGGACGTGCGGATCTACGACGTCGCCGGCCGGCTCGTGCGCACCGTCGCCCGGGGATGGCAGGCGGAGGTGGGTGAGCGGTCCTTCCCCGTGGACGGCCGCGGCGACGACGGCGGGCCCCTGGGCGCGGGCATCTACTTCTACGAGATCCGGACGACCGAGCGTCGCGAGGTGGGACGCTTCACGATGCTGAGGTAACGCGGGCCTCGGTCCCCCGGCGCGGAGCCGCCGGGACGAGGCCTCGGCAGCGAACGAGGAGGAGCTGAGGGTGATCGGCTGGCTGTCTTCGGGATTGTGGATGCGCGGCTCGCGGAGGACGCCGTGAGCGACGCGGCCATCCCCGCGCTCGGGCGGGGCGGGACGGCCCCGGTCGGAGTGCCCGCGCCCACGGTCTCCGGTGCCCGCGGCGCCCCCGTCGCGGAGCGGGGTCCCGAGCGCGTGCGCGTGGTCGAGGAGCAGGATCCGCGCGGGCTGACGCACAGCGTCCTGCGCGGGCTGTTCTGGGCCTTCGTCGGCACCGGCGGCCAGGGCGTGCTTCGGCTCGCGGTGCTGGTGATCCTCGCGCGCCTCCTCACCCCGAGCGAGTTCGGAGTCGTCTCGGCCGCGCTGATCGTCGTGGGCCTCAGCACGATCTTCTCGCAGCTCGGCGTGGGACCGGCGGTCGTGCAGCGCCCGGACCTGAACGCCGACCACCTGCGCTCGGGCTTCACCCTCTCGCTCCTTTTCGGCCTCGCCACGACCGCGCTGCTCTGGGCGATCGCGCCCGCGACGGCCGTCTTCTTCAGGATGCCCCAGCTCGGACCGGTCATGCGCTGGCTGTCCCTGGTCTTCGTGATCCAGAGCCTCTCGGTGGTGGCCGAGTCCCTGCTCCAGCGCGGCCTGCGCTTCCGGCGCATCGCGGTCATCGACCTCCTGGCCTTCGGCCTCGGCTACGGGGCCGTGGGCGTCGCTCTGGCCCTGATGCGCCTCGGCGTGTGGGCGCTCGTGGGGGCCCAGCTCGCCCAGGCCGTGGTGCGCACGGTCGTCTTGCTCCTGGCGCAGGCGCATCCCAAGTCGCTCCTGCTCCGGCGCCGGGCCGCGGGCGATCTGCTGTACTTCGGCGGCGGCCATACAGCGGCGCGAATCGGGAACTACGCCGCCAACCAGGCGGACAACCTGGTCGTGGGCCGCTGGATCGGGGCGGCCGCCCTCGGACTGTACGACCGCGCCTATCAGCTCATGGCGGCGCCCGCCATGTTCCTCGGCGAGATGCTGGATCGTGTGCTCTTCCCGGCGATGGTCAAGGTGCAGGACGAGAAGAGCCGTCTGGGGACGGCCTACGTTCGCAGCGTCTCCGTCATCGCCCTCACGATGCTCCCGGCGAGCGCCGTCCTCTTCGTGCTCGCGCCCGAGGTCGTGCGGGTCACGCTGGGCCGACGCTGGGACGGGGTCATCGCTCCGTTCCAGGTCTTCGCCTGCGGCCTGCTTCTGCGCACGAGCTACAAGATGAGCGACTCCCTGGCGCGCGCCACCGGCGCCGTCTACCGCCGGGCCTGGCGGCAGATCGCCTACGCCGTGCTCGTGGCCGCGGGCGCGTGGCTCGGGCGGCCCTGGGGCCTGATGGGTGTGGCGCTCGGCGTCCTCGTCGCGATCGCGGCCAACTTCGTGCTCATGGCCCAGCTCAGCATGAAGCTGGCGGGCGTCACGGGGCGGGCGCTCTGGCTGGCGCACCGCCAGGCGCTGGCCCTGGCCGTTCTGCTGGGGGCCGAGACCTGGGGCATGGCGGCGCTGCTGCGCGGGCGGCATCTCGGGCCCGTGCTCGTGCTGGCGGGTGCCGCGCTTCCGCCCCTGCTCACCGCGCTGGCGTTGCTCCGGTTCGCACCGCGACTCGCGCTCGGCGTCGACGGCGTCTGGATGCTGGAGAAGCTCGAGACTCACCTACCCTGGCCCTCGAGACGATCCCGCAGCCCTGCCGTCGCCGTCGCCGAGCCGGAAACGGTCGCTCAAGGGGACGCGGTCGCCGAGGCGCACGATGCCGCCAGAGCGGAGGAGCCACCGCTGCCGGGGCCGGTCCCCGCGCCGCCGGACTCCGGACCTCTCGAGGTCGTGCGCCTCCTCACCCGGGAGCTGGAGCGGGCGGAGATCCGCTACTGCCAGTTCAAGAGCAACCAGCACCTCGACCAGGGCGTTCGCGGCGTCACCGACCTCGACGTGCTCGTGGATCGCACCGGGGGCTCGGCCCTGGCGGACGTGCTGGCCCAGTCGGGCTACAAGCGCTTCGTGGCTCCGCCCGGAGGCGGGTACCCCGGCATGGAGGACTACCTGGCCCTGGACGACGCGACGGGTCGTCTCGTCCACCTGCACGTGCACCATCGGTTGACGACCGGTGAGCGCCACCTGAAGGGTTATCGTCTTCCCTGGGAGGAGCTGGTTCTCTCCTCGCGCCGCCGCGACGCCGCCTCGGGGTTCTTCGTCTCCGACCCGAGCGTCGAGTTCCTGCTCCTCGTGGCCCGCGGCGCCCTCAAGATCCGTGGGAGCGATCGCCTCTTCGCGGCGCTGGGGCGCGACGTGGTGAAGGCCGATCTGCTGGCGGAGCACGAGTGGCTGATGGCCCGCGTGCGGCCGGAGGCGGTCCTCCAGCTCGGGTCCTCGATCCTGGGGGAGGACGCCGGCCGCGCGCTGGGGAGGATCATGGACTCGGGACCCTCGCTCGCCAACCTCCTCGCCCTGCGCAGGAGCGCCTGGCCGGCGCTGCGTCTCCATCGGACCTTCACGCCCTGGAGCGCCACGTTCCATCGCTGGGGTCGCGAGGTGCAGCTCCTCGGCGCCAAGCTCGGCAGGAGGTTCCCCGGAACCTGGGGCCCCGTGAGCCGGACCGACCCGCGCGGCGGCGCGGTGATCGCCTTCCTGGGCGCGGACGGGTCGGGGAAGAGCTCTCTCACCCACGAGGTCGCGGCCTGGCTGCGCTGGAAGCTGGATGCGCGCGTCTTCTACGGCGGCAGCGGCGACGGGCCGGCCATCCTCGCGCGCCGGCCCCTGAAGGTCGGACTGCGGCTCGCGCACGGCTTCGGCCTCTGGAAGCGTGCCGGCGCAGCCGGGGCCGTGGCCCGTGACGGCGCGGACCTCCCCGGCACGAGGTCGCGGAGCGAGCGGGCGGCGCGCGTGCTCTGGGCGCTGGTGCTCGCGTACGAGAAGCGGCAGACGCTCCGCCGAGCATGGCGGGCGCGCAACCGCGGCATCGTCGTGCTCTACGATCGCTACCCGCAGGCGCAGACCATGGGCTTCAACGACGGCCCCCTGCTGGACGGGTGGCGGCACGCCCGCTCGGCCTGGAGGCGGGCACTCGCCCGCTGGGAAGGCAGCCCGTATCGCTGGGCCGAGGCGAATCCGCCCGAGCTGGTCATCAAGCTGCACGTCTCGCCCGAGGTGGCGCGAGCGCGCAAGGCGGAGATCGAGGCACGCGAGGCCGCGAGGCGCGAGGCGACGATCTCCCGCCTGCGCTACCCGGCGGGCGTGCGAGTCGTGGACCTGGACGCGAATCGGCCGCTGGACGCCGTGCTTCTGGACAGCAAGCGGGCGATCTGGAAGGTGCTGTGAGCGCCTCGCCGAAGCCACTCGTCGTCGAATTCCTGGGCCTGCCGGGAGCGGGCAAGTCCACGCTCTCGCACCTGGTCGCGGAGCGCCTCCGCCGAGCCGGACGGGGCGTGAGCGAGCCGATCCGCGGCCTCAGCGACCGGACCGGGGCGGGCGCGCGCCTGCGAGGCTACGCGGGGAAGTCCGGCCACGCCGGCCGGGAGCTGCTCCTGCATCCCCTGGGCGCGCTGCGGGCGGCCCGGGTGATCGCGGCCACGGGACAGCAGACGCCGGCGGCCCTGCTCAAGGTCACCTTCAACTGGTGGGTGCAGTGCTCCGTGGCGAGGACGCGCCGCGCGGCCCCCGGCATCCACCTCTTCGAGGAGGGGATCTTCCAGGCGCTCTGGTCCATCGCGCTCGAAGCGCGCCGGAGCGCGCGCCAGGCCGCGACGCTGCTCGATTCCGGCTGCCCGCTGCCGGACGCGGTCGTGGTGGTGGAGGCCGACACGGAGGCCGTGGCGGGCCGGCTGGCCGACCGCGGCGGGCGCGAGAGCCGCGCGGATCGCTGGGACCCCGGGGATCGCGAGGTGTTCGCGAGGGCGGCCGCGCTCCTCTCGGATGTCGGCGAGGCGCTCGCGGACACGAGCGAGCGCCTCGGCAGGCCGTGGATCCTCCGCGTCCGGAACGCTCCCCAGGCCGATCTGGCGGCGACGGCCGCGGCGATCGCTCGAGAGCTGGAGCGCCTCGCCGACGCGGCCGCGCCCGCGAGGGCCCGGAGAGCGCCCGGCCGGGCTCCGGGCTACCTGGGCGGCGGTGCCTCGCCGGCCTCCCGGTCCCAGACGACGTAGTCCTTGATGTCCTTGGGCTGGCCGCAGCCGTCGTCGCAGTCCTGCAGCCAGTTGCTGGCGAAGAGCACGCGCCGCCCGTCCCGCGACGGCGCGGGATGCGCCTCGCAGCGGTAGCAGCCCTTGGGCAGCGTGTGCGTATGGCAGAGGCGCTCGACGGACTGGCTGCCGTCCATCTTGACGGCCAGGATCTCGTCGCTGAACCGCCGCCCGTCCGCCTTGAAGTAGCTCACGTAGACCCAGCCCGGGCGATCCAGGTTCTGCGCCGAGGCGTGGAAGAACGGCGCCTCGTTCTTGGGATCGGTGAGGGCGGTCACCTGCCCGTCACGCATGCGCACCATCACCGTGCGGCCGATGTTGGAGCCCGGGCAGGAGCGGCCGCCGATCACCACGTCCTCGTTGTCGTCGAACGGGTTCAGCGCCAGGTCGGAGTGCTTGAGCGGGAAGACCCAGCCGTTCGGGCGGGCGGCGAACGAGCCGCAACGCAGCGAAGTGGCCGCCATCACGTGGGGCTCGAGGGCCAGCGTCACCGGATCCACCTCGTAGATGCGGGCGGCGTCCTCGGTGCTGTCGGTCACGCCCGCGCCCTCGCCGAACTTGAGGTTCACGTAGCGGCCCGACGGCGAGATCGAGAGGTTGTCTATGGTCCACTGGTCCGGGTGCTCGACGGTGAGGCTGCACGGCGGAAGGGAGTAGACCGGGCCGATGCGCACGTTGGGCCAGGGCTCGTAGGGCGGCTGCGGATCCATGTCCACGACGAACATGGCGTCGTGGTTGCCCAGGGCGACGAAGCGGCCGTCCCAGGAGGGGTTGCCCTCACCCGAGCCCATGCCGTCCACCTTGATGGGCAGCTTCCACGAGCGGGTCTTCGTGCAGGTGACGACGTCGAACCACATCAGCTCCGTGCCGGCGCGGTTGACGTTGATCTGCTCGTGCGGGTGGCTGGGGCTCGGATGCCAGCGATACTCCCAGGCCTCGTAGGCGGCGCAGAGGCGACCCTTCGGCTCGTACGTGTTGCCGTCGAGGAGGACGGGGTTGGGCGAGCCGCCGTCGCGGTTCTCGATCACCAGCAGCGTGCCGTCCGAGTTCCACGGCTGCGTCTTGGAGTAGTGATGGCGGGCGTCCTGGCCCCACGTGCCCGACATCGAGGTCATGGGCCGGCCGGCGTCGCCGGCGATGCGCTCGAGCTTCGAGCCGAAGGTGGGGTCGGTGAGCGGCGCGAGGTAGGCGGGCCGCGGGACCTGGGGAATCGCGTAAGCCGGCCGGGGATCGGTCGGCGAGGCCGGGTCCGCGGGGCGCGCGGCCGCCAGCACGTAAGGGGGACAGCTCACGAGCACGGCGCGCGGCGGGGCCGCCGCGCCGTCGGCGGCCGAGGCGCCGACGGCGGGCATGACGAGCAGGAGCAGAAGCGGGACAGCGAGCCAACCGGCGCGGATTCTGGACGGCGCACGAGCCTGCATGAGGGTCTCCTCCTCCGCCGGCTCGCGCCCCTCGCGACGTCCGCCACGGGGGCAGCGGCTCTCGCGCGCGTGCCGGGTTACCGCATGATGGTGACCTTCGTCGTCACGCTGCGGCCAGACTGGGACAGCCGCGCCCAGTAGATGCCCGGGGGTGGGGGAGTGGCGGAGCCCAGGCTCAGCTCGTGCCGGCCCGGGCCGGGGGAGCCGAGGTCGCGAGCCAGGATCGCGCGTCCCGCGACATCCACCAGCTCGAGCCGCGCCGGGGTCCAACCGTCGAGAGAGTACACGATGCCCGGCAGGGAGGTCGACGGGTTCGGCCGAACCTCGTCAATCGCCAGGCGCGCGGGCGGCGACTCCGGCACGGGCCCGGGGTTCTCGACGGCGGCAGTGGCACCGGGGTCCAGCACCACGTAGTCCTTGAAGTCCGTGGCCGAGCCGCAGCCGGTGCCGCAGTCCTGGTCCCAGTCGCTGTTGAAGAGCACCCGCGAGCCGTCGCGCGAGGGCACCGGGTGCTGCTCGGCGCGGTAGGTGTACGTGGAGTAGCTGTGCATGTGGCACAGGCGCTCCACCTGCTTGCTGCCGTCCAGCTTGACCGCGACGATCTCGTCGCTGAAGCGCTTGCCGGACTGCTTGAAGAAGTCCACGTAGACCCAGCCCAGCCGGTCCAGGTTCTGGCAGGAGGTGTGGTAGAAGGCGGCTTCGTTGCTCGGATCGGTGAGGTCGGTGACCTTGCCGTCGCGCAGCCGCACCATCAGTACCTGGCTGAGTCCGCAGCCCGGACACTTGTTGCCGCCGATGATCACGTCCTCGTTGTTGTCGAAGGGATTCAGCGTCATGTCGGAGTGCTTGAGCGGGTGGATCCAGCCGTTCGGACGGTACTGGAAGGAGCCGCAGCGCAGCGAGGAGGAGGCCATGTTGTGCGGCTTGAGGGCCAGGGTGGCCGGGTCCACCTCGTAGATGCGGTGAGCGTCGTTCGTGCTGTCGTTGGTGGCCGCGGACGACTCGAACTTCACCTCGACGTACTTCCCCGACGGCGAGACGGAGATGTAGTCGAAGATCCAGGTGGTGGGGTTGCTCGTGCTCAGGCTGCACGGCGGGAACGAGTAGACGGGCCCGATGCGCACGTTCGGCCAGGGCGCGAAGGGCGGCTGCGGGTCCATGTCCACGACGAACATGCCGTCGTGGTTGCCCAGGGCGATGAAGCGGCCGTCGAACGAGGGATTGCCCTCGCCCGAGTCGAGACCGTCCACCGGGATGGGCAGGGTCCAGGAGCGGGTCTTCGTGCAGGTCGTGACGTCGAACCAGGACAGCTGCGTGCCCGAGCCGTTCACGTCGATGATCTCGTGCGGGTGCGCCTTGCTGGGGTTCCAGCGGTAGTCGTAGGGACTGAAGCTGGAGCACTTCCCGTACCTGGGGGCGTACGTCCGGCCGTCCAGGATGAGCATGGACGGCGAATTGCTGTTCTCGATCATGAGCAGCGAGCCGTCCGAGTTCCAGGGCTGCGTCTTGGAGTAGTGGTGACGAGCGTCCGAGCCCCACGAGCCGGAGACGGGCGTGGTGCCGGCGCCCACGTCGTTGCCGATGCGCATCACCTGCGAGCCGAAGACCGGATCGGTGAAGGGCACGAGGTAGGCGGGCTTCGGCACCTGCGGCACCGTGTAGACCGCCGAGGGATCGGTCAGCATCGCGGGGAGCGCCGGACCGCGGGCGAATGGATCGTAGGGGTGCGTATCGAGGAGCACCGCCCGCGTCGAGTAGACGTCGGAGGCGGTGGCGGCGGGCGAAGGAGCGGCGAGGCCGGCGGCGAGCGCGGCCGTGGACAGCAGGATCAGCGGGCGGAGTCCATCTCGAATCGGTGTCATGCGGATTGTCTCGGCCTCGATGGCGTTATCGTCGCGAGGGCGCTGGGCCCTGAGCAAAGTCTCGCCGCCTCGCCGGCCGGCCGGAGGGATCTCCGGTCGGCGGCGAGGGGTGGCGAGAGGATCGTTCGAGGGGAGGTCTTGGCGCGGCCACATCCGTTCAGCGCGTGAACACCACGGTGGTCGTGACGCTGCGGCCGGCCTGCGAGAGGCGCAGCCAGTAGACGCCCGGCGAAGGGGCGTTGCCGGGTCCGAGGCGGACCTGGTGGGCACCCGCGCCCGGCGAGCCCAGGTCCTGGGTCAGAAGCACGCGCCCGGCGACGTCCACGAGCTGCAGGCTCGCGGGCTCCGCGCTCGGGAGCGAATAGGACACCGTCGGCAGCCCGCTCGTGGGGTTCGGGCGGACCGCCCGCAGGGCGAACCCGACCGCGACCTGGGGCGTGGGGTCCACGTCCGCGGCCGAGCTGGTGATCGTGTACGAGTCCACGATCGTGCCGGAGGTGCAGGTGATGTCGTTCTTGTTCGAGCCGCTGTCACCCGCCGGCCCGCAGATGAACTCGATCTTGATCGAGCTGGAAGTGAAGCTGAGCCGCACGGGCCCGTGGTGGAAGGCGCGGAAGGCGCTCCACGACGGCGGCGGGCAGCCGCCCAGGTAGGGACAGGAGCCGCTCTCCTGCTCGAGCGTGGCCCCGCCCCCGCCGCAGGTGACGTGGGTGACACCGTGCTGGGGATAGCTGCGCTCGTAGTTGTGGCTGTGTCCGTTGAGGTTCAGCACGTACTTGTTGTGGCTGTCGCCCAGAGCGTCGAGATAGCCCTTGAGGGTCCCGTCGCCCGGATGGTGCGCCGAGGAGTAGGCGGGCCGGTGGCCGAAGGTGACGATGAAGCGGATCGCCGGATTGGCCTGAGCCGAGTCCATCAGCGCCCGGGCCTTCGGGTACCAGTCGGACCAGGCCGCGCTGGTATAGGGCTCGGGATAGCCGATGAACCGCACGTTGCCGTAGTCGAACCAGTACCAATCCTCGCCGCAGCAGCCGCCGGAGGGGGCGCCGGGAGAGGTCTGCGGATGAGGAAAGTCGAACCTGCCCTTGTAGTTCCTCAGGTCGTCGTACGACGGCGTGTCCCACTCGTGGTTTCCCCAGATGGCCATGTCGGCGGCGTCCAGGGACCAGTACATCTCGTTGTTGAAGGCGATGTCCACGGTGGCCTGGCCGTGCGGGTTGCCCAGTGTGAGGTCGCCGATGGGGAAGACGAAGTCGGGATGGCCGTCGCGGATCAGCTTCTGCACGGGACAGACGCGCGGATAGCTCGTGCTGTCGCCGATGTCGGCTTCGACGTAGACCGTGAAGCTCGTGGGCGCGGTGGGGATCGTGTGGAAGGTATGGTCGGGGCTGGTGCCGATCGAATAGTGATAGGTCGTGCCGGCCGTCAGCCCGGTGATCTTCGCCTCCCAATAGGGACCGGACGAGGAGAAGGGAAGTGGGCTGGGCGTCTGTGCGGTGACGGTATGGCCGTAGGAGCTGGTCAGACCGTAGCGGATGCTGGATTCGGAGCCCCGCCAATCGAATGTGACCGACGTGGGGCTGGTGAAGGTCCAGTGGATCTCATCGGCGGCGAGGGCCAATCCGGGAGAGAACAACAGGACGGCCAGTAGGTACGGGATCGACCTGGGCAACGGCTCACCTCGCTTGCTCTCGGGCTGGTCGCGGCGACCGCGTGACCTCGGGGGATCGGAGGGGCCGACCGGAGCTTCGAGCACGGCCACAGTAAGACTACCCGACGTGGACCGGCTCCCGCCGCCGTTTCGCGGCCGAGCCCGCGAGAATTCACATGCTCGCCGTTCAGTCTGACCTAACAGGCGCGACTCAGGACAGCGAGCTCGACAGGAACGATGGAGCGCGGTGACGCGGACATTGCGCGTTTGCTCGCTCACGCTTCGGTGAACGCCCTGACCTCGCGATCGGCGCGCGCCCTTCTCGCTCGTGCGCGCGCTCACGCCCGCTTGTCGTCTCCCTGCGAGTCGCAGCGGGCGCTCCGGCGCCGCGAGCTTTCGCCTCGCGAGCGCGCGCCGCAGACTTTCGAGAACCCGAACACGCGCCGATGGCCACCAGGGAATCCGCTTCATCGCGAGGCAGCGCTCCCCGTGCGGCTCGAGGACATCACCCACCTCGACGCGTCCGCGGGCAGGCGGCAGGAGAACCGCGTGCTCGCATGGTCCTGCTGGGCAACGCCCTCGCCCCGGCGGGTTACGGCCTCTACCGCCATGGCCGGGGTCGGCACGCGGGCTCTCGGGGGGGCGGCGGGCGGACCCTCCCCGAGCGGACCAGTCGTTCGAGCCGCGCTCCCCGACGAAACCTGCGAACATCCTGCCCCGTAGCCCGTCACGGGCCAGGCAAGAGGGCAGGCCACCCCCTCGTCCGGCGACCCGCCCTTGCGCGGCGTTCCAACCAGCGGGCGGCGGGTCCTGTCCAACCGGTACGTCCACGGCCCAGCCGTTCCGAGGGAGTCCACGGATGCGCATCGCCTCAATCGCGACGGGCCTGCTCCTCTCGGCCGCCCTCCTGCTGCTCGGCGAGCGCACCGCGCGAGCCGACGACGGGGCCGCGCTGCCCGGGCCCGAAACGCCCGGCGTGCCCACGGTCCCCTCGGTCCGAGCCTTCCGTCTCGCCTCCGCGGTCACGATCGACGGCGCGCTCGGCGACGCCGCCTGGCAGCGGCCCCCGGCCGTGACGCGCTTCCTGCAAGCGGACCCCGACGAGGGTGCCGCGCCGAGCGAGAGCACCTGGGTGTGGGTGGCCTACGACGACGAGGCCGTCTACGTCGCGGCCCGCTGCTGGGATTCGCAACCCGACTCGATCCTCGCCACGCTCGTGCGCCGCGACGTGGAGGTGACGGCCGATCGCTTCTACGTCGCCCTGGACCCCTTCCACGACCGCCGCAGCGGCTACTACTTCGGGATCAACGCCGCCGGCGTCCTCTACGACGGCACCATCTACAACGACAACACCACGGACGCGGCGTGGGACGGCGTCTGGGAGGGCCGCGCCCGTCGCGATGCCCAGGGGTGGACCCTGGAGATGAAGATCCCCTTCTCGCAGATGCGCTTTCGGCGGGGCAGCGAGCAGGTGTGGGGGATCGACTTCCGCCGGGACATCGCCCGGAACGCGGAGCAGGACTGGGTCGTGTTCACGCCCAAGCGGGCGAGCGGCTTCTGCTCGCGCTTCCCCGAGCTGCTGGGCCTCGAGAACGGGAACCATGCGGCCGCGATCGAGGCGCTGCCCTACATGACGGGGAAGGCCGAGTACCAGATTCCCGACGCGGGCGATCCCCTGCACGACGGCTCGCGCTACACTCCCGGCCTGGGCGGCGACCTGCGCATGCCGGTGGGCAACAGCCTGACGCTCAACGCCACCGTGAACCCCGACTTCGGCCAGGTCGAGGTGGACCCCGCGGTGGTGAACCTCTCCGACGTGGAGACCTTCTTCGAGGAGAAGCGCCCCTTCTTCACCGAGAACGCCAGCATCTTCGGCTTCGGCAACGAGGGGGCCAGCGACTACTGGAACTTCAACTGGTACGACCCCAAGTTCTTCTACACGCGGCGGGTCGGGCGGGCGCCGCAGGGGAGCCTGCCCGACGACACCCAGTTCAGCGACGTGCCGGTGGCGACGCGCATCCTCGGGGCGGCGAAGCTGACGGGCAAGCTCGCGCCGTCGTGGAACTTCGGCACGCTGCACGCGCTCACCTCCGAGGAGACCGCGGACTACGTCGTGGGCGGGACGCGCTCGCGCCTGGCGGTGGAGCCGCTCACCTACTACGGCGTGGCGCGCACGCAGAAGGAATTTCCGGGGGGCTTCAACGGCCTGGGCCTGATGACCACCCTCGTGGACCGCAGCTTCGCCCACGACGGCCTCGAGGGCCAGCTCAACCGCCAGTCCCTGATGACGGGGCTCGACGGCTGGCACTTCCTGGACCGGAAGAAGACGTGGGTGCTCTCGGGCTGGGCGGCGATGACCCGCGTGGGCGGCACGCCGACGGAGATGATCGCGGTGCAGACCGACCCGCGCCACTACCTGCAGCGCCCGGACGCGCGGCACCTGGGCGTGGACAGCAGCGCCACCTCGCTCACCGGCTACGGCGCCCGCGTGTGGCTCAACAAGCAGGAGGGGAACTGGTTCTCGAACTCGGCGATCGGCTTCATGGATCCCAAGTTCGACGACAACGACATCGGCTTCCAGCCGCGCTCGGACCTGATCAACGGGCACGCGGGCATCGGCTACAAGTGGACGAAGCCGAACGGCTGGCGCAAGTACATGCACGTGTGGGCGGCCGTCTTCGAGAGCCGCGACTTCGACTGGAACGAGACCCTGGCCGGGGAGTACGCCGCGGCCCGCATCCAGACCGCCGGCAACACCCAGCTCGACGTCGACGCGGCCTACAACCCGCGCTACGTGGACAACCTCCTCACCCGCGGCGGCCCGCTGGCCCTCACGAACCCCGGCCAGCAGTACGACGGGACGCTCACCACCGACAGCCACAAGCGCGTCTATTACTCCGTCGCCTTCAACAGCTACTGGATCCCCGCGACCCGCTCCTTCACCACCGCCCTCGCGCCGACGGTGACCTGGACCCCGAAGCCGAACTGGTCCGTCCAGGTCGGGCCGGAGGTGGACCGCAACGTGGACGACGCCCACTACGTCGCGACGGTCGCCGGGCCCGGGACGCCCGCGGACTTCGGCGGCAACCACTACGTCTTCGCCCGGCTCGACGAGACGACGGTCTCGGCGAACATCCGCTTCAACGTCTCGCTCACGCCCAATCTGTCGGTCCAGACCTATGTCCAGCCCCTCGTGTCCTCGGGCCGGTACTCCGACTACAAGGAGCTGGCGCGGTCGCGCAGCTACGACTTCCTCCACCACTCCACGTACGACCCCGTGGCCCAGGTCCTCTACCCGGATCCGGTGGACTTCCCCACGGTCTTCGAGTCCCTGAGCGAGCCGACCTTCAACTTCAAGTCGCTGCGCGGGAACGTCGTCCTGCGCTGGGAGTACCGCCCCGGCTCGACCTTCTTCCTGGTCTGGACGCAGCAGCGCACGAACGACGACCTGTTCGACGGCCTCGAGTTCGCCCGCTCGTTCGACCGGCTGGTGACGGCGAAGCCCGACGACATCTTCCTCGCCAAGGTGACGTACCACTTCGAGATCTGACTCCTCATGGCCGCCACGATCTCCAGGCCGTGCCCTCCCGCCGCCCGCGCGCGTTCTGCCAGCCCTTCGCTCGCGACCGCCGGCGCGCGCTCGTATGGCGGATGGAGGGGTTCGTCCGCCAAGGTGGTGCGTCGGGCGGTCTTTCCCGTCGTCTCGGCGTCGCTCCGTGCGATCTTGTCGGCCGGTCGCCGGCCGGGCACTGGCCGCGAGGCCGTCTCGCGCTTCCTTCGTCCGTTCGTCTCCTGGAAGCCGCTGGGCCGCCCCCGGCGCCGACTCCTACCCCCTCGTCGAGGAACATCGGCGATGCGTCTGGCCGTCATTCCGCTCCTCTTGGTCCTGGGGGCCTTGGCACCCGCCGCGCGGGCGTCCACGCCTCCGGCGAGCGACTCGCTGCCGCCCGTGCGCGCCGTGCGGCTGGCCGCGGCCGTGGTCGTGGACGGACGGCTGGACGAGGCCGTCTGGCAGGGGCCGCCGGCCGTGCGGCGCCTCACGCAGAGCGACCCGCACGAGGGCGCGGCCCCCACCGAGAGCACCTGGGTCTGGGTGGCCTACGACGACGAGGCGCTCTACGTCGCCGCGCGCTGCTGGGACTCGCAGCCCGACTCCATCATCGCCCTGCTCGTGCGGCGCGACCTGGTCACCTCCTCCGATCGCTTCATGGTCTACCTCGACCCCTTCCACGACCATCGGAGCGGCTACTACTTCGGCATCAACCCCGCCGGCGTCCTCTACGACGGCACGCTCTTCAACGACGGCTGGGACGACGCCTCCTGGGACGGCGTGTGGGTGGCGCGCGCCCGGCGCGAGGACGCCGCCGCCTCGAGGGCACGGGAAGGGGCGACGGGCTGGACCTGCGAGTTCAGGATTCCCTATTCGCAGCTCCGCTTCCGGCCCGGCGCGGAGCAGGTCTGGGGCATCGACTTCAAGCGCCTCCTCGGCCGGCGCAACGAATCCGACTTCCTCGCCTTCACGCCCCGGAACGGGAGCGGCTTCTGCTCGCGCTTCCCCCACCTCGTGGGCCTCGAGAACGGGCACCACACCACGGCGATCGAAGTGCTGCCCTACGTGACGGGGAAGGCCGAGTACCTGGCGCACGACCGGGGCGATCCCTTCCACGACGGCTCCCGCTACACCCCGGCCTCGGGCGCCGACCTGCGCATGCCGGTGGGCAACGGCCTGACGCTCAACGCCACCGTGAACCCCGACTTCGGCCAGGTCGAGGTGGACCCCGCGGTCGTGAACCTCTCCGACGTCGAGACCTACTTCGAGGAGAAGCGCCCCTTCTTCACCGAGAACGCGCGCATCTTCGGCTTCGGCAACGAGGGGGCCAACGACTACTGGAGCTTCAACTGGCCGGAGCCCACCTTCTTCTACACGCGGCGGGTCGGGCGGGCGCCGCAGGGGAGCCTGCCCGACGACACCCAGTTCAGCGACGTGCCGGTGGCGACGCGCATCCTCGGGGCGGCGAAGCTGACGGGGAAGCTCGCGCCGTCGTGGAACTTCGGCACGCTGCACGCGCTCACCTCCGAGGAGACCGCGGACTACGCCGTGGGCGGGAGGCGCTCGCGCCTGGCGGTGGAGCCGCCGACCTACTACGGCGTGGCGCGCACGCAGAAGGAGTTCCCCGACCGCTACAACGGCCTCGGGTTCATGACCACGCTGGCGGCGAGGGATTTCGGCCACGACGGCCTCGAGGGCCAGCTCAACCGCCAGTCCCTGATGACGGGGCTCGACGGCTGGCACTTCCTGGACCGGAAGAAGACGTGGGTGCTCTCGGGCTGGGCGGTGATGTCGCGCGTGGCCGGGACCGCGGAGCGCATGATCGGCGTGCAGACCGACTCGCGCCACTACCTGCAGCGCCCGGACGCGTCGTACCTGGGCGTGGACAGCAGCGCCACCTCGCTCACCGGCTACGGCGCCCGGCTCTGGCTCAACAAGCAGGACGGAGACTTCCGCTCGAACTCGGCGATCGGCATCATCAGCCCCAAGTTCGACGTCAACGACATGGGCTTCATGTCGCGTGCGGACGTCGTCAACGCGCACAGCGGCTACGGCTACATGTGGAGCAAGCCGCGCGGCTGGCGCAAGTACGCGCAGCTCCTCGGCGCGGTCTTCGGCGGCTGGGACTACGGCTGGAACACGGTGTCGTCCGGGGTCTACGTCACCGGGCGCGTGGTGCTCGACGACGACACGGCGATCGAGGGGGACGTGGCCTGGAACCCGGGCGTGCTCGACGACCGGCTCACGCGCGGCGGTCCCCTCGGTCTGCGCCCCGGTGGGTACCAGTACGACGCGAGCGTCGTCACCGACGGGCGCCGGGGGCTCGTCTACTCGCTCTACTGCGGCAGCTACACGACGCCGTCCACGCGCTCGATCAAGACCTACGTGAACCCGGCCGCGGAGTGGAAGCCGGCGTCGAACTTCTCGATCCAGGTGGGGCCCGAGGTGGATCGCACCGTGGAGGACAACCAGTACGTGACGAGCGTGGCCGATCCCGGGCACGTACCCGCCGACTTCGGCGGCCAGCGCTACCTGTTCGCCCGCCTCGACCAGACCACGATCTCGGCCAACATCCGGCTCAACGTCTCCTTCGCCCCCAACCTGTCGCTCCAGACCTTCCTCCAGCCGCTCGTCTCGTCGGGGCGCTACACGGACTTGAAGGAGCTGGAGCGCGCCCGCAGCCTGGAGTTCGTGCACTACGAGCGGGGCGACCTGGGCTCGACCATCACGCGCGCGGACGGCACGGTGACGGTGAGCCCCGGCGGGGGCGGCACGGTCTTCGAATTCGACGATCCGGACTTCAGCTTCAAGTCGCTCCGCGGGAACGCGGTCCTGCGCTGGGAGTACCAGCCGGGGTCCACGCTCTTCCTCGTCTGGACGCAGGAGCGGACGAACGAGGACCTGCTCGGCGGCCTCGAATTCCGCCGGGCCTTCGACCGGCTCGTCACGGCGAAGCCCAACAACATCTTCCTCGCGAAGGTGTCGTACTACTGGAACCTCTGAGCCGGGGCCACGAGCCCTTCTGCCTCCCGACTCTTGACCGGGCGGGAGCGCGACAGGAGCCCGGCGCGCAGTGGCGCCGGGCTCGGTCGCGTGCGGGCCGTCAGGGCCGCGCGGCGCCGGCGGCGGCGTGCAGTGCTGGCGGCGAAGTGCGGTGCTGGTGGCGAAGTGCGGCGCCGGCCGCGACCTGCGGCGGCCGGCGGCGGCGTGCAGTGCTGGCGGCGAAGTGCGGCTGAGGAGACGGCCGCCCTCGGAGCGTCCCTTGCCGGACTCGCGCCTCCGGACCGATACTCGCGACATCGCCCGCAGGCCGCCCCCCTCTCATCCCTGGAGTCGCCCATGAGCGTGCGAGTCGTCCGCCTCGGAACCCCGCGTGCGGCGGGTGAAGGAACACGCATCGGCACGGTCCGGCGCCCGCCGCGGGGCGTGCCGAAGGCGCTGTTCGCCAAGCAGGACTGGTACGACGTGTGGTTCCCGAACCTGGCCCCCAGCGTCGCCACGATGAAGCTGGGTCAGGCCGCCGCCTCGCCGGCGCAGTGGTCGCGCTTCAAGCGGCGGTACAGGGCCGAGATGGCCAGCCCCGCGGCCAAGCACGACCTGGCGCTGCTGGCCGCGCTCTCGCGCACGTGCGACTTCTCCGTGGGGTGCTACTGCCAGGACGAGAACCGCTGCCACCGCTCGATCCTGAAGCAGCTTCTCCTCGAGAACGGGGCGGAGGTCGCATAGCCGCGCGACACGTCGAGCCCGCGGGGCCCGTGAGCCCGCCACCTGGGAAGGCCCAAGCCATGGACATCCTCGAAGCCATCGGCAACACCTCGCTCGTTCGCCTCCGCGGAGTCGTGCCGGCCAACGGCGCGGAGATCTTCGCGAAGCTCGAGTGGGAGAACCCCACCGGCAGCATGAAGGACCGGATGGCGCAGGCGGTGATCTCCCGGGCGGCGGCGGACGGCCGGCTGAACCCGGGAGACACGGTCATCGAGTACACGGGCGGGAGCACGGGGGCGTCGCTGGCCCTGGTCTGCGCGGCCAGGGGCTATCCCATCCACATCGTCAGCTCCGACGCGTTCAGCCAGGAGAAGCGCGATCACATGGCGGCGCTGGGCGCGAAGTTGACGCTCGTCCCGAGCGAGGGAGGACTCACCACCAAGAAGCTCATCCTGGACATGATCGAGGTCGCCCGCGGACTGAGCCGGGAGCCTCACACCTACTGGACCGACCAGCTCAACAACCTCGACAGCGTCGCCGGCTACTTCCCCCTGGGCGAGGAGATCTGGACTCAGACGGGGGGCGAGATCGACGCCTTCGTCCATTGCGTGGGCACGGCGGCCTCCCTGCGGGGGGTCGCCACGGTGCTGAAGCGCCACAAGCCGAGCATCCGGATCGTCGCCGTCGAGCCCACCGAGTCCGCGGTCCTGCTGGGAGGCCGGCCGGGGCCGCACAAGATCGAGGGAGTCGGGATCGGCTACACGCCGCCCCTCTGGGAGCCGACGCTCGTGGACGAGATCCTGGCGGTCCCGACCGCCGACGCCAAGGACATGACCCGGCGCATCGCGCGGGAGGAGGCCCTGTTCGCCGGGACGTCCTCGGGAGCGAACGTGATCGCCGCGATCCGCGTGGGCGAGCGGCTGGGGCCGGGCGCCAGGGTGGTCACGTTGCTGGCCGACTCGGGCCTCAAGTACCTCAGCACCGACGTGTACCGGGGCCGATAGCACGCCCCCCACGCCGTTCGCGCCGGATTCGACGCGCTCTTCCGCTCCCGGCTATACTCCTGCGCTCGCTCCATCCGCGGAGGCCCGCTTGCAGCGCCGAGAGCCCGTCCACGTGGCCGCCTTCCAGCCGCGCGATCCCGCGGTGGCCGCGGCCCGGCGCGCCCTGCTCGACGGCCGGGGGCTGACCGCGGAGGAAGGCGTCCGCCTCTTCGACGCGCCCCTCCTCGAGCTGGGCCGCCTCGCCGACGCCTACGCCCGCGACCTGCACGGCGAGCGCGTCTACTTCACCGTCAACCGCCAGCTCAACCCCACGAACCTCTGCGTGCTGGCCTGCCGCTTCTGCGACTACGCGAGGAAGCCGGGCGACCCCGGCGCGTACACGCTCACGAAGGAGCAGATCCTCGCCCACGTGGATCCCGAGATCACCGAGATCCACGTCACCGGCGGCCTGCATCCCCGCTGGCGGTTCGACGACTACCTGGACGTGGTGCGCTGGGTGAAGGAGAAGAAGCCGGACGTGCAGGTGAAGGCCTACACGGCGGTGGAGATCGACTACTTCTGCCGGCTCACCCGGCGGCCGGTCGAGTGGGTGCTCGGCGAGCTGCGGCGCGCCGGCGTCCAGGCGCTGCCGGGCGGCGGGGCCGAGATCTTCAGCGAGCGCGTGCGGCGCGAGCTGTTCCGCCAGAAGATCGGCGCGCGGCGCTGGCTCGAGATCCACGAGAGCGCGCACCGCCTGGGGATCCCGTCGAACGCGACGATGCTCTACGGGCACGTCGAGACGCGCGCCGAGCGCGTCCAGCACCTGCTCCTCCTGCGCGAGCTGGAGGAACGGGCGCCGGGCTTCCTCGCCTTCGTGCCGCTCGCCTTCCAGCCGGGAGAGACGGGGCTCGTGCGCCGCCAGGCCTCGGCCATCGAGGATCTCAAGACCATCGCCGTCTCGCGGCTCGTCCTGGACAACGTGCCGCACGTGAAGAGCTACTGGGTCATGCTCGGCCGCGACACGGCCGGCGTGGCCCTCGACTTCGGCGCCAGCGACCTGGACGGCACCGTCGGCGCCGAGAAGGTGGCGCACGCGGCGCGCGCGCGCAGCCCCAGCGGCCTCGCCGAGGACGCGCTGGTCCAGACCATCCGCGAGGCGGGAAAGATCCCGGTGCAGCGCGACGCCCTCTACCGCGTGGTCCGGGAGTACGAGCGGTAGCGGCCCGCGCCCGCCTCCTACCGGGCCTGCACGTCCAGCGTCGGGGCGGAGCCCGTGGCGGGCGGATGCAGCGGATCGCGGAGCAGGCTCAGCACGTAGCTCACGCGGCCCAGCACCGAGGTGTAGCCCGGCTCGCGCTGGCGGAGATCGGCGTAGACCCCCAGGGCATCCAGGGGCAGTCCGAGGGTCTCGTAGATCGCCCCGGACCGCTCGCGCGAGAGCGCCCAGTCCTCCAGATTCTCGGCGTTGGCCGCGGCCGAATCGAGCAGGGCGAGCGCCCGGGCGTCGGCCATCACCCGATCCAGGCTGGTGCGGGTGGCCGAGCGCTGGCGACCGTACTCCGTGCCCGTCCAGGCCACGTTGTGCAGGGCGATGCCCAGCTCGCGCAGGTAGACGGAGTTCCTGGGCTCGCTGGCGAGCAGGGGCAGGAGCCAGCGCCCGAGGCGCGGCCAGTCCATGGCGCCCAGGGCCGCGCCGGCGCTGTCCCGCGCCGCCAGGAGCGAGACGGGCTCCGCCGCCGGACGAGGCCTGGGGCGCAGCGCCACGCGGTAGGCGATCGCCACGAGCCCGATCGCCGCCAGCGCGGCGAGAGCGACGAAGACGGGGCGCGG
>JAWOLC010000092.1:0-22343 GCA_033853925.1 Candidatus Eiseniibacteriota bacterium
GTCTGGAACACGACGCAGTAGCGCTCGGTGAGCCGCATCAGCGTGTCGAGCTGCTCGGGGCTCGCGTCGGTGTCGAGCGTCGCGGTGAGGCGGATGCGCTGGAAGCCCACCGGCACCTCCTTCGACACGCCGAGCGTGCCGCGGAAGTCGAGATCGCCCTCCGCCGCGAGCGTCGCGTCGCGCAGCACGATGCCGAGCGACTGAAGGCTTTGCAGGCTCCGCTCAAGGAGCGCTACCGCGAGGAGCCGGGCGCGGCACTCGTCACGCTGCGCGCCGAGGGCCGAGCGGGCGAGGGGATCACGTGCCGCGTCGAGACCGGCAAGGCGCTGGTCGAGGCCGGGCTGCACCCTGCGACCGGCGGCGACGGCGGCGCCGCGTGCTCGGGCGACATGCTGCTCGAGGCGCTGGTGGCGTGCGCCGGCGTCACGCTGCGCGCGGTGGCGACCGCGATCGGCGTGCCGCTGCGCGACGCGCGCGTGGTCGCCGAGGGCGACCTCGACTTCCGTGGCACGCTCGGCGTGGCGAAGGACGCTCCGGTGGGCTTCCGCGCCGTGCGCCTGCGCTTCGAGCTCGACGGCGACGTCACGGAGGAGCAGCGCGCCACGCTGCTCCGGCTCACCGAGCGCTACTGCGTCGTGCTCCAGACGCTGCGCACGCCGCCGGCCATCGCCGTGGAGATGCGGAGCGCCTGAGCGCGCCGCGAACGAGCGAGCCGGACCGCTTCTCGCAGTCCGGCTCGTCGTCTTCTCTCCGGCGCGCCGCGGCGGCGCGTCCGGGCTACTTCGCGAGCGCCTCGAGGCGCGAGGCGAGGTTCGGCGTCTTGGCCACCGCGAGCAGCGCCATGATCGCGTACATCTTGTACTGCGCCTGGCGGGCGACGTTCACGGAGTGCTTGCGCATCACGCCGTGCGAGACCTCGGCGCCGATGTCGGCGGGCAGCGGGTGCATGTAGAGCGCGTTGCCGCCCCTCGTGAGCCCCATGCGCCGCTCGTCGCAGATCCAGTCCTTGTGCTTCGCGTTGCCCTCGAGAGCCGCCTTCTCGATCTCGGCGAGCTTCGCCTTGTCCTTCGTCTTGTTGGCCTCGACGCGCTGGAGCATCAGCTCGTACGGGCCCCACGACTTGGGGTAGACGATGTCGGCGCCCGCGAACGCCTCGTCCATCGAGTGCGTGATCTTGAACGAGCCACCGGAGGTCTTCGCGCTGGCCGTGGCGAACTCCATCGTGTCGGGCATGAGGTGGTAGCCCTCGGGGAACGCGAGCGTCACGTCCGCGCCGAAGCGCGTGAACAGCATCGAGCAGCCCTGCGCCACCGACAGCGGCTTGGCGTACGAGGGCGAGTAGGCCCACGAGATCGCGATCTTCTTGCCCTTGAGCCCGTTCGGATTGCACTCGCGCATCCACATCAGGTCGGCGAGCGTCTGGGTGGGGTGGTCGATGTCGCACTGCAGGTTCACGACCGGCACCTTGCGCGGGTTCTTCGTGGCGGCGAGGTAGTCGTCGATCCCCTGCTTCACGTCGCGCATGAAGCTGTTGCCCTCGCCGAGGATCATGTCGTGGCGCACGCCCAGCGCGTGGGAGTTCATGCCCAGCATGGCGCCCGTCTCGACCGCCGTCTCGCCGTGCGAGACCTGGGTGGAGCCGCCGTCCACGATCACCGGGGAGAGCCCGAGGCGCGCGCAGGCACCAGCCCAGGCCGATTTGGTGCGCGTCGACTGGTCGAAGAAGAGGGCCCAGCCCAACTCGTCGCGGAAGAGCGCCGTGGACTTGCCGGCGAAATCGAGCGCGGCGAAACGCTGGATGACGGCCATCAGGGTCTCCAGCTCGGGCGTGGTCCAGTCGCGGGTCAGCAGCAGGCTGCGGCCGAACAGGGCGGCGAGGGCGGCGCGGCCGGGAACCGGCGGAGCGGAGGAAACCGGATTCATGATCACTCCTTCCAGGGATGCGAGGGACGCGGAACGCAAAATTGGCGTCCGATGCTACCGCTCGGCTCGGGGGCTGTCCACCCGCGGAGCGACGGGCGAGGCGCCGACCGCCGGCCGTCAGCCGATCGCCGCCTTCACCTGCTCGGCGAGCTGGGTGGTCGTGTACGGCTTCTGGATGAAGCCCGACACGCGCATGCCCTGGAACATCCGCATGGCCTCGGACTCGGTGTAGCCGCTCGAGATCACCACCTTGAGATCGGGTCGAATCTCCCGCAGCTCGGGCAGCACCTCCGCGCCGCCCATTCCCGGCATGCCCAGATCCAGGATCACGAGCGTCACGAACCCAGCCGATTCCCGGAGGCACTTCAGGGCCTCGGGACCGTTCGCCGCGAGCAGCACGTCGTACCCCATCCTCGTCAGGGCCGCGCTGGCCATGTTGCGGACGACCTCTTCGTCGTCCACGAGCAGCATGGTGCCCGTGCCGCGCAGGTCGGTCACCGGCTGGGGCTTCCCCTCGGTCGGGCCACTCTTCGTCTCCGTGACCGGCAGGAGCACGGTGAAGCGGCTGCCGCGCCCGACCTCGCTGCTCACCTCGATCGCCCCGCCGTGCCCGCGCACGATGCCGCTGACCGCGGCGAGCCCCAGTCCGCGCCCGACGAACTTGGTCGTGAAGAACGGGTCGAAGATGCGACGCCGCGTCTGCTCGTCCATCCCGCACCCGGTGTCCCTCACCTCCAGGACGACGTAGGGGCCCGCTCGCAGCTCGACGCCGGTCTCGGGGTTCAGCATCCGCTCTCGCAGCTCGCGCGTGCCGGTCTCGACCGTGATCGAGCCCGCCTCGCCTCCGATGGCCTCCGAGGCGTTCAGCACCAGGTTCATGAACACCTGCTCGATCTGACTGTGATCGGCGCGCACCGGCGGCAGCGATTCGGCCAGCGACAGCTTGAGCTCGATCTTGCTCGGGATCGTCGAGCGCAGCAGCTCGACGCTGTCGCGAACGACCTGCGACAGGTCCACCGGCTCGGCTTCGACCGCCCCCTTGCCCGCGTAGGCCAGGAGCTGCCGCGTGAGGAAGGTCGCGTGCTGGCCTGCGCTCACGATGCGGGCCAGCACGGGCTGCACCTCGTTGTCGCCGGGGAGGACCTCCTGGAGCAGGCTGGCGTTCCCGATGACGCCCACGAGCAGGTTGTTGAAGTCGTGCGCGATGCCGCTCGCCAGCAGGCCGATCGCCTCCATCTTCTGCGCATGGGCCAGCCGGTCCTCGAGGAGCTTGCGATCCGTGATGTCCTGAACGGTCCCGATCGCCCGAACCGCCTTGCGGCCGTCGGCGGTGTCGCGGAAGTAGGCCCGCGCGATCAGGGACGTCCAGCGCGTGTCGTCGCCCCTCGGCGTCGTGCGCAGCACGCAGCGCATCACGCCGCCGTCGTCCGGCTCCTGCAGCGCCTCGAGCCGACGTCGCCACTCGGGCTGGTCGTCCGGGTGGATGAACCGCGAGCCGGCCCCCGCCACCTCGGGCTCCGTCGCCGCCGTGCCGAGCAGGGCCGCCGCCTCGGGCGAGA
Organism: Candidatus Eiseniibacteriota bacterium; assembly: GCA_033853925.1. GTDB lineage: Bacteria > Eisenbacteria > RBG-16-71-46 > RBG-16-71-46 > RBG-16-71-46 > JANXPZ01. The sequence goes on from JAWOLC010000092.1 coordinate 3,483, forward strand.
AGCGCAGCATGTCCTTCTCGAAGTCGATCTCGAAGGTCGCGACGCCCGCGGTCTCGTTCGCGAGCCGCAGGCGCTCCTCGCTCTCCCGCAGCAGCTCGGCCCGCTTGCTCTCGGTGAGGTCGCGGAGGTTGCACTGGATCACGCGGCGGTCACCCTCGTCGTAGAGCGTGCCGACCAGCTCGACCTCGCGGCGTTCGCCGCCACGCGTCCGCACCGTGCGATCCTCGCCGCGCAGGTAGCCGTCGGCGAGCAGCTTCTCGACGATGGCACTCTCGGTCTCGTCGCTCCCGAGGAGCCCGATGTCGCCGAGGCTCCTTCCCAGCAGCTCCTCCCGCGAGGCGCCGACGAGATCGCTCATGACGGGATTCGCGTCGATGATCCGGAGGGTCTCCGGGTCCAGGATCACGATGCCGTCCCCGGCCGCTTCGAAGAGTCGGCGGTAGCGGACCTCCGAGGCCCTCACGTTGCGCTCGGCGTGGCGCCGCTCGGTGACGTCCTCGATGGCCAACAGGATCAGCTCGCCCAGCTCTTGACGCGCCACCCGCCGGGCGTTCAGCAGCAGGATGCGCCGGCCCAGCCGGGCGAACGCGTGGTCCACCTCGAAGCCCTCGACCGAGGGGCTCTTCCTCAGCCTCTCCTCGAGCAGCGTGTGCAGGGCGGAAATGTCCCACTCGCCACGAGCCAGGCCGAAGACGGAACGTCCTTCGGCCTCGCCGCGGCTCATCTGGAACATCTGGTAGAAGGAGTCGTTGGCTCCGCGCACCACGAGCTGGCTGTCGAGCACGAGCAGCCCCTCGCGGACGGTGTCCACCAGCGCCTGAGCGTACTCGCGGCCCTCGCGGCTCTGCTGCTCGCTGCGCTTGAGCGCGTCCACGTCCAGCAGTGCGACCACCGCGCCGTCGATCTGGTTCTCCGTCGTGCGATACGGCCGGATCAGCAGGGTGTACCAGCGCCCGTCGGGACCGAGGATCTCCTTCTCCCGCGGGTGCACGGTGTCGATGACCTCCCTGACCAGCGGCTCCAGCTCGGGAATGTCCACGCTCAGCTTGAGGTCGCCGATCGAGCGGCCGACGTCCGTGGGCAGGATGCGCAGCGTGCGCTCCGTGATCGGGGTCAGTCGCCGGATGCGCAGGTCGGGCCCGAGCATGAGGATGGGAATGCTGGCGCTGGTCAGCAGGTTGAGCAGGTCGTTGTTGAGCTGGTCGACCTCGCGGTTGCGGTTCTGCAGCTCCTCGTTGAGGGTCGTCAGCTCCTCGTTCGTCGCCTGCAGCTCCTCCTTCGACGTCTCCAGCTCCTCGTTGATGCTCTGCAGCTCCTCGTTGCTGGATTGCGCCTCCTCGCCGGCGGACTGGAGCTCCTCGTTGGCGGCTTCGTACTGCTCCATGACCGTCTGCAGGTAGTCCTTGGTGTCGGACAGCTCCTGACGGAGCCGGCGCACGGTGGGGGTCAGCGCTTCGGCCTCGCCGCGAGCGGTTTCCGCGGAGCCCCGGGCCTCGGCACGTGCCTTCCGGATGCCTGGCTGTCTGGGCCCCGCGCCCGGCGCGGTCGCGCCCTGCGGCTCGAAGATCACGAGGAACTGCTTGCTGTGGCGCGGCACGTTCCGGAGGGGGATGACCTCCACGTTCACCGGGCGGGTGCCGCCGTTCTGCCGGACGGGCACCTCTTCCTTTCGCACGGTGACGTTCTCCCGTCTGGCCTTCTGCACCGCCGCGCGGACCGGGAGCATGAGGCCCTCGCGCATCAACTTGAGCAGGTTGGCAGACGGGCGGCCCTCCGGCGGCTTCAGGTACGGTCCGGTGTCGCCCCGGAACTGGAGCACGTCCATGTCGGCGTTGATGAGCACGCCGACGGGCGCATAGCGCGCGAGCATGAGCCGATCGGCCTCGCGCTCGCCGTCCTGCTCCCGGAGGGCCGCCACGGCCGCTCCCGCCTTCGGGTGCGCCGCGAACTGCTCCCGCGTGTCGAGGCGGCCGGGGGCGAAGGCGTGCTGCGTGAGGACCGGCTTCTTGCTGTAGATCTTGCGGCGCTTGTCCTGGGCGGTGAACAGGTTTCCGAAGCTGCCCACGCTCTCCGAGGAGCCGAGCCAGAGGAAGCCCCCGGGTTTGAGCGCGTAGTGGAACCTGGGCATCAGCTTCTTCTGCGATTCCGGCTCGAGGTAGATGAGCAGGTTGCGGCAGCTGATCAGGTCCATGCGCGAGAAGGGCGGATCCGCGAGCACGTTGTGCCGGGCGAACACGCACAGCTCACGGAGGTTGTTGCCGACGCGATAGCCGCCGTCGGCCTCGACGAAGAAGCGGCGCAGACGCTCGGGCGACACCTCCGCGACGAGCGGCTTGGGGAAGTAGCCCGTCCGCGCGCGCTCCAGCGCCTCCTCGCTCACGTCCGTCGCGAAGATCTGCAGGGGCAGCGTGCCCCGCCGCTCCTCGGCGTACTCCAGGAAGGCCATCGCGATCGAGTAGGCCTCCTGGCCCGTGGAGCAGCCCACCACCCACATGCGGATCGGATCGTCCGGGCTCAGACGGCGCGTGATGCGGGGGAAGACCTTCGACTTGAGCGCAACGTAGGCCGCGGGATCACGGAAGAAGCTGGTGACCGTGATGAGCAGGTCCTGGTAGAGGGTCTCGACCTCGCCGGGTCGTTCCACCAGGAACTTCACGTAGTCCGCGAGCGTGGCCTTCTTGGTGAGCGCCATGCGCCGGTGGACCCGCCGGTGCAGGGTGCTGGGCTTGTACAGAGTGAAGTCCAGGTGCATGCGCTTGCGGAGGATCCCCAGGATCTTCCCGTAGTCGGACGGCTCCTCGAGCGGCTGCGACACGGGCGGAATGGCCGGCAGCACGATCGGGTGCTTGCCCAGGCGTCCCAGCTCCTGGGCGATCTGTGGGGGAGTGAGGACGAAGTCGACGCAGCCGCAGGCGATGGCGCTGCGGGGCATGCTGTCGTAGCGGGCGGACTTCTCGTCCTGGGCGAACGTGATCCCGCCCTCGGCCTTGATGGCCTCGAGGCCCCGCGTGCCGTCCGTGGCGGAGCCGGAGAGGATCACGCCGATCGCCTGCGTCTTCTGGTCCTGCGCCAGGGACTCGAGGAAGATGTCGATGCTGCGGTGCGGCGAGGTGTCGGGCCGCCGCCGGAGCCGCAGGATGCCCCGGCTGATGAACATGTTCACGTTGGGCGGGATGACGTGGACCTGGTTCGGCTCCACGGCGACGCCGTTCCGCACCTCGCGGACCGGAATGGGGCTCACCCGCGAGAGCAGCTCGGTGAGGGCGCTGGGGTGGTCGGGGTCCAGGTGCTGGACGAGCACGAATCCCATGCCGGTGTCCGCCGGCAGGCTCTTCAGCAGCTGCGAGAAGGCCTCGAAGCCGCCGGCCGAGGCGCCGACGCCGACGATGGGGAAGGACGACTCGGGCCGCGCCTTGACCGCCTTGGCGCGGGCGCTCAGCCGAGCGCGCGCCGAGACGGCGCGCCTGCGAGGGGGGAGCTTGTGTCGGGATGTCTTGGGAGGCTTCTTCGAGCGCTCGGTACTCATGGCAGGGACCTCGGCCGTGGGAATGGAACTCCATCCGCACCCATGTCCTCGGCGGTTACTCTACATCTCGGCGGAGGGCAGGAGTAGTCCCGAAGCGCTGGGGACGGGCGCTCCCGGCGTGGCGACCGCGTCTCCCGCTCGGATCGCGCCGGCCGCGCCCGCTTCATTTGCCCATCCCGCCTCGGTCCGCTAAAGTCTCACGGCCTTTTTGCCCTTTCCCCGCACCCAAAGGAGTCCGCTGCATGCCGGTTCACCCGACGATCAACGAGGCCGTGCTGGCGAAGACGGCCAAGCGCTGCCGCGAGCGCGGCATCATCATCCCCACCTTCGCCGAGCAGAGGGATCCCAGCCGGATCCCCGACCAGATCAAGCGCCGCCTCGCCGGCGTCGGGCTGCAGGACGTCGACCCCCTGAACCTCTTCCGCATCACCTGGAAGAACGAGCCGATCGAGAAGGGCGGCCTCTTCAACCGCGGCAACTGGCTCGAGTTCCCCAGCGAGATCACCGGCGTCCCGGCGCGCATCGTCGGCCTCATCGGCAAGTACTTCCCGATCGGGGCGCACAAGGTCGGAGCCGCCTTCGGCTGTCTCGTGCCGCGCCTCGTCACCGGCGAGTTCGACCCCGAGCTGCACAAGGCCGCCTGGCCCTCCACCGGCAACTTCTGCCGCGGCGGCGCGTTCGACAGTGCGCTCCTCGGCTGCAAGGCGATCGCGATCCTGCCCGAGGGCATGTCGAAGGAGCGCTTCGAGTGGCTGCGGGCGATCGGCACGGACGAGATCATCGCCACGCCGGGCACCGAGTCGAACGTGAAGGAGATCTACGACAAGTGCTGGGAGCTGCGGAAGCAGCGCGGCGGGGCGGTCTCGATCTTCAACCAGTTCGAGGAGTTCGGGAACGCCGCCTGGCACTACACCATGACGGGCTCGATCATCGAGGAGGTCTTCGAGCAGATCCGCAGACCCGACAGCCGGCTCGCGGCCTACATCTCGGCCACCGGCTCGGCCGGCACGATCGCCGCGGGCGACTACCTGCGCACGAAGTTCCCGCACGTCAAGGTGGTGGCGTCCGAGGCCCTGCAGTGCCCGACGCTCCTCCTCAACGGCTTCGGCGCCCACCGCATCGAGGGCATCGGCGACAAGCACGTGCCCTGGGTGCACAACGTGCGCAACACGGACGTGGTGGCGGCCATCGACGACGAGCAGTGCATGAGCCTCCTGCGTCTCTTCAACGAGGAGGAGGGCGCGCGCTTCCTCGAGAGCCAGGGCGTGCCGCGGCCGCTCGTCTCCACGCTTCCGCTCGTGGGCATCTCCGGCATCGCCAACGTGGTGGCCGCGATCAAGACGGCGAAGTACTTCGAGCTGGACGGCCGCGACGTCCTGTTCGCGCCGCTCACCGACTCGATGGACCTCTACGCGTCGCGCATCCTCGAGCTGCGCGAGGAGCAGGGGCCCTACACCCGCGAGCAGGCGGCGCGCGACTACGAGCGCTACCTCGGCGGCACGGGGATCGACTACCTGCAGGAGCTGACCTACTACGACCGGAAGCGGCTCCACCACCTCAAGTACTTCACCTGGGTGGAGCAGCAGGGCAAGACGTCCGAGGAGCTGGCCCGGCTCTGGGACCCCGACTTCTGGACCGAGACCTGGGCGCAGGTCCCGGTGTGGGACGACCTCATTCGGCAGTTCAACCAGCGCGCCGGCGTGCTCGCCTCCCTCGACTGAGGCGCGTGGCGCGACAGCCTTGATCCAGCGGCGGGGCCGGCAGCCGAGGCCGCCGGCCCGCGCCGACCGTGGCTCATCCATCATCGTCCGGGCGCGATGGCCCGGGCGTGCACGAGGACATGCACATGGCGACTGAGCGGAAGAAGCTGGCCATCCTGGCGGTGGGGGGGAACTCCCTGATCGTGGACGCGGCGCACAAGTCCGTGGAGGACCAGTACGCGGCGGTCGAGGAGACGTGCCGGCACATCGCGGGCCTGGTGAAGAAGGGCTACCGCATCGTGGTCACGCACGGCAACGGGCCGCAGGTGGGCTTCATCCTGCGCCGCAGCGAGCTGGCGGCCAAGGAGCTGCACGAGGTGCCGCTCGACTCCTGCGGCGCCGACACGCAGGGCGCCATCGGCTACCAGGTGCAGCGGGCGATGTACAACGAGATGAAGGACTGGCCCGAGCACCCGCTGGTCGCCACCGTGGTCACCCAGGTGCTGGTGGACCGCGCCGACCCGGCCTTCCGCAAGCCGTCGAAGCCGATCGGCTCGTTCATGAACGAGCAGGACGCCCAGGTGCGGCGGCAGCGGGACGGCTGGGACGTGGTCGAGGACGCGGGGCGCGGCTGGCGCCGCGTCGTCGCCTCGCCGCGGCCCAGGCGGATCGTCGAGCTGGAGGCGATCCGGCGGCTGCTCGAGCACGACATCCTGGTCGTGGCCGTGGGCGGTGGCGGGATCCCGGTGACCGAGGACGAGCAGGGCCGGCTGAAGGGCGCCGCCGCGGTGATCGACAAGGACCTGGCGACGAGCCTGCTCGCGCGCGAGCTGAAGGCCGACCTGCTCATCATCTCCACCGCGGTCGAGAAGGTCAGCATCCACTACAAGAAGCCGAACCAGCAGGACCTGAGCCGCATGACCCTGGCCGAGGCCAAGCGGTACCTGAGCGAGGGCCACTTCGCGCCGGGGAGCATGAAGCCCAAGATCGAGGCGATCGTCGAGTTCCTCGAAGCCGGCGGCCAGGAGGCCCTCATCACCGACCCGCAGCACCTGGTGCCCGCCGTGGAAGGCAAGACCGGCACGCGGATCGTCGCGTGAGCGGGCCGGCGGGGGCCGCGACCGGCCTGCGCTGCGTGCACTGCGGCGAGCGGACCGCGCTCGCCGAGGACCGCTACGTCTGTCCCGCGTGCGGCGCGAACCTGCTGGTCGAGTACGATCTCGACGCGGTGAGGCGCGGCTGGTCGCGCGCGGCGCTCGAGCGCGACGGCGAGCGCACGATCTGGCGCTACCTGCCGCTCCTGCCCGTGAGCGCGCGGCTGGAGGGGCCGCCCGTGGGCTGGACGCCGCTCGTGCCCGCGCCGCGCCTGGCGCGCGAGCTGGGCCTCGCCCAGCCGCTCCTGCTCAAGGACGACGGCAGGAACCCCAGCGCCTCGTTCAAGTGCCGGGCGAGCGCGGTGGCGCTCCAGCGGGCCCGCGAGATCGGCCGCGAGCTGGTCACGGGCGCCTCGACCGGCAACGCCGCGTCGGCCACCGCGGTGCTGGCCGCGGCCCCCGGGCTGCGCACGCGCATCTTCGTGCCCAAGGCGGCTCCGCGCGCCAAGATCGCCCAGCTCCTCACCTTCGGCGCCGAGGTGCTGGCGGTGGACGGCACCTACGATCAGGCCTTCGACCTGTGCCTCGAGGCCACGCGCCGCTTCGGCTGGTACAACCGCAACACCGGCTTCAACCCGTACACCCGCGAGGGGAAGAAGACGGTCTCCTTCGAGATCTGCGAGCAGCTCGGCTGGCAGGTTCCCGATCTGGTGGTCGTGCCGGTGGGGGACGGCAACATCCTCTCCGGCGTGTGGAAGGGCTTCGTCGAGTTCCAGCGCCTGGGGCTCGTCGAGCGCACGCCGAAGCTGCTGGCGGTGCAGGCCGAGGGCAGCGCCGCCATCGTCCAGGCCGCCGCGGGCGACGGCGTGATCCGCCCCGTGTCGGGGGAGACGGTCGCCGACTCGATCTCGGTGAGCCTGCCTCGCGACGGCGAGGCCGCGGTCCGCGCGATCCGCGAGTCCGGCGGCTTCGGCGTGACCGTGAGCGACGCCGCGATCCTGGCGGCGATCGGCGAGCTGGCGCGCGGGGCGGGCGTGTTCGCCGAGCCGGCCGCGGCGGCGAGCTGGGCTGGGCTCAAGGAGGCGGCGAAGCGCGGGCTCGTGGATCCGCACTGGCGGGTCGTGGCGCTCGTGACCGGCAACGGGCTCAAGGACGTGGCGGCGGCCATGAAGGTCGCGGGCGAGCCGCGCGTCATCCCCCCCGACCCGGCGGTGCTGGAGACCTTGTTCGGGAAGCATTGAGACAGGAGAAGGGAACGATGGCCAACGCGGCCGTCGATGGTCAATCGTCATCCACAGTCAACGGCAGGGAGAGAGAGCATGAGGAGCTTCATCGGACGTGACATCCTTTCGCTGAAGGACTTCGAGCGCGACGACTACACCCGGATCTTCGAGGTCTGCGAGAAGCTGGCGCCGCACGCGCACAACCGGCGGAACACCGACCTGTGCGCGGACAAGACGCTGCTGACCGCGTTCTACCAGCCCAGCACCCGCACGCGCATGTCCACCGAGGCCGCGATGCACCGCCTCGGCGGCCACGTCCTCGGCTTCTCCGACGCCAAGATGACCCGTGCCGGCGACTTCTACCAGGAGTCCATCAAGGACACCGTGCGCATGCTGGAGTACTACGCCGACGTCATCGCCATGCGGCACTTCCAGCTCGGGGCGCCCCACGAGGCGGCGAAGTACTCCTCCGTGCCCATCATCAACTGCGGCGACGGCTGGGGCGAGCACCCCACGCAGGTGCTCACCGACCTGTACACGATCTGGCGCGAGCGGGGCACCCTGGACGGGCTCCGCTGGATGTGCGTCGGCGACCACCGCATGCGCACCATGCACTCGATCGGCTTCGCGGCCGCGTCGTTCGACATGGAGCTGGACGTGGTCTACCCGCCGGAGATGGCGCCGACCAAGGAGTTCAAGGCGGAGCTGGCGGAGCGCAACGTGCGCTACAACGAGTGGAAGAGCACGTCCGAGTGCATCGACAAGGCGGACGTGATCTACATCGAGCCCGTGGTGCAGGCCGACTACACCAAGTCGCGCGTGGACCCGACCGAGGCCAAGAAGGGCCTGACGCCGCCCGAGTACCAGGTCACGCGGACGATGATGCGCGAGAAGGCGAAGAGGGACGCGATCGTCCTGCACTCGCTGCCGCGCATGGACGAGCTGCCCACGGACGTGGACAACACGCGCCACGCCCGTTACTGGATCGAGGCGGCGAACGGCGTGGTGCTGCGCATGGCGCTCATCGCGCTGGTGCTGGGCCGGGCCGAGTAGGCGCGGCGATCCGGCGGAGGAAGCCGTAAGCGGCGGGCCCCTCGGCCCGCCGCTCGTATCTCCGGTCCGAATCGTCCGCTCGCAGTTCGTCGTTGACATTGCCGTGCCCGGGCTGGTCCTGGTGAGCCTTGCCCATCAGCCGGCGCCGGCCGCGGACGATTCCCTCGGCCGGTTCCGCGAGGTCAGGCTTCGGCGCCGGGGGCGCGCCCGGGCCCGCTCAGCCGGCCGGCCCCCGGGCCAGCGCCTGGTAGCCGCGCAGCGCCTGCACCAGCTCGGACTCCGCGACCGATTCGTCCACCGCGTGCGCGGCCGAGATGTCGCCCGCGCCGTAGAGGAGGGTCGGCACGCCGGCCGCGCCCGTGGCCGTGCCGTTCGTGCTGTAGGGCGCGTAGAAGAACTCGTGGGGAAGGCCGGCCTGGGCGAGGGCGCGGGCGGCGCGGGCGGCGATCGGGCTCGCGGGCTCGATGGCCCAGCCCGGGTGGAAGGCCTCCACGGTGAACGAGCGCCCGGTGTAGCACTCGAGCACCGCCTCGTTCAGACGCACGGACAGGCCCTCGCGCCCGGCGAGGGCCTGGCGCACCTCGCCGAGCACGCTCTCGCGCGTCTCGCCGCGCACCAGCCGCCGATCGAAGCGCGCCGTCGCCCGGTAGGGCACCATGGCGCTGCCGGGGAACGGCGCCGAGGAGATCTCGACCAGCTCGCTGTGGCCCCGGCCGAGGAGCGGATCCTCTCGGCGCGGCAGCTCGCGGATCGGCCTCACGGCTTCGATCAGCCGGTAGACGGCGTTGACGCCGTGCTCGGCGCGCGAGGTGTGGGCGGCCCTGCCCTCGGCCTCGACCACGAGGCTGGCCCGGCCCCGATGTCCGAGGCCGAGACGGAGGTCCGTCGGCTCGCAGACGATCGCGGCATCCGCCGGAAACCGCGCGAGGACGCGGGACAAGGCGAGGCCTTCGCTGCGCTCCTCGCCGACGCTGGCCGAGACGACGATCGTCCCCGCCAGATCCGCGCGCGGCAGCGCGCCGGCGGCCACCACCAGCGCGGCGAGCGAGCCCTTCACGTCGGTGGCGCCGCGACCCCAGAGGCGACCCTCGGCGCGGACGCCCGAGAACGGCGCGAACCGCCAGCGCTCGGGCTCGGTCGCGGTGACCACGTCCAGGTGGGCGTCGAAGAGCAGGCGAGGGCCCGGCTGCGCGCCGCGGACGAGACCGATCACGCTCCCCAGCTCGTCGCGCTGCACCTCGTCGTAGCCGAGCGCCCGCATCTCGCGCTCGACTCGCTCGGCCACCCTCTCCTCCCGGCCGGACAAGCTCTCGAGCCGGACCAGCTCCTGAGCCAGCGACACGACCCGCGAGTCCGCCTCGACCGCCATGGTCCCTCCTTTCGGGCCATCATCGGACAGGCCCGACCGGCGCGCCAACCCGAGACGATGGGTCGCCCCGCCCGTCCGGGTGACGGGGCGATCGCCGGCGCGCCGCGGCTATTCCGCCGGCGCGGGAGGCGCGGGCCCCGCGCTCGCCGCGTCGGGCGAGTCCGCGGGCGGCGGCCAGCGGACCGGGCGGAGGGGATGGGTGCGCTTGTGGATCCCCAGGTTCTGCACGGCCCGGTTGCAGCTCGTGAAGCACTCCGGGCAGATCCACCGGCCGGTGCGCGGCATCTCCAGGGCGCGCCGCCGGTAGTCGGCGTAGCGGGGCCCGAGCCAGACGCGCTCGAAGTCCTCCTCGACGACGTTGCCGAGCAGCTCCTCCTCGCAGTAGCAGCAGGGCGCCACGGCGCCGTCCGGGCCGATCACGCAGAACATCCAGCCCTCGTAACAGGGGACGTGCTCTTGGAGCGGATTCCGCTGAGCAGCGGCCGCCGCGGCGCGGTGCTCCAGCTCGCCCACGAACCGAGGCAGGTCCGAGATCACCCCCGCCTGGGAGAGCTGGCGCGCCCAGCCGTCGGCTTCGCGCCGGATCCAGAGGACCTGCTCCGCGCCGACCTGGAGATGGCCGGTCTCCGGCAGCTCGCCCATCACGTAGAACGTCACCTCGTCGGCCCCCAGCTCGCAGGCCAGACGCACCATGCCGGGCAGGTCTCCGACGTTGTCGCGGCAGATGACGTGGCTCAGGCGGACCCAGGGCCGGTCGTGCCCGGAGTCGTGACGCCGCGCGAGCAGCTCCCGCGTGAAGCCGAGCGCCCGATCCCAGAGATCGCGCCCCGTGACGGCCTGGTAGGTGGTCCGGCTGCCGGCGTTGAGCGAGAGGTTGAGCCGATCGAGGCCTGCCGCCACCAGGGTCGCGGCGAGATCCGGCTTGGCCAGCGTCCCGTTGACCACGATCGCGCAGCCGAGCCCCGCCTCCTTGATGACACGAACGATGTCCCCGAGCTGCGGGTGCGTGATCGGATCACCCTTGCCCGACAGCTCCACGAGGTCGGTGCCGAGGCGCCTCAGGGAGCGGGCCAGGCGGGCGACGGTCTCGACGTCCATCCAGCGCCGACCGCCGGCATAGGGCCGGCGCGCGGTGATCGGGATCGCCTGCAGGCTGCCGTGGGACTCGCAGAAGGAGCAATGCAGGTTGCAGTTGTGCGTGACCTCGAGGCTCACGGTCTGCGGGCCGAGGAGCGGCCTTCCGGCCATCACGCCCAGCAGGCGCCGCGCCCGCTTCGCCCGGGAGTGCACGGCCCAGCGCTTCATATCTGCGGTCCCATGAGATCCCAGGAGGAGAGGGGCGACGCCGACGATGCCGAGCCGATGACGTTACGGTCCGCGGCGGTCGCGGCGCAAGGACCATCGCCGCGAGGCAAGCCTGCGGATCAGCCCGCCGCGGCCGCGGTCCAGCCGCTCGATGCGCCGGGCGGCCCGGCCGTGGGGAGAGATTGCCCGCCGGCGCCGCGGCGGCTAGCATGCCAACGCCAGTTCGAGGTGACCATGACCGCCGAGTGCCGCTTCCCCCCGCTTGTGGATCTCGAGGACGACCAGCCGCGCCTCGCCGTGCCGACGCGCGACGCGGACGAGGAGCGCGCCTTCCTCGAGCACGTCCGCCGCGGCGTGGTGGGGGTGGACGCGACCATCCGCACCCCCGAAGGGGAGAAGCCCCTCCTCTACTTCGACTACATCGCCTCCGGGCGCTTCCACCGCGCCGTCGAGGACGAGCTGGCCGCGCGCGTGCTGCCCTTCATGGCCAACACGCACACGGAGTCCTCCTACACGGGCCGGCTCATGACACGCTACTACGAGGGCGCGTTCCGGCGCATCGCCCGCTACCTGCACGCCGAGGCGGGCGACGTGCTGATCCCCGTCGGCTCCGGCTCGACCGGCGCGGTGAACCGGCTCATCAACATCCTGGGCCTGCGCCTGCCCAGCCAGCTCGAGGACCGCTACCAGCTCTCGCGCCACATCCCGCACGAGGAGCGGCCGGTGATCTTCCGCAGCCACATGGAGCACCACAGCAACGACATCACCTGGCGCGAGACCGTGGCGGAGACCGTCTACGTGAACTTCGACGCGCATGGCCGGGTCAGCCTCGAGCACCTGGACCTGCTGCTCGAGAGCTTCGCGGACCGGCCGCTCAAGATCGGCACCTTCTCGGCGGCCTCCAACGTCACGGGGATCCTGAACGACACGACGGCGATCGCGCGCGTGCTGCACGCGCACGGCGCGCTGGCCTTCTTCGACTACGCCGCCTCGGGCCCGTACGTGGAGGTGGACCTGCACCCGCGCCGGGCCGACGGCAGCCTCGACGAGGCGGCGGCGAAGGACGCCGCCTTCTTCTCGGTGCACAAGTTCCTGGGCGGCCCGCGCACGCCGGGGCTGCTGGTGGCGAATCGCCGGCTGTTCACGAACCGCGTGCCCTCCGAGCCCGGGGGCGGCACGGTGCTCTACACCTCGACCACCGAGCACGTCTACCTGCCGGACTACTTCCACCGCGAGACCGGGGGCACGCCGCCCATCGTGGGCAGCATCCAGGCCGGCCTGGCCTTCGACCTCAAGCACGCGATCGGCACGGAGCGCATCCGGCGGGTCGAGCAGGACTACCTGCGGCGGGCGCTCGCGGCGTGGACGGCGAATCCGAACCTGGAGATCCTCGGCAATCCCGAGCCTGAGCGGCTGGCGATCGTGTCGCTCATCTTCCGCGGCCTGCACCACAACCTGGCCTCCGCGCTCCTCAACGACTTCTTCGGCATCCAGGTGCGGGGCGGCTGCATGTGCGCGGGGCCGTACGGGCACGAGCTGCTCCACATCGACGAGCGGGTCTCGCTGGCGATCAAGCGCCAGCTCGAGGAGGGGCACATCGGCGTGAAGCCCGGCTGGGTGCGCATCTGCTTCTCGCCGGTGACCGGCGAGGCGGAGTTCCAGACGCTCCTCGAGGGGGTGGACTGGGTGGCGAAGCGGGGGCGGGACTTCTACGACCGCTACGCCCTCGACGATCACACGGGGGAGTGGCGGCGGCTCGAGGCGTCGGCGCCGGCTTCGCCCTACAGCGGGCCGCCCGCCAGCCCATAGAGCAGGATGGCGAGCACGATCGCCGTCGCCGCCACGTAGATCCGATCCCTCTGCACCGCGAAGCCCGCGAGCGAGAAGACCACCCGCGCCACGGGCGTCGCGATGAGCAGGACGAGGCCGAGCTGGATGAGGCCGCGGGCCTCGAGACCGAAAGCGGCGCCGAGGATCGCGCGCAGGTGCCGCAGGTCCGCCGGCTCGCCGCGGAAGACCTCGTAGCGCGGCGCCGTTCCGCCGTGCCGGAGCAGAAAGAGGATCCCGCCCGCGAGGACCACGGCCGCGGAGCCGAGGACGCCCGCGCGCAGCAGGCCGGCGAGGATCCGCTCCAGCCGCTCGTCGCTGAGGCGCTCCCTCGGCATCTCAGAGTCTCCCGGTGAGGCCGCTGTACACCATCTCGACCCCCAGCGCCAGGATGACCGCGGCGAAGACGAGCCGCAGCGCCTTCACCCTCGCGCCCACCAGGGTCCGGGCGCCGAGCGCCGACCCCAGGAGCACGCCCAGCATCACCGGCATGGCCAGGCCCGGGTCCACGTACCCGCGGTTCAGGTAGACGCCCGCGCTGGCCGCCGCCGTCACGCCGATCATGAAGTTGCTGGTCGTGGTCGAGACCTTGAAGGGGATCCGCATGGCGCGATCCATGGCCAGCACCTTGACCGCTCCCGAGCCGATGCCCAGGAGCCCGGAGAGCGTCCCGGCCACGAACATGAGGCCGAAGCCGGCCGGCACGTGGCCGACGTGGTAGGCCTGCCGGCCGCCGGGCACCGGGTAGCTCGAGTCGAGCCGCAGGCGCTCGGCCAGGCGGTCGCGCGCGGGAGGGCTCGAGGGCTCGCCCGGCGAGCGGATGGAGAGGACGGCGGAAGGCAGGAGCACGAGCCCGAAGATCACCCCGATCGCGCCCGTGGAGACCCGCGAGGCCAGGAACGCCCCCGCCAGGGCGCCGAGCGTGGTGGCGATCTCCAGGAACATGCCGATGCGGATGTTCGAGTAACCCTCCCGCACGTAGGCCGCCGCCGCGCCCGACGAGGTCGCGATGACCGAGACGAGCGATGCCCCCACGGCGTAGCGCACGTCCACGCCGAAGAGGAGGACGAGGAGCGGCACGATGACCACGCCGCCGCCCAGGCCCGTCAGGGCGCCGAGGTAGCCGGCGAGCGTGGAGCCCAGGCCGACGAGCAGGGTGAAGCCGAGCGTGCTCACGGGCGCTCGCGTCCCGCGCGCGAGGTCATCGCTCGCCCCGCGGCGGTCTCGTGGCGAGCAGCGCCTCGAGGGCGCGCCGCCAGCGGGCCACCTCGGCCGCCCGCCAGGCCCGGCCGCGGCTCGGCGTGAAGACCCGCTCGACGCGCCGCGCCCGCTCCAGCTCCTCCCGCGACTCCCAGAACCCCGTGCCCAGCCCGGCCAGCAGCGCCGCGCCCACCGCCGTGGTCTCCAGCACCCGCGGCCGCTCGACGGGCACGCTGAGCAGGTCGGCCTGGTACTGCATGAGCAGATCGTTGGCGGCCGCGCCGCCGTCCACGCGCAGCGCGCGCACGCGCCGGCCCGCGTCGCGCTCCATGGCCGCGACCAGGTCGCGCGACTGCAGCGCCAGGGACTCGAGCGCGGCCCGCACCAGGTGGGCGCGCGTGGTGCCGCGGGTGAGGCCGAAGATCGCGCCGCGCACGTCGGGCCGCCACCACGGGGCGCCGAGCCCGACGAACGCCGGCACCAGCACGACGCCGGCGGAGTCGGGCACCGAGGCCGCCAGGGTCTCGCTGTCGGCCGCGCGGGCCAGGAGGCCCAGCCCGTCGCGCAGCCACTGGATCGCCGCGCCGGCGACGAACACGCTGCCCTCGAGGGCGTACGCCGGCTCGCCGCGCGGGCCGCAGGCGATCGTCGTCAGGAGGCCCGCGCGCGAGGTCACGCGGCGCTCGCCGGTGTGGAGGAGCAGGAAGCAGCCCGTCCCGTACGTGTTCTTCGATTGCCCCGCGCGGACGCAGCCCTGCCCGTAGAGCGCCGCCTGCTGGTCGCCGGCGATGCCCGCGATCGGGACGCCGTCGGGCAGGAAGCCCGCGCCGCGCGTCTCGCCGAACCGGCCGCTCGACGGCCGCACCTCGGGGAGCACGGCCCGGGGCACGCCGAAGCGCTCCAGCAGGGCCTGGTCCCAGCGCCGGCGCGTGATGTCGAAGAGCAGGGTGCGCGAGGCGTTCGTGGGATCCGTGGCGTGCACGGCGCCGCCCGTGAGCCGCCAGAGGAGCCAGGCGTCCACCGTGCCGAACGCCAGGGCGCCGCGGCGGGCCCCGGCCGCGAGACCGCGGCCGGGGCCGAGCAGCCACTCGAGCTTCGTGGCCGAGAAGTAGGGATCGGGGACGAGTCCCGTCCGCCGCCGCGCCTCGCGCGCGAAGCCCTGGCGCCTCAGCTCGGCGCAGCGAGCCGCCGTCCGCCGGTCCTGCCAGACGATCGCCGGGGCCGCGGGCCGGCCGCTCCGGCGCTCCCAGAGCAGCGTGGTCTCGCGCTGGTTCGTGATCCCGATCGCGGCCACCGCCGTCCCCGCGGTGCCGGCCGCGCGGAGAGCGGCGCGCACCGCCGCGCCCACGCTCCGCCAGATCTCCTCGCCGTCGTGCTCCACCCAGCCCGGCCGGGGGAAGTGCTGGGGCAGCTCGGCGTAGCCGCGACCGCGGACCCGGCCGCGCCGGTCCAGCAGGAGGGTGGTCGTGCCCGTGGTTCCCTGGTCGATCGCCAGCACGAGCGGGCGTCTCATGGGGCCTCCATGGCGCGCGCGAGCAGGGCCTCCTCGTCGCGCAGGTGGGTCTCGTAGTCCTCGGTCTCCTCGCGCGTGCGTGCCTCGCTCCAGCCCAGCGCGCGGGCCAGGGCTGCCGCCACGGCGGGCGCCGCGGCGCGCCCGCGGTCGGGCTCGAGCCAGAGGCGCGTGCGGCGGCGCAGCACGTCCTCGAGCCGGCGGGCGAACTCGACGTGCGCCGCGTGCTCGGCGAGCGCGACCGGGTCGGCGGTCTCGAGCGGCTCGGGCAGGGGGCTGGACTCGTCCCGCAGGGTGCGCGGGTCGCGCCCCAGCCGCCGCGCCACCAGCGCCAGCGCGTCGCGCGCCATGGCGCGGAAGGTCGTGTACTTGCCGCCGGCGATGATCACCAGCGGCCCGCGGGCCAGGGCGCGATGCTCGCGCGAGGCGCGGCCCACCGCGTGGCCGCCGCCCAGCAGCGGGCGCACGCCCGCGTAGACGGCGAGCGGGCGCAGCCCGGCCGATGCGGGCAGGGCCCGGGCCAGCTCGGCGCGCAGGTAGCGCACCTCCTCGAGCGCGGGCCGGAAGGCCTCGGCGGGCGGGGGCGAGGGCACCTCGACCTCGGTCGTGCCCACGAGGGCGTGGCCCGCGAAGGGCACGACGAAGAAGGGCCGGCCGTCCGTGCCCGCCAGCAGCAGGAGGGCGTGGCTCGCGGTGAGCGCCGCGTAGACGAGGTGAATGCCGCGCGAAGGGCGCAGGAGCGGCGCGGGCGGCGGCGCGGACGGCTCCAGCCCGGCCGCGAGGCGGGCGCGCACCTCGTCGCTCCACGGCCCGGCGGCGACCACCGCGACCCGCGCGACCCGCGTTCGCTCTTCGCCGCCGAGCCGGTCCCGCGTGTGGATCTCCAGCCCGCCGCCCGCGGCGCGACCTGCGCCCGTGACCTCCGTCCACGTGTGGATCGCGGCGCCGTGCGCCGCCGCGTCCCGGGCCACGGCCACGGCCAGGCGGGCGTCGTCCATCACGCCGTCCACGTAGCGGCCCGCGCCCTGGAGCCCTTCGACGGCGAGCGCGGGCTCTGCGGCACGCACGGCCCGCGCGTCCAGCCAGGCGTGGCGCTCGAAGCTCGAGCCCGCGGCCAGGGCGTCGTAGAGCCCGAGCCCCACCCGCAGCATCCAGGCGGGAAGGCGTCCGCCGCGGTAGACGGGCACGAGGAAGCGGACCGGCTGGACGAGCGCGGGGGAGAGACGGCTCACCGCCGCGCGCTCGCGCAACCCCTCGCGCACGAGCCGCAGACGGCCGTGCTCCAGGTAGCGCAGGCCCCCGTGCAGCATGTGGCTCGTGGCGCTGGAGGCCCCAGAGGCGAGATCGGCGCGCTCCAGCAGCTCGACCGCGAGGCCGTTGCGCGCGGCCAGGCGCGCGACCGCCAGGCCCGTGATTCCGCCTCCGATCACCGCGAGATCGAGCGGCCTCACGGTGCGAGCCCGCTCATGCGGGGCCCGAGCCGGACGCGTCCTCGCCGCCTCCGAACTGCTCGGCGTAGTCGGCGAGGGCGGCGTGGATCACCTCGTGCGCGACTTCGGCGCCGTACGCGCCCGCGAGCACCGAGCGCCGCACCGGGGCTCCCGGCATGTCCTTGTAGGTGAGGAAGTAGTGCTCGAGCCGGTCCACGAGCGTGCGCGGGCAATCGGCCAGGCCGCGCCACGACTCGTACGCCGGATCGTGATCGAGCACCGCGAGGATCTTGTCGTCCACCTCGGAGCCGTCGAGCATGCGCAGTCCGCCGATGGGACGCGCGCTCACCAGCACGCCGCCGTGCCCGAGCGGGCGCTCGGTGAGCACGCAGACGTCGAGCGGGTCGCGGTCCCCGGCGAGCGCCTCGCGGCCCAGCGCGCGGGCGGCGATCGCGGCCACCCGCGAGGCGCACAGCGTGCGCGGCACGAAGCCGTAGGGCTCGGGGGACAGGCTCGAGTAGCGCTGCGGCCGATCCAGCCGCAGGAGCCCGCTCTCCTTGTCCAGCTCCACCTTGACCGTGTCGGTGGGGACCAGCTCGACGAAGACCGTCACCAGCTCGGGAGCCCCCGCGCCGGGTGAGACCCCGTGCCAGGGATGGGCGGCGTGCAGGGCGCGCGGCTCGCCCGCTCTCACGTGAGCAGGTTCCGCGTCCGGCCGAAGAGGGCGAAGCTCCCGGGGCCGGTGAGGAAGAGGACGAGGGCGACGACGCAGAGCACGAGCGGGTACTCGAAGCCGGCGGCCTTGGGCCCGAGGAAGAAGCCGTTTGCCCAGTGGATCTTGGCGATGGCGACCACCATCTCCACGGCGAAGCCCAGCGCCGCGAGCCGGCTCAACACCCCGAGGACGATGGCGATGCCGCCGAAGAACTCGATGGCGATCACCAGCCAGCCGAGGGCGAGCGGAAAGCCCATCATGACCACGCCGTGCACGAAGCCCTGCGGCCCGTGGCCCCCGAAGAGGCCCAGCAGCTTCTGCGCCCCGTGGGCCCACATGATCCCGCCAAGCGCCAGCCGGAGAAGGAGTAGGGAGAAATCGTTGAAGTTCGACTTCATGTCCACCTTCCTCGCTCGGGGCCGTTTGGCCTCGTCACCGGAGCGGAGGCCCGGCCGCTCCAGCGACGGCTGCCGGTAGCGAGAGTCCGAAGGCGGCGAGCCGGTCGCGACCGAGCCCGCCGCTCGCGGCGCCCCGGCCGGCGCCTCTCCGCCGGTGCACCCGCCGGCTCGTCTCGCGGCATCGCCGCCGCGACCTTTCCTCCCGGCCGGCGCCTCTCCGCCCGTCCACCCGCCGGCTGGTCTCGCGGCGTCGCCGCCGCGACCTCTCCTCCCTGCCGACGCCTCTCCGCCCGTGCACCCGCCGGCTGGTCTCGCGGCATCGCCGCCGCGGTCTCTCCTCTGCCGCCGGATCCGCTCGCCGGCCCGAAGCCGCCTTCCGGCGGGGGAGGAAGCTGCCGGCAGCGCCCGCGCGCCAGCCACCGAGCGCGATCGCGGAGAGGAGATCGAGCGCCGACGGGGCCGCAGGATAGCACCGCCGCCGGGTTGCCGGAACGCCCGTCGCGTGCTATCG
>JAWOLC010000093.1:0-10956 GCA_033853925.1 Candidatus Eiseniibacteriota bacterium
CCGCGCACGGAGGCCTCCGATGGGCATGCCGGTCTCGACCTGGGTCGAGGTGGACCTCGACCGATTCTCCGCCAACCTGCGGTTGGTGCGCCGCTTGGTGGAGGCGGAGGAGCCCGGCGCCGACGGGCCCCGGCACACGCCGCGCGGCATCCTGCTCGTGGTGAAGGCCGATGCCTACGGGCACGGCGCGGTCGAGATGGCCGAGGCGGCCGAGTCCGAGGGGGTCGCCTGCCTCGGCGTGGCCACGCTCCACGAGGGCATCCAGCTCCGCCAGGCGGGCTGCCGGCTCCCGATCGTCGCCCTGTCGCCGCTCCTGCCGAGCGAGATCGGCGAGGCCGTCGCGCACGGGCTGGATCCGACGGTCTGCGACCTGGACTTCGCGCGCGCCCTCTCGGCCGAGGCGGTGCGGACGGGCCGCGCCGTGCGCTGCCACGTCGAGGTGGACACGGGCATGGGGCGCACGGGCGTGCGCGAGAGCGAGGCGGAGGCGTTCCTCGTCGCCGTGACCGGGCTGCCCGGCCTCAGGCTCGCGAGCCTGTTCACTCATTTCCCCGACGCGGATGCCGAGGATCGCACCTTCGCGCTGGAGCAGGTGGGCCGCTTCCGCCGGCTCGCGGAGCGCCTGGCGGCGCGCGACATCCGCCCGCCCCGGCTGCACGCCTCCAACAGCGCGGGGACCGTGAGCGTGCCCGAGGCCCGCTTCGATTGGGTCCGCGTGGGCCTGCTCGCCTACGGGCACAGCCCGCCGAACGCGCGCACCAAGCTCGCGCTCGAGCCCGTGATGTCCTTCAAGAGCCGACTCGTGCAGGTGCGCGATCTGCCGGCCGGAGCCCCGATCAGCTACGGGCGCACCTATGTCACGCTGCGCGCGATGCGGGTGGGGGTGGTGGCCGTGGGCTACGGCCACGGCTACTCCTGGCTGCTCTCGAACCAGGGGCACATGCTCGTGCGGGGCCGCCGGGTGGACATCGTCGGGCGCGTGACCATGGACCTCACCATGGTGGACCTCACCCCGGCTCCCGAGGCCAGGGTCGGCGACGACGTCGTGCTCTTCGGCGAGCAGGACGGCGGCGTGCTCTCGCTGGAAGAGGTGGCGGAGGGCAGCCGCACGCTGCCCTACGAGATCATGTGCACGATCGGCAAGCGGGTGACCCGCATCTACGTGCGCGGCGGCCGGCCGGTGAAGCTGACTTCGCTCGTGGGCGAGCGCGCGGAGTGGGTGGCCCAGGCGGCGGACCACTTCCGCATGCGGGCCGAGGCCGTCGCCGCGGCCCGGCGGCGCTAGGGATGCGCGTCTTCCTCATCGTGCTGGACGGGGTCGGGGTGGGAGCGCTCCCGGACGCGGGGGAATACGGCGATGCGGGGACCAACACGCTCCTGCACGTCGCGGAGGCGACGGGCGGCCTGAAGCTCCCGCGGCTCGAGCGCCTCGGCCTCGGCCGTCTTCTCGACCTGCCCGGCGTGCGGGCGCTGGCCGACCCTCGCGGGGCCCGCGGCAAGCTGGGCCAGCTCTCGAAGGGCAAGGACAGCACCACCGGGCACTGGGAGCTGGCCGGAGTCGTGGTGACTCGCCCCTTCCCGACCTATCCACGGGGCTTCCCGGAGGAGCTGCTGGACCGCTGGGGCGAGCGTGTCGGGCGCGGCTGGATGGCCAACGTCGTGGGCTCGGGCACGGACGTCATCGCCCGCCATGGCGAGGAGCACCAGCGAACGGGTCGGCTCATCGTGTACACTTCGGCGGACAGCGTCTTCCAGGTGGCGGCGCACGAGGAGACCGTGCCGCTCACCGAGCTGTACGCGGCCTGCCGCGTCGCGCGCGAGATGCTCGCGGGCGAGCACGGGGTCGGGCGGGTCATCGCCCGG
Organism: Candidatus Eiseniibacteriota bacterium; assembly: GCA_033853925.1. Taxonomy (GTDB): domain Bacteria; phylum Eisenbacteria; class RBG-16-71-46; order RBG-16-71-46; family RBG-16-71-46; genus JANXPZ01. The sequence goes on from JAWOLC010000093.1 coordinate 1,864, forward strand.
CCGTTCGTGGGCGCCGCGGGCGCCTACCGGCGCACGCCGCACCGTCGCGACTTCTCGCTGGCGCCGCCGGCGCCCACGCTGCTCGACCGACTGGTCGCGAAGGGCGAGCCCGTGATCGGCGTGGGCAAGGTGGACGACCTGTTCGCGGGGCGCGGCGTGACGGAGGCGCTGCACACCTCGGGCAACGAGGAGGGCGAGGAGATCCTCTGCGCGCTGGCGCGCCGGAGCGGGCGGGGGCTGGTGTTCGCCAATCTGGTGGACTTCGACCAGCAGTTCGGGCACCGCAACGATCCCACGGGCTTCGCGCGGGCGCTGGAGGAGTTCGACGACCGCTTCGAGGAGCTGCAGTCCCACTTGAGGAGCGACGAGATGTGCCTCATCACGGCGGACCACGGCAACGACCCGACCGACGCGAGCACGGACCATTCCCGAGAGTACGCGCCCCTGCTGATCGCGGGGCCGCGCGTGCGCGCGGGGGCCGACGTGGGAACGCGCAAGACCTCCGCCGACGTGGGCGCCACGCTGGCCGAGCTCTTCGAGGTGACGCCCGGCGATGGCGCGAGCTTCCTCGCGGAGGTGCGCTCGTGAAGCCCCGAGAGCTGATGGCCGAGGCGGTCAAGGCCCGGAAGCGGGCGTACGCTCCGTACTCGCGCTTCCCGGTGGGCGCCGCGCTCCTCACGCGGGACGGGCGCGTGATCCACGGCTGCAACGTCGAGAACGCCTCGTACGGGCTGGCGATCTGCGCCGAGCGGAACGCGGTCTGGCGCGCGGTCGCCGAGGGCTGCCGGGAGTTCACGGCCATCGCCGTGACGGCCCGCGACGGGCACGGCGCGCCGCCCTGCGGCTCCTGCCGGCAGGTGCTGTTCGAGTTCGCGCCGAACGCCTGGGTCTACTGGCGGGACGCGCGGGGGCGGATCCTCAAGAAGCGCGCGCACGAGCTGCTCCCGAGCCCGTTCCGCATCGAGGAGCTGAGGGGACGATGAGCCGCGAGCGCGACGAGCTGGTCGAGCTGATCACGCAGCGGGTGCTGGAGTCTCTGCGGCGGAGCGGCTCCGCCGGGGAGTCGGGCTCCGCCGCGGAGCCGCCGACGGTGCCGCGGGACGCGGCCGCCTGGCGCGCGGTGCACGCCGTGCAGGAGCAGGACCCCGCGACCGCGGAGCGCTACCGGCTGTTCGGCGTCTCGACCTCGCGCGGTCCCGAGGAGACGCGCACCCTCCACGCGGCCGGTGCCGCGCGCGTCGTCACCACGACCGGCTACTGTCCGGCGTCGGATGGCCTGGCGTCGCTCATCGATCACACCCTGCTCAAGCCCGACGCGGCCCGCGAGCAGATCGCGGAGCTCTGCCGCGAGGCGGCCCAGTACGGCTTCGCCTCCGTGTGCGTGAACCCCGTCTGGGTCCCGCTCTGCCACGACCTCCTGCAGGGCAGCGGCGTCAAGGTGTGCACGGTGATCGGCTTCCCCTCGGGCGCCCACGTGCCCGACGTGAAGGCCTACGAGGCCCGCCGGGCCGTCGAGCAGGGCGCGGAGGAAGTCGACATGGTGATCAACATCGGCGCGCTCAAGTCGAAGGACTACGCCCTGGTGGAGCAGGACATCCGCGCCGTCGTGCAGGCGGCTGGCCACGATACCGTGGTCAAGGTCATCCTGGAGACCTCTCTGCTGACGCGCGAGGAGAAGATCATGGGCTGCACGCTGGCGAAGGCCGCCGGCGCCGACTTCGTCAAGACCTCCACGGGCTTCGCGGGGGGCGGCGCCACCGTCGAGGACGTGGAGCTCATGCGCGAGACCGTGGGGCCCGAGATGGGGGTCAAGGCCTCGGGTGGGGTCCGCACCAAGGAGGAGGCGGAGGCCATGGTGGCGGCCGGGGCCACGCGCATCGGCGCCTCGGCCGGGGTGAAGATCGTGCGCGGGGAGGCGGCGGGGAAGCCGGCCAAGGGCGAGAGCAAGGCGTACTGACCCGTGCTCGACCCCCGCGAGTTCCTCCGCGCGAAGCGCGACGGCCGCCGTCACTCGGCCGAGGACGTGCGCGCCTTCGTCGCCGCGTACGCCCACGGGCAGATCCCCGACTACCAGGTCAGCGCCTGGCTGATGGCCGCGTACCTGAACGGCCTCGACGAAGCCGAGACCGAGGCGCTCACGCTCGCCCTGCTGCACTCGGGCCGGCTCTTCGATTGGCGGGACCTGGGGCGGCCCTCGGCGGACAAGCATTCGACCGGCGGAGTGGGAGACAAGGTCTCGCTGGTCCTGGCCCCGCTGGTGGCCGCCTGCGGCGTGCTCGTTCCCATGGTCTCGGGGCGCGGGCTCGGCCACACGGGCGGCACCCTCGACAAGCTCGAATCCATCCCCGGATTCCGGACCACGCTCGAGCCGGAGGCGATCCGCCGCCAGCTCGACGACATCGGCGTCGTCATGGTGGGGCAGGGGCCCGACCTGGCCCCGGCCGACGGCCTGATCTACGCCCTGCGCGACGTGACGGCCACCGTGGAGCGCGACTACTTCATCGTGCCGAGCATCGTGAGCAAGAAGGCGGCCGAGGGGGCGCAGGCGCTCGTCTACGACGTGAAGTGCGGGAACGGCGCGTTCATGAAGACGCCCGCGGACGCGTCTCACCTGGCGCGGCGGCTCATCGCCGTCACCCGCTCGCTCGGGCGGCGCGCGGCCGCGCGTGTCACGGACATGAGCCAGCCCCTGGGGGTCGCCGTGGGCAACGCCCTGGAGGTCGAGGAGTCCATTGCCGTGCTGCGGGGGGGCGGACCGGCCGACGTGCGCTCCCTCACGCTCGAGCTGGCCGCGCTGATGCTGAGCCTGGCCGGGGCCGTGCCCGCGGCCGAGGCAGCCGCGCGCGCGCGCGCGGCGCTCGAGTCGGGCGCGGCCTGGGAGCGCTTCGTTCGGCTCGTGCGGGCGCAGGGCGGGGATCCCGCGAGCGTCGAGCGCCCGGGGTGCCTGCCGCGCGCCCCGCTCGAGCGCCCCGTGGTGGCCGCCCGCGCCGGCGTGCTCGAGGCCGTGGACGGCTTCGCCCTGGGCGAGCTGGTCGTCGCGATGGGTGGCGGCCGCCGGGCCAAGGAGGACGAGGTGGACCCCCGCGTGGGTCTCACGGTGCGCCGCCGGGTCGGGGATCGGGTCGCGCGCGGCGACGTGCTGGCCGAGCTGCACCTGGCGCGGGAGGACGAGGCGGCGGTCGCGCGCGCGAGCGCCTGCTTCCGCATCGGCGAGGGGCCGGCGCGGCCTCCCGAGCTGGTGCTGGAGCGCCTGGACTAGGCTCGGCGCTTCGCCCCTCGGCGCCGCGAGCGCTCTCCGGCGGCCGGCCGGCGCGTGGCTCGGCCTGCAGGTGGGGGCGCGCCCGGATTCAGCGGGTGACGAGGGCCAGCCAGGCCGTGCCCGCCGCGAGCGTGACGAGCGTGAGGGGCACCCCGACCCTGGCGTAGGTCCAGAAGCCGATGCGCGCGTGCGGGCGCGCCTGCTCGACGACGATGAGGTTGGCCACCGACGCCACGATCGTGAGGTTGCCGGCCAGCGTGCTCGCCATCGCCAGCGCCAGCCAGGCGCGCTCCGGCGAGGCCAGCCGCAGCACCCAGGCCTTCAACAGCAGCACGGCCGGCACGTTGCTCACGAGGTTGCTCAGGAGGGCGGTGGCCCCGACGAGCGCCGGCAGGGCCTCGCGGTGAGCGGGAGCCACGAGGGCCAGCCAGCGGGCCGCGAGCCCCGCTCGCTCCACTCCCTCCACCACCACGAACAGTCCGGCGAACATGACGAGCAGCGCCCAGTCGACCTGGGCATAGACCCGGATGGGCTTGATCCGGCGGGTCACGAGCAGGGCCGACGCGGCGACCAGCGCGGCCAGGCTGGGCGTCGCCCCGAGGAGGAGCGCGCCGAGGAGCAGCGCGGAGACGACCAGCGTCTTCACCAGCAGGTCGCGGTGCAGCCGCGGCCGCTCGGCCGTCGGGCGGGTGACCGGTCGGGGGGCCAGCGCGCGCCCGTAGGCGCGGTCCAGCAGCCACGAGGCCAGCGCCAGCCCGGCCAGCGCGACCGGCGCCAGGACCGCGGCGAACCGCGTGTAGGGAATCCCCGAGAAGCTGGCCACCATCATGTTCTGCGGGTTGCCGACGATGGTGGCGACGCTCCCCACGTTCGCGCCCATGGCCACGGCCAGCAGGTAGGGCACGGGAGGGAGCCCGAGCGCGAGCGTGGTCTCGAGGACGAGCGGCGTGAGGAGCACGCACACGGTGTCGTTGACGAACAGGGCGGAGAGCAGCCCCGACAGCCAGGTGATCAGCACGAGCAGCCGGCGCGGGGAGCCGGCCCGCTCGAGCACGAGTCCCGCGAGAAGGCGGAAGAAGCCGGCGAGGCGCAGGTGAGCGACGACGATCATCATGCCGAAGAGCAGGGCGAGGGTGTGGAAGTCGATGGCGGCCACGGCCTCCTGCGGCGTCAGGACGCCGGACGCCACCATCGCCGTGGCGCCCACCAGGGTCGCGCCGGGGCGGTCCAGGCGGAGCGGACGGAGCGAGCCGAAGGCCAGGACGGCGTAGGTGAGGGCGAAGATCAGGGCCGCGGCCAGGGCGCGGTCCGCGACCAGGAGCTGCGGCAGATGCACGGAGGGAGGCGGCGCTACCGCGAACGCGTCCCGCTGGGCGCAGGCGGCTGCGGCGTGGTCGGCGTTCCGGGCGGCGGGGCCTCGTCGGGGGGCGGCACGGTCTCGGGGGACGTGGGCTCCAGGGGCGCCCCCGGGTGCAGGGTGCAGTACTCCGTCGGCTCCGAGCCGGCGCTGTAGGTCTCGTTGGTCACGTGCGGGCAGGCATCGGTGGCCAGCATGCCGCTCTCGGTGCACACCAGGCGGGTGACCGTGCCGGCGGGCTCGGGGAAGGTCTCGACGGGCCGGCCGCGCGTGGCCTCGATCATGAAGTCCGTCCAGACGGGCAGGGCCGCCCGTGCCCCCGTCATGCCCGGGCCGATGGTCCGCTTCTCGTCGTAGCCGATCCAGACCCCGGCGACGAGACTGGGGACGAAGCCGACGAACCAGGCGTCCATGTACTGATCCATGGTTCCGGTCTTGCCGGCGGCGGGGAGGGTGAAGCCTCGAGCCCGCGCGGGGTACCCGGTGCCGTGGTCCACGACGCTCTGCAGCATCGAGGTCATGACCGCACTGGTCTCCTCGGAGAGGACCTCGACCGGGTGCGGGGTGTTCTTCTCCAGCACGTTCCCCGACTTGTCCGTCACCTTGAGGATGGTGATCGGGTCGTTGCGGATGCCGCGGTTGGCGAAGACGGCGTAGGCGTCCGTGAGCTCGAGCAGGTTCACCTCGCTGCTGCCGAGGGCGAGGGACAGGTTCTGGCCCAGCGGGCTCAGGATACCCATGCGGCGCGCGTAGCTCGCCACCTGGGCGACGCCGACCTTGCGGAGCAGCTTGAGGGCCGGGATGTTGATGGACTGCTGGAGCGCGTAGCGCAGCGTGACCGGACCGCGGAACTGCTGGTCGTAGTTGTGGGGCGCGTACGGCTTGCCGTCCGGGCCGCCCGGGAAGGACACGGGCTCGTCCACCACCACGTCCGTCGGCTTGAAGCCGTTGTCGATCGCCGCCGTGTAGACGAAGGGCTTGAAGGCCGAGCCGGGCTGGCGCTCGGCCTGCACGGCGCGGTTGAAGTTGCTCTGGTTCCAGTCGCGGCCGCCGATGAGGGCGCGGACGTAGCCGGTGTGCGGATCGATCGCCACGAAGGCGCCCTGGAGGTAGGGGGTGAACTGCGCGCCGCCCACCGCGCTCCGCCGCGGGCTGAAGCCGGCGTAGGTGACGCGAGGCTTGAGCTGGGCCTCGAGGGCCGAGAGCTGGCGCTCGAGCGCGCGCTCGGCGATCTGCTGCAGATCCATGTCCAGCGTGGTCCAGACCTTGAGCCCGCCCTCGTAGACGGCGTTCGAGCCGTAGCGCTCGTCCAGGTGCAGCCTCACCATCTCCACGAAGTACGGCGCGCGGTCGTTGCTCCAGCGCGCGGGGGTCACGCCCAGGGACGAGTTCGCGGCGTTGTCGTACTCCACCTGGGTGATGGCTCCGGTCTCCAGCATGTTGCGCAGCACCTTGGCCCGGCGGGCCAGCGCGGCCTTCGGCCGGCGTCGCGGCGAGTAGAGGCTCGGGTTCGCGGGAATGCCGGCGAGCAGGGCGCATTCGGGCAGGGTCAGCTGCTGGACCGGCTTGTCGAAGTAGGTGTGGGCCGCGGCGTCCACCCCGTAGGCGCCCTCGCCGAAGTAGATCTGGTTGAAGTACATCTCCAGGATCTGGTCCTTCGAGTAGTCGCGCTCCAGCTCGATCGCCAGCGCGACCTCCTTGAGCTTGCGGGTCAGGGTCCGCTCGTGCGTGAGGAAGAGGTTGCGAGCGAGCTGTTGCGTGATGGTGCTGCCGCCCTGCATGGCGTGCAGGTGCAGGGCGTTGTTGACCGCGGCCCGGCCGATGCCCCAGAGGTCGACGCCCCAGTGGTGGTAGAAGTTCCGGTCCTCGGTGGCCAGCGTGGCGTTGACGAGGTAGTGAGGGAGCTGGCGCAGCGGGACGGGGGAGCGGTTCTCCTTGTAGAACTCGTGCAGCACCCGGCCCCGCGCGTCGTACACCGTCGTCTTGACGGGCGTCTGTACCGCGGTCACCTGCTCCGGGGAGGGCAGGTCGCGCCGCAGCCACTGCACGACGCCGAAGGTCGCGCCGGCCGAGCCGAACACGACCACGACGACGATCGCGACGAAGAGCTTCCAGGGGAAGCGCGAGGCTGCGCGGACGGCGACGGGCTCCATGGGTTGGTGCGCGGCGGACTCCTTTCCAGGCCCAGCCTAGAACGCCTGGCCGCACCCTGCAACGCCACCCCCGCCCCCCGCACGCTCGGGCCCGCTTCGGTTGCCGCCGCGGGCACGCCCCCTCTAGAATCCGCCCGGAGCGCGAGGACCCCCGCCGAGGAGAATCCATGGTCCCAGGTGGCTTGAGCCCGGACGATCAGCTGACCCTGTTGGCGCGCGGCGCCGTCGAGATCCTGCCCGATCCCGGCGCGCTGCTGGCGCGCCTGCGCGAGTGCGCGCAGGCGGGGCGTCCCCTCCGCGTCAAGCAGGGCTTCGATCCCACCGCCCCCGACATCCACCTCGGGCACACGGTCGGCCTGCGGAAGCTCCGGCAGTTCCAGGATCTCGGCCACCAGGTGGTGCTCATCGTCGGCGACTACACCGGCATGGTGGGCGATCCCAGCGGCCGCAGCCGCGTGCGGCCGCAGCTCTCGCCGGAGGAGGTGGAGTCGCACGCGCGCACCTACCTCGAGCAGTTCTTCAAGGTGCTCGACTCGGCGCCGGCGCCGCCGCGCCTCCCCGTGGAGGTCCACCGCAACGGCGAGTGGTTCTCGCGCATGGGCTTCATGGAGATCATGCGCCTGGCCTCGCAGTACACGGTGGCGCGCATCCTCGAGCGCGACGACTTCGCCAGCCGCATGCGCGAGCAGCAGCCGATCAGCCTGCACGAGCTCTTCTACCCCATCATGCAGGGCTACGACTCGGTGGCCATCCGGGCGGACGTGGAGCTGGGCGCGACCGAGCAGAAGTTCAATCTCCTCGTGGGCCGAACGATGCAGGAGAGCCACGGCCAGGCGCCGCAGATCGCGCTGACTCTGCCGGTCCTCCCGGGGCTCGACGGCGTGCAGCGAATGAGCAAGAGCCTGGGCAACTACGTGGGCGTGACCGACGACGCCCGGGACATGTACGGAAAGCTGATGAGCCTTCCGGACGGCGTCATGCGGGACTACTGGTTGCTGGTCACGGATGCCACGCCCGGCGAGTTGGCGGCGATCGAGCCGGCGCTCGCGTTCCTGGCGAACGCCGCGGGTGGTGGTGGGCAGCCGGGGATGACGCCGGCCGGGAACCCCATGGACCTGAAGAAGCGCCTGGCCCATCGCCTCGTGCGCATGTACCACGGCGCCGACGCCGCGGAGAGGGCCCAGCGGGCGTTCGAGGAACAGTTCCAGAGGCGCGCCGTGCCCGACGACCTGCCGACCTGGAGCCCCGATTCCGATCTGTCGGAGATGGGGATCAAGGATCTCCTCGTCAAAACGGGGCTGGCCCGCTCGGGGAGCGAGGCCTGGAGGAAGGTGGACGAGGGGGCGGTGGCCATCGATCAGGTCCGCGTCCGCGACCGTTCCCACCGGCAGAGCCTGGCGACGCCCTTCGTGCTTCAGCTCGGACGGCGCATGGTGCGCGTCGTGCAGCGAGCCTGAGCGGCGGGGGCGGGCGGCAGGCAAGCGCGGGCAGATGCCACAATACTAAGGCGTGCAATGGGTTGTGGCGATGGCTCCCGGGGTTGACAGAACTGCCGGCCTCGCCTAAATTGCCGATGCCGCAGGGAAGTAGTCCTCCGGGCTTCGAAGGTAGTTGACTTCCGACCCATCCGAAGGCTAGATTCCCCGTCTGCCTTTTCCGCTAGGAAGGGGCATGGATGCGACTTGCTCTTTGATAACTGAATAGCGCGCGAAATCACTGAAAGCCCGTGCGAGGTCCCGGCCTCACGCGCTGTTTCGGCGTGATGGCCGGTTTCATTCCTTGCTAATGATCCATGGGGTGGGCTCCGCCTGCCTCATGATCTCCGTTTTTTCACCACGGAGAGTTTGATCCTGGCTCAGAACGAACGCTGGCGGCGTGGATTAGGCATGCAAGTCGAACGCGAAAGGAGGGGCAACCCTCCGAGTAGAGTGGCGAACGGGTGAGTAACGCGTGAAGAACCTGCCTTTGAGAGGGGGATAACACTCCCAACGGGGTGCTAATACCGCATGAGACCACGGGTCCGCATGAACTCGAGGTCAAAGGTGGCCTCTGCTTGCAAGCTACCGCTCAAAGATGGCTTCGCGTCCCATTAGCTAGTTGGCGGTGTAACGGACCACCAAGGCGACGATGGGTAGCTGGTCTGAGAGGATGGTCAGCCACACTGGGACTGAGATACGGCCCAGACTCCTACGGGAGGCAGCAGTCGAGAGGCTTTGGCAATGGGGGAAACCCTGACCAAGCGACGCCGCGTGGAGGATGAAGGCCCTTGGGTTGTAAACTCCTTTTGCCGGGGAAGAAGTGCGATCAGGTGAACAATCTGGTCG
>JAWOLC010000094.1:0-2672 GCA_033853925.1 Candidatus Eiseniibacteriota bacterium
TCTCTAAGGCCCGGGTGATCGAGCAGATCGCCGAGCTGGTGCGGCTGCGCAAGCTGGAGGACGTCTCGGACCTGCGCGACGAGTCCGACCGCGACGGCATGCGCATCGTGGTGGAGCTGAAGCGCGGCGCCAAGGCCAAGCCGATCCTGAACACGCTCTACAAGCAGACGTACCTGCAGGCGACGTTCGGCGCGATCATGCTCGCCCTCGACCACGACCGCCCGAAGGAGTTCAACCTCAAGGAGCTGCTCGAGCGCTACTGCGACCACCGGCTGGAGGTCATCCGCCGGCGCGCGCACTTCGACCTGGAGAAGGCACAGGCGGAGGCGCACATCGTGGAGGGGCTGCTCGTCGCCCTCGACAACATCGATGCGGTGATCAAGGTCATCCGCAAGTCGAAGGACCGCGAGGCCGCCTCCGATGCCCTGCAGAAGAAGTTCGAGCTCTCGGCGGAGCAGGCGAAGGCGATCCTCGACATGCGGCTGGCGCGGCTGACGTCGCTCGAGACGGAAGAGCTGCGGAAGCAGCTCAAGGAGCTGCGCGCCCGCATCAAGGAGCTGGAGGGGATCCTGGGAAGCCCGCAGCGCCAGCTCGAGGTCCTGGTCTCTGAGCTCGACGACCTGGTGAAGCAGTTCGGCGATGCCCGTCGCACGGTCATCGTGGACGAGGCCACCGAGTTCGCGGTCGAGGACCTCGTCGCCCAGGAGGACGTGGTCATCACCATGAGCCACCTGGGCTACATCAAGCGCGTGCCCATGTCCCTCTACCGGCGGCGCATCACCACGGGCAAGGCGCTGGCGGGGATGGACCGCTACGAGGACGACTTCCTCGAGCACGTCTTCGTGGCCAACACCCACGAGACGCTGGTGTTCTTCACCACCGAGGGGCAGGCGCTCGCGCTCCCGGTGCTGGATGTGCCCGAGGCCGGGCGCGCCAGCCGCGGCAAGGCGCTGGCCCAGATCCTCGACCTGGACAAGCGCACCGAGATCGCCCAGCTGGTCTCGGTCTGGGAGTTCACCCCCGACAGGTCCCTGCTCTTCCTCACGGCCGGCGGCACCGTCAAGCGCACCCCCCTCGACCAGTTCGCCAACATCCGCGGCTCGGGCATCACCGCCATCAAGCTGCAGGAGCGGGATCGGCTCCTGGACGTCCAGCTCTCCGACGGCAGCAACGACATCGTGCTCGTGACCCGGCAGGGGAAGGCCATCCGCTTCCCCGAGGCCGAGGTCCCGCTCATGGGCCGGCCGGCGCAGGGCGTGGTCGGCATCAAGCTGCGGCCGGGCGACCGCGTGGTCGGCATGGTCGTCGTCCGGCGCGATGCGACGCTCTGCACCGTCACCTCCCTCGGCTACGCCAAGCGCACGCCCGTCTCCGAGTACCCGGTCCAGCGCCGCGGCGGCCAGGGCACCCTCACCCTCGACGTCAACGAGAAGACCGGCCAGCTCGTCGCCGCCAAGGAGCTGCTCCCTGGCGACGAGCTCATGGTCATCACCGCCGGCGGCGGCTCCGTCCGCGTCTCCGCCGACGCCGTTCCCGAGCAGGGCCGCACTACCATGGGGAAGCGCGTCATCACCCCCGCCGATGGCGACCGCGTGGTCGAGGTGGCCCGCGTGGCCGGTAGCCGCGGCGAGGCCGGCGACGACGCCGACCAGGGCTCCCCCAACGGCGGCCCGCCCGAGGCCGAGGGCGAGCAGCTCGCGCTCCTGGACGTGGACGAGACGGACTGAGGTCCTCTCTGGGGTGTGGGTGTGGGCGACCCCGGGCGGCCGACACTGCCCGGGGTTTCTCGTCCCCCCGTTGTTCGTGCTCGCACGTGCTCGTGCTCGAATCCGTTGAGTCTGTTGCCCTTGCCTATGCCCTGGCGGTCCCACGCATCGCGCTTCCCCGCGCCCAGGCGCCGATGCAACCTTACGCCCTCCTCGCGTCACCCATTGCCATGACCGACCCGACCGACCGCCAGCTCGCCGACGAGTTCCTGGAAGGCTCGGAAGCCGCCTTCCGGCAGCTCTACCGCCGCCACACCCCCCGCCTCCGCGGTCTGGTGCTCCGGCTGGGGGGCCGGGCGTCCGCCGAGGCCGACGATGTCGTGCAGGAGAGCTGGCTGCGCGCCTGCGCCGCCCTCGACCGCTTCCGCTGGGAGTCGGCCCTCTCCAGCTGGCTCTGCGGCATCGCCCTGCACGTCGCGCTGGAGACGCTGCGGCGCGACGCGCGCTGGGCCGCCGGCGACACACTGGACCGGGTCGCCGCCCCGGCTCCCGTCCTGGGGGACGGCATCGACATCGAGCGCGCCCTGGCGGCATTGCCGCCGCGGCAGCGGGCGGTCCTGGTCCTCCACGATGTCGAGGGCTACACCCATGAGGAGATCGGCGACCTGCTCGGCATCGTCGCCGGCACGTCGAAGAGCCAGCTCGCCCACGCCCGCGAGGCGCTGCGCGGCGTCCTCGCCTGATCGGAGGGAAGATGACGGACCATGACGCGCCGCCCCCGGACCTGGCCGCCGCCCTTGGCGCGCTGCCGCCGGAGGTGCCGCCACCCCCGGGCGAAGAGGATCGCACGGTCCGGGCGCTGCGCCGTCGCGGCCTGCTGCCGCAGCCGCGCTGGCGCCCCTGGTCGCGGGTCGCGGCCGGGCTCGCCGCCGCGCTCGCGCTCTTCGCCGCGGGCGCGTTCTACGG
>JAWOLC010000095.1:0-7642 GCA_033853925.1 Candidatus Eiseniibacteriota bacterium
GGCTCCGCGAGCCCCGCGCCGGGCAAGCGGCCCGCCGCCGCGCGGCAGCCGGCGGGGGCCGCGGCCCGCCAGACCGTGCCCAGCGCCATCGGGCTCGTCTCGCAGCACACCGGCTTCACGAGCCACGCCCTCGACGACGTGCGCCGCTTCTACACGCAGGTGCTGGGATTCGCTTCCGCGCAGGGCCCGGCCGGCTCCTCGTTCACGGTCCGCGTGAGCCCCGCGTCGAGCATCGGTTTCGCGCCGCCCGTTCCCGGTCCGCCCGAGCAGTGGCGCCCTCCGCGCGAGCCCGCTCTCTGCTTCGTGGTCCGCGACGTGGACCGCGCTCACGCCGACCTGGTCGCCAGGGGCGTCGAGTTCACCCAGGCGCCGACCGACACCCCGGCCGGGCAGCGCGTCGCGATCCTCAAGGATCCCGAGGGCCGCACGGTCTGCCTCGCCCAGACCTTGGAGAAGTAGCCACCGCATTCGCGCAGGAGACTCCATGCCCAGTCGCGCACAGCAGCTCCGCAGCCTCGGCCAGAGTGTCTGGCTCGACTACATCCACCGCCGCGAGCTTCGCTCGGGCGTCTTCGCCGCCCAGGTCCGCGACCAGGGAGTCGTCGGAGTCACCTCGAACCCGACGATCTTCGAGCAGGCGATCGGCAAGAGCCGGGACTACGACAGCGCGATCGAGCAGCACCTCGGCCGCGGCCTCTCCGGCTTGCCGCTCTTCGAGGCCCTGGCGGTCGAGGACGTGCAGACCGCCTGCGACCTGCTCGCCCCCGTGTTCCAGGAGAGCGCCGGGACGGACGGGCGCGTGAGCATCGAGGTGAGCCCGGGCCGGGCCCACGACACGGCGGGAACGATCGAGGAGGCGCGCCGCCTGCACCGCGAGGTGGCCCGCCCCAACGTGCTGGTCAAGGTGCCGGCGACGGCCGCCGGCCTGCCGGCCATCACCGCGCTCACCGCCGAGGGCATCTGCGTGAACGTGACCCTGATCTTCTCCCTCGCCCGCTACGAGCAGGTGATCGAGGCCTACCTGGCGGGGCTCGAGCGCCGCGTCTCCGCCGGGCTGCCGCTCGCGCCCATGGTCTCGGTCGCCTCCTTCTTCGTCTCGCGCGTGGACACCAAGGTGGACGCGGTGATCGAGCAGCGGCTGCCGGCGCTGCCCGCGGGCTCCGCCGAGCGGCGCGAGCTGGAGCAGGCCCGGGGCCAGGCCGCCGTGGCCAACGCGCGGCTCGCCTACGCCCGCTTCGGCGAGGTGTTCGGCTCGCCCCGCTTCGCCCGGCTCCGCGAGAAGGGCGCCCGAGTCCAGCGGCCGCTCTGGGCCTCGACCAGCACGAAGAACCCCGCCTACTCCGACACGCTCTACGTGGACGAGCTGATCGGCCCCGACACGGTGAACACGATGCCCCCGCAGACCCTGACCGCCTTCAACGAGCATGGGCGGCTGGAGACGACGATCACGCGCGGGCTGCCCGAGGCGCGCGCCCTGTTCCGGCGGCTGCCCGAGCTGGGCGTGCCGCTGCCCGAGCTGATCGATCAACTGGAAGGGGAAGGCGTGAAGTCCTTCGCCAAGTCGTTCGACACCCTGCTGGCGACGCTGGAGGAGAAGCGGGCGCAGATGGCGGGCCGGACGCGATGAGCACAGCCTGGAACGCCGAGCGCCGGGCCGACTTCGCCGCGCGTCTGTGGCGCAAGGACGCCACGCTCTGGAGCGCGGACCCCGCGCACCAGCGGGTGGCCGCGAACCGGCTCGGCTGGCTCGACCTGCCGGCCCGGCTGGCCGCCCAGACGGCGGGGCTGCGCCGCTTCGCCGCCGAGGTGGCCGACGAGGAGTTCACCCACGTCGTGCTCCTGGGCATGGGCGGCTCGAGCCTCGCGCCCGAGGTGATGCGCCTCGTGTTCGGGGTGCGCAGCCCCGGCCTCGATCTCGTGGTCCTCGACGACACCTCCCCCGCCGCCGTGCGGACGGTGGCCGAGACGCACGATCCCCGGCGGACGCTCTTCGTCGTGTCGTCCAAGTCGGGCAACACCATCGAGGTCGCGTGCTTCGAGCGCTTCTTCTTCGACTGGGTGCGGCGCGAGCAGGGTGACCGCGCCGGCCGCTCGTTCGTGGCCATCACCGACCCGGGCACGCCGCTCGACACGCTCGCGTCGCAGCGGCACTACCGGCACACCTTCCGCAATCCGCCCGACGTGGGCGGCCGATACTCGGCGCTCTCCCTCTTCGGCCTGGTGCCGGCGGCGCTGATCGGGGCGGATCTCGACGCGCTGCTCGGGAGCGCCGCCGCGGAGCTGGAGGCGGCGCGCCGCGATCCGCTGGGCGGAGACGGCGTCGCCTTCGGCGCCGAGCTGGGCGCCGCCGCGCTGGCGGGGCGCGACAAGCTCACCCTCGTCTTCGGCCCGGCCTGGGCTCCCTTCGGCGCCTGGGTCGAGCAGCTCGTGGCCGAGAGCACCGGCAAGGACGGGCGCGGCATCCTGCCCGTGGACGGCGAGACGATCGGAGCGGCGGCGCTCGCCGCCCAGGACCGCACCTTCGTGACCACGCCCGACCTCGAGGCAGCGCTCGGCCAGCGGATCGCGCACTCCAGCGCTCCCGCCTGGCTCATCGACCTCCCGGGGCCCGAGGCGATGGGCGCCGCGTTCCTGCGCTGGGAGATCGCCACGGCCACGGCGGGCGCCGTGCTCGGGCTGGATCCGTTCGACGAGCCCAACGTGGCCGAGGCCAAGAAGGCCACGCAGGACGTGCTCGCCCGCGCGCTGGGCGAAGGTCACTTCCCCGAGGAGCCGCCGCTCGCCGAGGCGGACGGCTGCCGCATCTGGGCGGCGGGCCGGGCGGAGCGGGCCCTGACGGAGGCCCGCGCCGGCGACGCGGCCGGCGCCGTCGCCAGCCTGCTCGCGCTGGCGCGGCCGGGCGACTACTTCGCGATCCTGGCCTACCTCCGGCGCACCCCGGCCGTGCACGAGCGGCTGCAGCGCCTGCGGGCCGCGGCCGGCGCGCTCTCCGGGCGGGCGACGACGCTGGGCTACGGGCCGCGCTTCCAGCACTCGACCGGCCAGCTCCACAAGGGCGGACCCGACACGGGGCTCTTCCTCCAGATCACGGCGGACGAGGGCCCGGACCTGGCGATCCCCGGCGAGCGGTACGGCTTCGGCACGCTGCGGCGCGCCCAGGCCGCGGGTGATTTCGAGGTGCTGGCCCGGCGCGGGCGGCGGGTCGTGCGCCTGCACCTGGGCGAGAGGATCGAGGGCGCGCTCGACGCGCTGGTCGGCGATCTCGAGCGGGTGGCCAAGACCTGAGCGGAGCGAAGGCGGGGGGGAACGTGGGGCCTCGTCGCGCCATGCCTCTGGATCCCTACCGGGTGCTCTTTCCCTGCGGCGTCCTCTTCGCGCTGGCCGGGACGCTGGTCTGGCCGCTCTACGCCCTGGGTCGGGTCCCGTACCCGGGCCCGATCCATCGCGTGCTCATGATCGAGGGCTTCCAGCTCTCCTTCGTCTCGGGCTTCATGCTGACCGCGCTCTCGGGGCTCACTCACGGCGGCAAGTACCGGCCCTGGGAGCTGTGGGCCGCGCTCGCGGGTCTCGCCTCGGTCGCCCTGGGCTCGCTCGCGGGCCTGGCCGCACCCGGAGCCCCTGGGGTCGCGCCCGTCACCGCCCAGGCGGGCTTCGTGCTCACCGTCCTCACCTTGCTCGTGGCCTCGGGCACCCGCGCGCGCACGAGCCGCGGCCGCGCCCCGGGCGAGATCGTGCTCATCGTGCTCGGCCTCCTGCTCGGGCTCGCGGGGGGCCTGTGGCAGCTCGCCCTGGCCGCGGGGTGGATGGGCGAGCCCGCGCCCGGCTTCGCCCTGCGGCTCGTCTCGCTCGGCATGGTGCTCTCGCTCGTTCTCGGCGTGGGCGGGCTGCTGGTACCCACCTTCCTCGGCACCTGGGAGCCCCTGCGCATCCCCGTCGTCGCGCCCGGGCGCGAGCCCGGGGGCCGCGCCTGGCTCCACGGCGGGGTCGCACTCCTCCTCCTGGCTTCGTTCTTCGCCGAGGGCGCGGGGCTCCGGGCTCTCGGCGGCACGCTGCGGGCCCTGACCGCGTCGCTCGTGCTCCTGCTCGTCTGGAAGATCCACCGGCCTCCCCGGAACCGCACCGTGTCGGCGTTCACCCTGTGGTCCGCGGGGTGGTCCGTGCTGATCGGCCTGTGGGTCGTCGTGCTGGCGCCGTCCCACTACCTGGCCGGCGAGCACGTGGTCTTCCTCGGCGGTTTCGGGCTCCTGACGCTGGCCATCGCCTCGCGCATCACGGTCATGCACGCGGGCTTCGTCCTGCCGGTGGAGCTGCGCACGCGCCATCCCGTCGCGGTCGCCTTCGTGGGCCTGGCCCTGGCCGCGCGGCTGGCGGCCGAGTACGCGCCTGCGTCGGCGGCCACGCTGCTGGCGGTGAGCGGCTCGCTGTGGGCGCTGGCCTGGCTGGGCTGGACGGCCACCAGCCTCCCGCTCCTGCTCGTTCGCCGGCCGGGGGAAGGCAGGCCGGGCTAGTCCGGCTTGGACGCGAGTCCCCGCCGCGGGGTATTCTTGCGGGTCCCGTCCCGCCCCTGCTACCCGCCTCGTGAAAGGAACTCGACTTCATGCTCAAGCCCACGCTGGCCGCGCTGCTCGCGCTCGTTCTCGTCACCCCCGCGCGGGCCGAGCAGTCGCCCGACGGCCGCGCCCTGCTCCAGAAGGTGGTCGAGACCTACCACGCCATGAGCAGCTACCTGTTCGCCGGCACGATCCGCGTCCAGGCGGGCGGACTCGGCGTCAACTTCGACGTGCCCTGGAGCGCGGCCGGTGACCGGACGGGGCGGGCCCGCGTGGACGTCCAGAATCCGCAGATGGGCGTGCTCATCGTCTGCGACGGAAAGCAGCTCTACACCTACCGTCCCTCGCTGAACCAGTACACGCGTGCCCCCGCGCCCGCGGCCGGGGGCGCCGCGACGATGCCGCTCCCGCCGGCGGGCTCGCCGCTGGGGCGGTACTTCGATCTGCTCAAGGGCGTCAACGGCGTCGAGGTCACGGGGGTGCAGGCGGTCGCGGCCGGCGGGAAGACCACCGACTGCTGGGTCGTGCGCGCCGACGTGACGCCGCCCGAGGCGAAGGCCGCCGACAGCACGGCACAGGCGTTCGCCACCTTCTGGGTGGACCGGGCCAGCTCGCTGGTCCGCCGCGACAGCACGGCGCTCACCATGCGGAACGCGCAGAGCGGAGCGCCCATGACCATGCAGCAGGTCACGACCTTCGACGTGCAGCGGGTCGACGAGAGCCTCCCCGACTCGCTCTTCGCCTTCGTGGCGCCGGCGGGCGCCCAGGAGGTGCAGGCCTTCTCCCTGCCCGGGCAGCAGCAGACGCCTTCGGAGCTGGTGGGCCAGAAGGCGCCCCTCTTCACGCTCGCGGACCTCCAGGGCCGCAAGGTCTCGCTGGCCGGGCTGCGCGGCAAGGTGGTGGTGCTGGACTTCTGGGCCACCTGGTGCGCCCCCTGCCGCATCGAGATGCCCCGCGTGGAGACGCTGCACAAGGAGATGAAGAGCAAGGGCGTCGTCGTGCTGGGCGTGAACGTGGCCGAGGAGCCGGCCCTGGTGAGGCGCTACCTGACGAAGACCCCGTACAGCTTCACGATCCTGCTGGATCGTCAGGGCGACGCCGCCAACCGGTACCAGGCCACGGGCATCCCGACCCTGGTCGTCATCGGCAAGGACGGCAGGATCCACTCCTACTTCCAGGGCGTGCGCGACGAGGACGTGCTGCGCAAGGCCGTCACCACGGCGCTGGCGGCCAGGGGGCCGGCGGGCGCCGGGCGCCCCGCCGTGGGTCGCACGGGATCGCCGAAGGCGGCCGCGACCGCGCCGAAGGGCACGGCGCCCACGAAGAGCCCGAGCGCCGCACCGAAGCCGAAGCCGTAGCGCCCCTCCGGGGCGCTCGGGGACCGCTCCTCGTCCTCAGCGGGCACGAGGCGGGGTGCGGCCCGCGGCGGCCGCGTGATCGCCCTCAGCCTCCCCGGAACCACTCGGCGGCGCGCTCCAGCTCCACGTTGCCGCCCGAGAGGATCACGCCCACGCGCTTGCCGGGCGCCGGGACGCGGCCCACGAGCAGGGCCGCGAGGCCCAGCACGCCCGTGGGCTCGACGACGAGCTTCATCCGCTCCCAGACGAAGCGCATGGCCTGGATCAGCGCCGCGTCCGGCACGCTCGTCATCTCGTCCACGTGGCGGCGGATCATCTCGAAGGTGAGCGGCCCGAGCGAGGGCGTGCGCGCGCCGTCGGCGATGGTGTCGGGCGGAGCGATGCGCACGATGCGGCCCTCGCGGAACGAGCGGCAGGCGTCGTCCCCGGCCTCGGGCTCGACGCCCACCACGCGGCAGCTCTCGCCGCCGAGGCGATCGGCCGCCAGGGCGCAGCCCGAGACGAGCCCGCCGCCTCCCACGGGCACCAGCAGGAGGTCCAGGGGGCCCGCGTCCTGGAGCAGCTCGACCGCCGCGGTTCCCTGGCCGGCGATGATGTCCGGGTGATCGAAGGGCGGGATCAGCGTGAGCCCGCGCTCCTCCGCCAGCCGCTCGGCCAGCGTCTCGCGCTCCTCGCCGACCCGGTCGTAGAAGACGACCTCGGCACCGTAGCCGCGCGTGGCCGCGAGCTTCACGGGCGGCGCGTGGCTGGGCATGACGATCACCGCCGGCGCGCCCAGCAGCCGGGCCACGAGCGCCACCGCCTGGGCATGGTTGCCCGAGGAATAGGCGATGACGCCGCGGCGCAGCCGCTCGGGGGCGAGCCGCGAGATGGTGTTGTAGGCGCCGCGGAACTTGAAGGCGCCCATGCGCTGCAGGTTCTCGCCTTTGAGGAAGACGCGCGCCCCCGTCCGCTCGTCCAGCGTGCGCGAGGTGAGGACCGGCGTGCGATGGGCGACGCCGCTCAGGCGGCGGACCGCGTCCTCGAGCCGGGCCGCCATCTCCTCGCGCGTGGGCAGTCCGTCGGGTCCCACGGCGAACGGAGCGCGGCCCCCGGGCGCGGAGGTCATCCCCCGGCTCCGCCTGGACCCAGCCCCGGCTCCGTCTGGCGACGCGGATCCAGGGCCCGCTCGATCTCCGCGGCGGAGAGCGAGGTCATCTCCCGCGCCAGCTCGCGCACCGGCCGGCGCTCCCGGAACGAGCGCTTGGCGATCTCGGCCGCCCGGTCGTAGCCGATCAGCGGGTTCAGGGCCGTGGCCATGCTCGGCGAGATCTCGACGTAGCCCGCGCAGGTCTCCTCGTTGACGGCGAGCCCGGCGATCGCCTTGTCGGCGAAGACGTGCGCGGCGCGGGCCAGCAGCCGGACGCTCTCGAGCAGGTTGCGGATCATGAGCGGGAGCATGGTGTTCAGGTCGAGCTGCCCCCACTGCGCGCCCATCGTGACCGCGAGGTGGTTGCCCATCACCTGGGCCCCGACCTGGATCACCGCCTCGCACATCACCGGGTTCACCTTGCCGGGCATGATGCTCGACCCGGGCTGCACCGCGGGCAGGCTGACCTCCGCGAGGCCGCAGCGCGGGCCCGAGTTCAGGAGGCGCACGTCGTTCGCGATCTTGACGAGGCTCGCGGCCACGGTGTCGAGCGCGCCGCTCGCCCACGCGGCCGCGTCCTGCGCGCCCTGGGCCTCGAAGTGGTT
>JAWOLC010000096.1:0-3379 GCA_033853925.1 Candidatus Eiseniibacteriota bacterium
CCCGCTTCTTTGCCCCTGCGGTCAGCTCCGGGGGGGCAGATACCGCAGCCGCCACGCCAGCAGGGGCGGCGTGAGGAAGGTCGTGAGCGCGACCACCAGCACGATCGCCGAGAAGAGCGTGGCGTTGACCAGGCGCTCGCCGTTCAAGGCGAGGGTCGTCCCGAGGCTGGCGAAGATGAGTCCGACCTCGCCACGCGGGATCATCCCGAGCCCCACGGCCAGCCGGTCGGTGCCCTTCTCGAGCACGCCCAGGGAACAGGCCTGCTTGCCGACCACCGCCGCGGCCGTCAGGACCAGCGCGAAGCCGAGCGCCCCTCCATCGCCGAGCGCGCCGAGATCCACGCGCATGCCCAGCAGGACGAAGAACACCGGCACCAGGAAGGTGGTGAGCGGCTCGAGCAGCTCCGGGATGCCGCGCCGCGCCGGGTCACGCTCGCGGAGGTCCCGGTAGTGGGCCTCCTCCAGCACCAGGCCCGCGGCGAAGGCCCCGACGATGGGGGCCAGACCCAGCACGCCGGCGAGCCACGCGAGGCCGAAGCAGAACGCCAGGGCCACGGAGAGGAGCACTCCGCCGCCGCCCAGGCGCGCAGCCAGGGCGAAGAGGCGTTGCGACACGAGGCGGCCGATCACGAAGGCCAGGGCGAGGAAGCCCAGCGCCTTGCCCAGCACCGCGAGGGCCGAGAGCGGGCGGAAGGCCAGGCCTCGCGCCGTGGCCGCGACGATGCCGGTGACGACCGCGAGCACGACGAGGCCCATCACGTCGTCGATCACGGCGGCGCCCAGGATGATGCGGCCCTCGCGACTGCCGGTCTGCTCGAGATCGCGCAGCACGCGAGCCGTGATGCCGACGCTCGTCGCGCAGAGAGTCGCGCCCACGAACCAGTGGCTGAGGGGGTGAAGCGCGGGAAAGAAGGCGAGCGAGACGAAGTAGCCGAGCGCGATGGGCGCGGCGACGCCGAGCCCGGCCACGAGCAGGGCGGACCCACCCACGGCCAGCAGCCGACCCGCGTCGGAGGAGAGACCGACCTGGAAGAGGAGGAAGAGCACCCCGATCTGGGCCAGGATCTCGAGCGCCGGCAGGTTTCGCAGACCGTCCAGGCCGTGCCAGCCGAAGAGGCCCAGGTTCCCGATCACCACGCCCGCGAGCAGCTCGCCCAGCACGGGCGGCTGAGCGAGGCGCTCGAAGAGCGCCCCGCCCAGGCGCGCGCCCAGGAGCACGAGCACGAGCGCGATGAGGACCGGCATCATGTCGAGAGGGGCGGACGAGGCCGCGGCGGGGGCCACGCCGGACGTGTCGGGCGTGAGCGCGAGGGCGGCCGCGGGGGCGAGTAGGGCCGCGGCGAGGCAGAGAGCCGCGGGGAACAGGGACGCCGCGCGGTGCGGCCGGACGGATGGGCGCATGGCCCCGCCTTGATAGCGCAAAAGCGCGCTCGGGTCGAGGGGAGGCGGGCAGGCCGTCCAACGGACGGGCCGCCGCATTGGCTCCCTGCGCGCCACGCATTATCATGGCACTGGCTTCTTGCTTCGCAGGGCACCCGACCCGGCGGCCTCGCCTGCCGGGTGACCGCCGGGGGCCGCTCGGTCCGACAACTCGCTCGGCCGTCGAGCGAACCAGGTTCGTCGGAGGTGCCATGCCGATTCCCGAGGACCGTCCGGTCCCCCTGCCGATTCCGCGGGACGCGCCGCCCGGGTCGCCAGCCGACGGCCGGCGCCGCTTCCTCACGCTTCTCTCGCAGGCCTTCCTCGCCCTCTGGGGCCTGGGGGCGCTGGCCGTGCTGGCGGCGTACCTCAAGGCCCCGGGGAGGCGCGAGCGCGAGGCCGAGCGCGTGGTGAGCGCCGGCCTGCTCGACACCTATCGGGTGGGCGAGGGCCGCCTCGTGCGGCACGGCATCACGCCCTTCTACGTGGTGCGGCTGGACGCCGCGCGCGTGGTCGCGCTCTCCGCCGTGTGCACGCACGTCCGCTGCATCCTCGGCTTCGATCCGGCGCGGCGCGTGCTGGTCTGCCCCTGCCACGACGGCCGCTTCGACCTGGCGGGCAACGTCATCTCCGGCCCGCCGCCCCGCCCCTTGCCCTCGTACCCGGTCTCGATTCGCGCCGGCGAGATCTTCGTGAACGTATGAGCGAGCCGCCCCGGCAGAACCCGCCTGCCCGCGCGAGCTGGGTCGACTGGCTCGAGCAGCGCCTGAACCTGAGCGAGATCTTCTCCTTCCTCACCCACTTCGGGCTCGTCTACACGCCGGTGGACACCCGCAAGCCTCTGCGCCAGGTGCTGCGCGACGTGGGCGCGGAGCCCGTGCCCAGGCTGGCGCAGGGGCCGCGCGTGCTGGGCCTGCTCGCCGCCATCCTCTTCGGCCTGCAGGTCGTGACCGGCGTGCTGCTCGCCTACTACTACCGGCCCACCCCCGAAGCCGCCTTCGAGAGCACCCGCACGATCGTCCGCGACCTGCCGGCCGGCTGGTTCATCCACCAGATGCACCTCTGGGGCTCGTGGCTGCTCGTGGCCGTGATCGTGCTGCGCCTCCTGCGCCTCTTCTGGGACGGGCTCTATCGCGCGCCCCGCGAGGTGCTGTGGTGGTGCGCGGTGGCCATGACCTGGGTGGTGATCCAGCTCGACTTCACCGGGCGCCTCCTGGTCTGGGACTCGCACACCTACTGGAGCACCGTGCGCGGGCTCGAGCTGGTGTTCGCCATCCCGCTCACCGGCCCGATCCTCGCCTTCCTCCTCGGCGGCCGCGTGGTGAACGAGGACGTGCTGATCCGCTTCTACGTGCTGCACGTGATGGTGCTGCCGCTCTTCTACGCGGCGTTCCTCTACCTGACCTTCGCCACGCTCCGCCGCGTGGGCGTGGCGCCCGCGCCCCCGACGGCGGCCCAGCCGACCAGCCGCTACCGCGACCACCTCTACGCGATGGCCATGCTCACGGTCGTGCTCTTCGCGCTCCTGGTGACGCTCGCGACGCTCGTGCCCTTCCGCTTCCACGCCGCGGCCGATCCCTACGCCACGCCCGGCGAAGTGCGGCCGCCGTGGTACATGCTCGCCTCCTACGCGCTGCTCCAGCACCTGCCCGTGCCGGCGTGGCTGAGCGGCCTCGCCCTCCTCGCCGCCGCGATCGCGGTCCTGCTGCTGCCGCTCTGGCTGCGCGGCGAGGAGACGCCGACCCTGCGGCGGCGCACCCGGGTCGCGGGGGCGGCGCTGCTCGTGGTCTGGACCGCGCTCAGCGTCCTGGGCGGCCTGCTGGGGCGGAGGTGAGGCCATGATCGCCCTGCCGCTGATCCTCGCCCTGCGGCTCGCGGCCGGGACCCCGCCCGCGCCGACCGCATCGGACTCCGTCGCGGCCGCCACGAAGCGCGCGGCCCCGGCGGCGGCCACGCCGGC
>JAWOLC010000097.1:0-9666 GCA_033853925.1 Candidatus Eiseniibacteriota bacterium
CCGCTCACGTATTACGGCATGATGCGGGGCCAGCGCGAGACACCCAGCGGGCACAACGGGCTGGGCCTGCTGGCCACCCTGGCGCAGCGCCGCTTCGACGGCGTCGGCGCGCTCGCGGACTCCCTGAACCGGCAGTCGGCCATGGCCGGCCTCGACGGCTGGCACTTCCTGGATCCCAGGAAGGTCTGGATCCTGTCGGGCTGGACGGCGATGTCGCGCGTGTCGGGGAGCGCCGCGCGCATGGCGAGCGTGCAGCGCAGCCCGCTCCACTACTTCCAGCGGCCCGACGCGAGCTACCTCGACGTGGAGGATGCGACCTCGCTGACCGGCTTCGCCGGCCGCCTGGCGCTCAACAAGCAGGAAGGGCACGTCGCCTTCAACTCCGGCGTGGCGATGATGGACCCGAAGTTCGACGTGAGCGACATGGGTTACCAGAGCTACGCCGACCTGGTAAACGCCCACGTGATGACCGGCTACAAGTGGACGAAGGCCAACCGCTGGCAGACGGAGAGCCGGGTGTGCGGCTACGTCGCCAGCAACTGGGACTTCGGCGGCGAGCGCGTCTGGTCCGAGGCCGGAGCCATCGGCCACGTCACCTTCACGAGCCGCCACACGCTCGACGCCGAGGTGGACTGGTTCCCCGAGGCGGTGGCGAACCGCCAGACCCGCGGCGGCCCGCGCATGTTGAGGAAGGCCGCGGGCGCGGCGACGCTGCATCACGACTCCGACGAGAACCGGCGGCTCTTCACCTGCACCAACCTGTACCTCGAGGGCACGCCGAGCACGGGCACCTACGACTGGAGCCTGACGCCGACGGTCGTGCTGCGGCCCTCGCCACGGCTCTACCTGAGCCTCGGCCCGTCGCTCGAGCGGAACGTGGCGGACGCGCAGTTCGTGGCCTCGGTCGCGGCGCCGGGCGAGGTGCCCGCGGACTTCGGCGGCCGCCGCTACGTGTTCGCGCGCCTGGACCAGACCACGGTGGCCGCGAGCATCCGGCTCAACGTCACGTTCACGCGGGACCTGTCGCTGCAGACCTATGTCCAGCCCTTCATCTCGGCCGGCCGCTTCTCGGACTTCAAGGAGCTGGCGCGCGCGGGCTCGTACGAGTTCGTGCACTACGGCCGGGCGCCCGGCACGGCGTACGCGGACGACCTGGTCACGCCGGGCGCCGGCGGCACGCCATTCGAGCTGCGGGACCCCTCCTTCAACTTCAAGTCGCTGCGCGGCAGCGCGGTCCTGCGCTGGGAGTATCAGCCCGGCTCGGTGCTCTACTTCGTGTGGACGCAGGAGCGCACGGACGAGGAGGAGCAGGGCGACCTGCGCTTCGGCCCCTCGACCCGGCGGCTGCTCGACGCGCATGCGAACGACATCTTCCTGGTGAAGGCGACGTACTACCTGACGAGGTAGGGAAAGCGGGCGCGGAAGCGCGTCCACAAGGGAAGGATCGCCCGGGCCGCCGAGTCGAATCGCGCCGTCTCCGGCCTCACCAGCGGATCGGCTTGCGGTCCCGGAAGAAGCCGCCGTTGGGCCCGTCGGCGGGGAGCGTGGCGAGCCAGACGATGGTCTCCGCCCCCTTCTCGACCGAGCGGCGCGCGCCCGGGCCGCCCATGCGGGTCCGCACCCAGCCGGGGCAGACCGCGTTCACCTTGACGTCGCCGCGCACCTCGGACGCGAGCTTCACCGTCAGCGCGTCGAGCGCCGCCTTCGATATGCAGTAGGCGGCGGGGCCGTCGAGACCCTCGGCGAACGAGCCGGAGCCGCTGGAGACGTTCACCACCCGCCCGTATCCGGCCTCGAGCATCGCCGGGACGAAGGCGCGACACGTCCACACCGCGCCCAGCAGGTTGGTGTCCATCACCTCGCGAAAGGTCTCGGGCGCCGTCTCGAGCACCGCTCCCGGCGGGTAGATGCCCGCGCTGTTCACGAGCACGTCCACGGGCACGCGGCTCCGGCGCAGTCGCGCCGCCAGCGCCTCGGCCGCACCCTCCTCGCGCACGTCGAGGACGGCCTCGAGCGCGGCGATCCCCTCCGCGCGGAGATCCGCGGCGGCCTTGGCCACCGCGCCTTCGTCGCGCCCCGCGAGCACGACCCGCAGGCCGCGCCGCCCGAGCTGGCGGCAGACTTCGAGCCCGATGCCCCGATTGGCGCCGGTGACGAGGGCCGTGTGGCCGTCGTGGGGCTTGGTGCTCGCCATGGGCGGAATGTAACCCAGGCGGAGGGCGGTCGTGAGGGTCCGGGAGCCTGTGCGCGGGCACGAACGACGGGGCGCTCTCCCCTTCTCGCGGGGCGCGTGGGCTACAATCCCTGCCCTGGCGTGGTCGCGGGCGACCGAGCCCGCCTCACCCCGCCTGGGAGGAAGCCATGACGAGGAAAGCCGCGGCCGCGGAGCCGCGCGCGTCCGCCTTCCCCGAAGCGGCCGCGGCCATCGTCCTGCTGGCGCTGGCTCTCGTCGCCACCGTGGCCGTCTACCGCCCGGGCCTCTCGTCGCCCTTCCTCTTCGACGACGAGCGGTACGTGCACCAGAACGCGACCCTCCTGCACGTGTGGCCCCCGGACTGGCTGCACGCGGGCACGCAGGAGACGCGCCCCCTCACGAACCTGAGCTTCGCCCTCGACGTCGCCGCGCTCGGGCCCGGTCCCTGGGGTCACCACCTGGTGAACCTGGCCCTGCACCTGCTCGCCGTGGTCCTCCTCTTCCTGCTCACGTGGCGGATGTGGCGGGACTCGGGCCGCGCGGGCGCTCCGCTCGTGGCCGCCGTGGCCGCGGTGATCCTGGCCTTGCACCCGGCCCAGAGCGGCTCCGTGCTCTACATCCAGGGTCGCCCCGGTCTGCTCGCGACGGTGTTCGGCCTCGGGGCGCTGCTGGCGGCGGTCGCGGCCATCCGGGGCTGGGAGCGATCGCGCCGCCGGGCGCGGGGCACGATCGCCGTGGCGCTCCTCGTGGCCCTGGGCGCCCTGAGCAAGGAGTCGGGCGCCGTTCTTCCGGCTCTGGTGCTGATCTACGACGCAGCCCTGGGATCGCGGGGCCACGGCCAAGGCCTCCGTGCACGGCTCTGGCGCTTCCATCTGCCGGTATGGGCGGGGTTGCTGCCGCTCGCGCTGGCCTACGGCCTGCTGCGCAACCCGCACGCCGGCGTGTTCGCGGCGGGGGCCGTCGACCCCACGCGCTTCTACGCCACCCAGCCGCTCGCGCTGCTCTTCGCCCTGGGGCTCTGCCTGTGGCCCCGCGGGCTGGCGATCGACCGCGCCTTCCCCCTGCTCTCCCCCGCCGATCCCCGCGCCTGGGCCGCGGCCCTGGGCCTGGTCGTCCTCCTGGCGCTCGTGCTGTGGTCACTGCGGCGCTCGCCATGGCCGGGCTTCTGGGGCACGTGGTGGCTGGCGGCTCTGGCCCCCACCGCGCTCATCCCGAGCCCCGAGTTCGCCGCCGACCGTTACCTGGTGATGGCCCTGCCCGCGGTGGCCGCCCTGGCGGCCTGGGCGGCGAGCGGGATCGCCGCGTGGGCGGCGGCGCGCACGCGCTGGGCGCCCCAGGCTCTGCTCGCCGCGTTCGCTCTGCTGCTGGCTCTGCCCCTGGCGTGGGCCACACTGGCGCGGGCGCGGGTCTGGGGCTCGGACCTCGCGCTGTGGCGCGAGGCGACGCGCGTGTCGCCCGCGAACTCGCGGGCCTGGTACCAGTACGCGCGCCTGCTCTACGCCGAGGACAGCCTCGACGCGGCCGAGGGCGCGGCGCGCCGCTCGCTGGCGATCGGCGTGCCGAACCACCTGCCGTTCATGCTCCTGTCGGACATCAAGACCACGAAGGGCGAGCTGGACTCTTCGGTCTTCTTCGCTCGCCTCGCGGTCCAGGCGGCTCCCGGGAAGTGCGATGCCCGCGTCGCTCTGGCGCGCGTGCTCGCGGCCCTCGAGCGCTGGCCCGAGGTGGAGCGTGAGGCCGAGTCCGCGCTCGCGATCGACTCGTCCTCGAGGCCCGCTCTCTATCTGCGTGGCCGGGCGCGGGCCGAATCCGGCGATCTCGTGCGTGCTCGGGAAGACGCGAACGCCCTGGGGAGTGTCGCGGGGGCCAGCGTCGAGAGGGCTGCGTTGGCCGGCTTGATCGAGGCTCGCGCCGGCCGGCCGGCCGAGGCCGAGCGGTGGCTCGCGCCGGCCACGGAGAAGGTCCCCGACGACCGGGACGAATCGCTGGCCTGCATAGACGCGCTGCGGGCGCGGGCGCCGGTGCTCCTGGCGCTCGGCCAAGCGGACGAGGCCGTGCGCGCCTGGCAGGAGTACTTCGCCGTGACGGGCGCGGAACGCTGGGACCGGGCGAGCCTCGAGGGGTTGGCGCGCGCGCTCCATGCGGCGGGCCGCGAGCCCGAGGCGGATCAGGCGCTGCGACGAGTCACGGCCCTGCGCGATCGCGCCGGCTCCCCCGGGGTCCGCGACGAGTAGCCCGCGCTCCCGTGGAGCGAGCGAAGTCTCAGGTCGTCCCCGCGGCCTTCGCGTGGCCGGCTCCAGCCCCGCCGGCGCCCGTCGGCGCGCGCGGGGCTTGCTTCGCCCGATGCTCGCGGGCGAGCGCCTCCAGACTCTTCCATTGCGTGCTCCACGTCCGGAGTCGCGCCAGGGACCAGCCGAACTCGCCGTTTCGCGCCTGGCGGGTCTCCAGGCAGCGGGCATAGCGATCCGCTGCCCGCACGTAGTCTCCGGCGCAATCGGCGCGGAAGCCGAGATAGAAGAGGCCCTCGCAGGTGGCCTTGGGGGTGGTCATGGTCGCGCGCACCGCGTCCTCGGTCTCGTGGCCCAGGAGGTAGCGCCCGAGCAGTTGGTAGCGCTCGCCGTTGGGGCGGGCGAGGTGCGCGAGCAGGGTGTCGCGGTGCCCGCTCATGACCGTGGGCGTCCGCAGCGCCGCCGCGGCCCGCAGCAGCCAGAGGAATTCGTCTCGCGGCGCGAGGCCTTCCGCAGCGGAGAGCCGCCAGACCAGCTCGTCCTCCTCCAGATCGAAGGCCACGTAGCTCATCAGCTCGAGCGCGACCGTGTCCCGTGGCAGGAGGGGCCGCAGCCACTCCAGCGCCTCGCGCTCGCCGCGCGCCGCCTTCAGGTAGCCGTACGCGTTGACCCGGCGATACAGCTCGTCCTGCCCGGCGTCCTGCTCGCGCGCGGACACCGCGAAGGCCGGCGCGTCGAAGCCCGAGTCCGCCAAGGCGCGAGCGAGCATGCCCAGCGTCGTGCCTCCGCCCATCCCCGCCTTGGCGAGGGCATCCGCTGCCTGGCGCAGGCCCCCGGGATCGCGGGCGAAGCAGGCGACGAAGCGCGGGCCCAGGGCCCAGCGCCACTCCTCGAAGGTCATGGGCCTCGGCGCATCGCGCAGCGCCGCCGCCGCGCCCGCGAAGTCGCCACTTCTCCAGAGCAGCCCCACCGCCAACGCTTCGGCCTCGGCGCTGTCGGGGTAGCGCTGCCAGGCCGCCATCGCCAGGGTCTCGGCCTCGGCCGTCCGCCCCAGGCCGGCCAGCGCCTCGGCTCCCTGCTCCATCGCGCCGAACTGCCAGCTGTCCACCACGGGAGCGATCGCCGCCAGCGCGCGCCCCGGCTGGCCTTCGTGCTGGAGAGCTTCCGCAATGGCGATGCGGGCGAAGATCTCGTCGAACGCCCGGTCGCTGCGGTCCGCTCGCGCGAGCCATCGCTCACTGACCGCGCGCATCTCCTTCCAGGAGCGGCGCTCGCGCAGGTACTCCACGTACGCGTGCGTCAGGTCCCAGTCGGCGGGACGGCTGGCAATGCACTGCCGATAGGCCGCGCGAATGGGCGCCCAGTCCCCGGGCAGCAAGGCCCCCAGGCTCTGCAGGGCTGTTGCGCGCAACTCGGGGCTGAGCCCCGGCGAGCCCGCCAGATGCTCGAGCGCGCTCTGATCACAGTTGTAGAGAGCCCACCAGCCGCGCAGCGCGAGGTCGAGCGGATGGCCGCCCGCCACGCCGCGGGCCAGGAAGACGTCGGCGCGGGCCAGGTCGAGCACGTCGGTATGGAGGATGCGCCCGTAGCGCACGAGATGCGCGGGCCGCGTGTCGAGCCGCGCCGCCACCGCGTGCGCGCTCTGGGCGAGGACGGGGTCGCCGACGGTCGCGCCCTCGGCGATGACCGCTTGCGTGGTGAGTGCCATGGCCCCGCCGAAAGCGCAGGAGGCACCCAGGTCGGAAAGCAGTCCTTCCCTGTCCGCGTGGCCCTGCTTGGCCTGGGCGAGGTGCGTGAACCAGCGCTGGAACTCGGGCCCCGGTCCCTGGCGATTCGCGCCGTCGCCGAGCGCGATGGCGAAATCGCGCGTGCCCTCCACGGTCGAGAGGGCCCGGCGCAGGTGCTCGCCGATGCCGCGCAAGGCCGAGTAGAAGCACGCGCGGTAGTAGCTGCGCAGCACCTCGCGGTCGAGCAGGGAACCGTCGGACTCGGGCCGCATGGCCTCCATCATCGTCTCGAATCGCTCGACCAGGTGTCCGACCGGTTGCCGCTCCGGCACCGAGGCGGACGAGCGGCCGTCGAGCCGGTTCAGGCGCAGGTCCTCGTCCACGGCGGCCAGCACGCCGGCCGCCGTGGGAACGTCGGCCTCGAACCTGTGCAGGGCGAAGCCTGTCGCGATCAGCGGCAGGGTCAGGGCGCGGTCGCGGCCGAGCGAGTCGGCCAGCGCCTCGGCCCATCCCTCGATGTCCCGGCGCTCCGCTTGCCGCAGCAGCGCGAAGTAGCGCGCCTCGCGGCCGCGCGGCGCGCCGATCGGGTAGCGAGCCAGCGCCGCGTCGTCGCAGCGCACGAGCAGCCGCACCGGGTCGTCCGGGGCCAGGCGCTCCGCCAGCGTCCAGGCCTCGGCGCCGTAGCCCATGGTGTTCGCGAGCAGACATTCCTCGCCGACGACGGCCGACGAGTCGGCTGCGGCGCAGACGGCGGTGAGAGCCAGCGAGCGAGCCGCAAGGCGCTCCGAGGCGTCCACCTGGTCGCCGGACTCGACGGCGAGCAGGGCCAGGGCCCGGGCCCCACGCTCCAGGAGGCCGGGATCGCGCAGGCCCGTGGCCCAGAGGCGGTCGGCGCAGTCGGCGGCCGGCAGCGCCTGGAGCGCCGCGAGCCGCGCATCGACGTCGGGGTAGCAGGCGGGGCGCTCCGGCGAAACGAGCGAATCACGCGCGCCCAGGCTCAGGGCCCATTGCGAGAGCAGACGTCGGAGATCGCCGAAGCCCGGAAACTCGGGGAGCACCCCGACCTCGACGCCGCCGTGGCGTACGCGCCAGGCTCCGCCCTCGAAGTCGGCGACTGCAGGCGAATGACCCGCGTGGCGGAGCAGCTCGTGGACGTCCCCCACCGCGACGAGGAAGCGGCTGTCCGGCGGGAGCCGGGAAGGAGGCGCGGCGTGCTGGGCCGGGAGAGCCCGACGCGGCGCCTGCGCGACGGGACGAGCGTTCGGGTGGTCGCGTCGGAGCCACATCCACGTCGCCGACGTGGCGGCCAGCGCCGCGAGCAACACGGCATACAACGCAATCCTGCGGACCATGGGGCCCTCCCTGGCATGACGAGGTCTCCTTCGTTATCGGAAGCGGCCCGACCGCGCTTCACCCGATCGGCTGGGGCGCCACCGCCCGGGGCCGGCGCGTGACGAACCCGCCCACCCCCTGCACGAACGGCCCGGGACTGGTCCCGGGCCGTTCGCTGTGCTTCGGCTCAGCCGGATCTAGAAGTCCTCTCCGCCGTACCCGCCTCCCGGCGGCGCGGCCGGCGCCTTCTTCTTCTCCGGAATCTCCGTCACCAGAGCCTCGGTGGTGAGCAGCAGGCTCGCCACGCTCGAGGCGTTCTGCAGCGCCGAGCGCGTCACCTTGGTCGGGTCGATGATGCCGGCCTTGAACATGTCCACGTAGGCCTCGGCATCCACGTCGAAGCCCATGTTCTTCTCTTCGCCCTTGTACCCCTTCACCTTCTCGACCACGATCGAGCCTTCGACGCCGGCGTTGTCGCACAGCGTGCGCAGCGGCTGCTCCAGCGACCGCCGCACGATGTTGACGCCCACCTTCTCGTCGCCCTCGACCTCCTTCGCCAGCCGGTCGAGCGCCCCCAGCGAGCGCAGGTAGGCCACGCCGCCGCCGGGCACGATGCCTTCCTCGACCGCCGCGCGCGTCGCGTGCAGGGCGTCCTCGACCCGAGCCTTCTTCTCCTTCATCTCGGTCTCGGTCGCCGCGCCCACGTGGATCACCGCCACGCCGCCGGCGAGCTTGGCCAGCCGCTCCTGCAGCTTCTCGCGGTCGTAGTCGGAGGTCGTGTCCTCGATCTCCTTCTTGATCTGCCCGATCCGCCCCTGGATGTCCACCTTCTTGCCGGCGCCCTCGACGATCGTCGTGTTCTCCTTGTCCACCACGATGCGCTTGGCCCGCCCCATGTCCTCCACCCGGGCGTTCTCCAGCTTGATGCCGATGTCCTCGGTGATGACCTTGCCGCCGGTGAGGATGGCGATGTCCTCCATCATGGCCTTGCGGCGATCGCCGAAGCCCGGCGCCTTCACCGCGCACACCGCCAGCGTGCCGCGCAGCTTGTTGACGACCAGCGTGGCCAGCGCCTCGCCCTCGACGTCCTCCGCCACGATGAGAAGGGGCTTGCCCCGCTGGGCGATCTTCTCGAGCACCGGGAGCAGGTCCTTCATGTTGGAGAGCTTCTTCTCGTAGAGCAGGATGTAGGCGTCCTCGAGGACGGCCTCCATGTCTTCCTTCTCGGTGACGAAGTAGGGCGAGATGTAGCCCTTGTCGAACTGCATGCCCTCGACGACCTCGAGGGTGGTCTCGACGGACTTGGCCTCCTCGACGGTGATCGTGCCGTCCTTGCCCACCTTGTCCATCGCCTCGGCGATCTTCTGGCCGATGTAGTGGTCGGAGTTCGCCGAGATCGCCGCCACCTGCTCGATCTCCTTGTTCTCCTTCACCGTGCGGCTGAGCTTCCTCAGCTCCTCGACCACCGTGTCCACGGCCTTGTCGATGCCGCGCTTGATCGCCATGGGCGACGAGCCGGCGGTGACGTTCTTGAGACCCTCGCGGAAGATGGCCTCGGCCAGCACGGTCGCGGTGGTGGTACCGTCGCCCGCCACGTCGGAGGTCTTCGAGGCGACCTCGCGCACCATCTGCGCGCCCATGTTGACGTAGGGCTCTTCCAGCTCGATCTCCTTGGCCACCGTCACGCCGTCCTTGGTCACGGTCGGCGAGCCCCACTTCTTGTCCAGCACCACGTTCCGCCCGCGGGGTCCGAGGGTGACCTTGACCGCCTTGGCCAGGATCTCCACACCCTCGAGCACCTTGGCGCGGGCCTGCTCGCTGAAGATCAGCTGCTTCGCTGCCATGACGCCTCCTCAGGCTGAGAGCGGTCTCCAGCCGGCCGCGGGGCCGGCGAGCCGCGAGTCGTTCACTTCTCGGTCACGAGCACGCCGAGCACGTCGTCCTCGCGCAGGATGACGTACTCCACGCCGTCGATCTTGACGTCGGTGCCGCTGTACTTGCCGATGAGGACGTGTTCGCCCTTCTTCACTTCCATCGCGATCCGCTTGCCGTCGTCGGCGACGCGGCCGGGGCCCACGGCGATGACCTCGCCCTCCTGGGGCTTCTCCTTGGCAGTGTCGGGGATGATGATGCCGCCCCGAACCGTCTCCTTCTCCTCGATGCGGCGGACCAGAATGCGGTCGGC
>JAWOLC010000098.1:0-14024 GCA_033853925.1 Candidatus Eiseniibacteriota bacterium
CCGACCAAATAGCCGAAGCCGGCGATCCACAGCAGGACGCCCAGCACGCGGGGGATGAAACTCGAGCGGACGACGAGCATCCCGAACGGGAACAGCCATAGCCCCCAGAAGATCTCGGCGAGAACGAGCCCCTGGCCATGCAAGCGCAGGAACAGATACGCCAGCGCGTCGAGCTGCTGCTTCTCGAACACCGACAGGAACGCGGCGCCCCTGGCGCAGCTCAGAGCGGCGACGTAGTTGAGGACATTGAGGAAGGAGATCGGCACGGAGATCAGGAGCAGCGTCGCCATCGCCATGGCGGGCCTCTCTCCGACTCCCTTCAGCAGGTGGTAGAGCGCCAGAGCCACGAAGATGAACATGGTCGCGACGAATAGCTCGCTGGCGATGCCGACGCGAAGGAGGGACTCGGAAGCCCGCAGGTGATTGGCCGTGGCCCCGGCGTCGCCGGGCACGATCAAGGCGCTGGGGACATAGATGAGGCTGAAGGGGGCGGTGATCCCGCCCAGCAGATACAGCAGTCCCGCGATCCTCGCTTGTCTCTTGAGTGGGTTCACGGCCTCCCCCTGCGTGCAGTCTCCTCACGCGTGCCGAGTGGACGACGGGCGGATGGCGCCCACTCCCCGCGGCCCATTCTGTCCCACGCAGGCGCGGGTGTCACCTTCGCCCCCCATTGTCTCGCTGCCGGCCAGGAACGTCTTGCGAGCCTGGTTACGGCGCACGTAGGCGCGTCGTTCGATCGTCCCTTGGTCGGCCAGGCGAAGATGCCCGTCCGCGCCCTCCCTCTTCACAGACGCCGCCACCGAGTCGAGGCTTCGGCTTTGCACTGCGCCAAGGCGGTCGCGACGCGGAATGATCTTGACACGACTCCGACGCTCGATAGTCTCCGCGTTGGATCCAAGGGTGAATCCAGCAGGGGTTCACGCACGAGATCGCGCTGCCCTGGTTGGACCCTGCGAGCGCCCGCCCCCCGCGGAGCACTCGGGCCGCGTTCTCTCGGCCCTTGCGCAACTTCGCTGAAGCAGCTTGGCGACGCCCCCCGCGTCGCCCGGAGGGTTGCGCATGGCGCGGGACCTCTCCCGACTCGAGAGGCACCTCTCCTCGCGGCACGCCGGAACGAACGGACGCCCGTCCGCCCTGTTCCCTGCTCGCGCCGATCGCACGCCTCCGCTCGCCCCCCCATCCCACCATCCTCACCCGAAAGGAGGCAACGATTGCTGCCCTCGCCGCTGCACCGTCCCCCGCATGCTCCCTCTCCACTCAAGCTTGCCTGAGAGGTGCTGCCATGGACAACCAAGGCCGTAGAATCGCCATGTCACCATGCTGTCTCTCATTCGTCGCGTTCTGCATGTCATGCCTGTTCGTGGGCGGCTGCTGCAACCCCGCCCTGATCGGGGCTCTCCCCGTGACCCTCCACCCCCAGGAGACTGACAACTGGTGCTGGGCGGCCAGCGGGCAGATGGTCATGGACTATCTTGGGCACAACGTCACGCAATGCACGGAAGCCAACAACTGGTTTGGCCGCACCGATTGCTGCACGCTCTCCCCGTGCCCCAATCCAACCGCCCCGACCTACGACGCGCTTGGGAATTGCCAGGGCTGTGCTTGCGGCGGATGGCCTGAATTCGGCAGGTACGGCTTCACCTTCAAGAGGACTTCCGACGCGCCCCTCTCCTGGGGCGACCTACGGGAAGAGCTTGCGAGCCAATCGTATTGTCACAAGACTCCTTTCGCCTTCACCTGGCACTGGCCCGGCAAGGGCGGCCACGTCATGGTCGCCAAGGGCTATGTCACCGTTGCGGGAGTCAACTATGTGGACGTGCTTGACCCATGGGCGCCGTGCACCGGAGACGAGATCCTCATGACCTATGCGTACTATGTCTCCGATGCAGGGCATCATACGCACTGGGATGACTTCTACGACGTGACCTACACGGGAGGAAAGTGACATGCGGCCTTCGATCGGCATATGCGCTGCCCTTCTTCTCGTGGCCGGGCAAGTGAACGGACAGGAGTCGAGGGTATCGCTCAGGGAGATCCAAGCAGTGGCGGACAGCTCGCTCGTGACCTTTGCACGCCTCGTGACGCAGCAGAACTACAAGCAGATGGGCTTCGCGTCCCGCGAGGAGGTTCGCACGGCGAAGCTCGGCGCTCCCATCCAGGACTTCATGGTCCGCCTCGACGCGCTGGAGAAGTACGAGCCGACCACCAGGGCCGAGCAACTGCTGACGGCGACGAACCAGGTGGTCGTCCCCGTGCTGGTGGGGGCCCAGGTGAGGTCGTCGATCACGCTCTCCAACGTGAGGGCGCGCTGGCGCGCCGCTTCTTTCGGCGGTCCGAACTACGTGAAGCTGGTCACGACCGGGGTGAACGAGAGTTCGCGGTCGACGGGGTTGCCTCCTTCGTCGTACTTCGTCGTGAGAATCCCTGCCCTGACGTTGTTCTTCGTCGGCTATCGCTCGGGCGGCGATCTCATGCTCGTGCCTCTGGTGGACGACCGGAGTCTGGAGTTCAGGGCTGGAGTCCCGATGAAGGCGGAGAAGGTGTTCACCGCGCTCGTGCCGCGGGCCAAGGCGCACAACGGACTGCCGAGATAGCGGGCGAGAGAGGATCTCGGACCGGAGCCGCCCGGCGCACGCGAAGAGTCGCCGGGCCCGAGGCTGATTCGCGCGCTGCGCTAGCTCACCTTCGCGGGCTCGTCCACCCGACCGGCCGCGCGTGGCCGCGCGGACGCTGGTCCGGGCCGCGCCGCCCGGGCCTCTCCCCGCGGCCGGTCCTCGGGCATCGCCTTCGCCGCTTCGTTCTTCTCCTTCATGGCGGCGCCCACGTAGACGAACACGGCGGCGGCGGCGGCGGCCAGCGGCACCGCCAGGAACAGGTCGAAGTCCGCGGTGCGGGCCCACGCCGGCAGCCAGCGGCCGGCGCCGACGAACGCCTGCACGCCCTTCCACAAGCCGAAGAGCATGAGGCCGAACGCGACCGCGGTCGCCACCTTGGCGAGAGCGCCGGCGCCGCTCGCGAGCCACGTCCGCGCCCCGGTCCAGAGCACGAGCAGGGCGCCCAGCGCGAGTAGCGCGTCGCGGCCGAAGACGCCGGCCTGAGGCACGTGGAAGACGCCGCCTCCGACGACGTAGACGAGCAGCACGAGCACCACGATCAGCGCCCAGACGTGGCCGGCCTGCACGTGCGCGAGGCTGCCCGGCGTGGCGATCTCGACGAACCACCAGCCGGCGCGGCCCAGGCGGGCGATCCAGGCGGCCAGGCCGCGGGCCTTGCCCGCTCCGTCCGCCGTCCCCTCGAGCATGCGACCGAACACGCGCACGGCCCGGCTGATCGCGCTCATGGCTTGCCCCGCCGACGCGGCGCGGTTCACCTCGTAGCTGGAGCGGAAGTACTCGAGCAGCGCGGGCTGCGTGAGCCCGTAGCGCAGCACGGCCTCGACGCGGTGGTCCACCTTCTCGCCGAATTCACGGCCGAGGAGCCCCGCCAGGTCCGCCGTCTGCGGCGCCGCGCCCGCTCGCCACACCGCCTGCGCCAGGAGCCGGCACAGCTCGTCGCGGTCCGCGGCATGGATCTCCTCGCTCAGGATCTCGCCCAGGGCCTCGTCGCGCAGCGTGGCGAAGTCCGGATGCTCGGGCGGTAGCAAGGTGCGGATGAGCCGCTCCGCCCCGTCGAGCCGCCCCCAGAGCATGTCGTTCCGGCGCCAGAGCTGGTCCACGAAGGCGGCGAAGTTGGCCAGGCGGTTGCCCGCGAGCTTGCGCCGGCCGTGCGGCTTGCGCTCGTCGATCAACGAGGGCGCGTCCTCGGGGCTGATGCGCGCGACGCTGACCTGGTCGGCGGCCCACAGGTCGGTGCCGTAGCGCAGTGGGTAGGTGATGAGATCGTACTCGTCGTACAGCTCGTAGAAATGGAGCAGGCAGCTCCGCGCCGCCCGCTCCGTGCGCGACTCCCCGGCGGGGGCGATCGCCGCGTAGCACGCGCCGGAAGCGGCGTGGAAGGCAGCCGAGAGCACGCCGCGCAGCACGTCCGCGATCGCGTCCAGCTTCGGCGCCAGCCGCGCGAGCGCCTCGCGCGCCGCGGCTTTGCTCGCCCGGTCCGACGAGAACATCCCGAGCAGCTCGCTCGAGCCGAGCGCCGTGGCCGCCACGGCCGCGCGCAGCCCCTCCACCGTGCCGCCGAGGTCCCCGAGCTTGAGCGGGTAGCGCCCGAGCGCGGGCACGTCGCTCCAGGCGGCCTGGCGCGGCAGGCGCAGCACCTCGTTCAGCGCCCGCAGGCTCACGAAGACCGCTTCGACCTCGTCGCCGATCCGATCCAGCGACCGGCGCAGAGGAAGACCCTCGAGCGAGTCGCTGCGTAGCAGGTCTTCCATCTTCATGTCCGCGCCCGCCATGTTCAGCAGCTCGAGCGAGCGGCCGTCGAGCCGGTACAGGTCGCGGATCAGTCCGCGCAGGAAGAGCAGCCGGCGCAGGCGGTACGAGAGGTCGAACTCGAGCAGGAAGCGGGTCTCCGACTCCTTCCCGCCACCGGGCGTCGGCGCGTAGCGGTCGCCGATCCACAGCTCGACCAGGTGGTGGATCGCCTTCGCCTCGCCGCCGGTCTCGTCGAACCCCGCGACCCGGGCCACGAGGGTGGCCAGGTCCTCGGTCAGCACGGCCATCTTGAGGCGGTGGTAGGCGCCGAAGGAAACGCCCAGCTCGCCGACGAGCTGGTCAAGGCTCTTGCGCGCGAACTCCTCGGCACGCTGCGCGCGCGACGAGCGCGCCTCCTCGGCCAGGCCGCTCGGCGACGGGGCGGGCGCCGAGGCCCGCTGCGGGTGGGCCTGGATGTCCCGTTCCAGGCCCTGCTGGACGCGGGCGAGCTGCCGGAGGCGCCAGTTGCGGTCGAGCACCTGCTCGAGGTCGGCACGGATGGACTCGTAGCCGCGCACCGCGAAGAGCGCGCGGGCCGCCGTGTCGAAGGCGTCGGGCTTACCGTCCGCGGGCGGCTGTTGCTCGGGGTGCTCGGGGACCGGCTCGAGATAGAGGAGCCGGCGATCCACGAGGCGCCGCGAGTGGCGCTGGAGAATGGTGTCCGTGGCGAAGGAGAACGGCTTGTTGTCGAGCAGCCCGCCGTCGCTGTAGACGCGATGCCGGATGTCCTGCCCCTGCCCCGCCCGCGCGCCGTCACCGGCCTCCGCGGGCAGCAGGCGCGTGCGGAAGAACCGCTCCCAGCGCGCGCAGTCCGCGTCGAACGCCTCGGCGCGGCCGGGATAGAGCACGGGCTGGAGGTCGCTCAGCAGCATCGGCTCGAAGGCGAAGGGGAAGGCCGAGGTGCAGCGCGCGGCGAAGGCGAGGAAGGCGTCCTCGGCGCCCGTGAAGTCGTTCACGTGCTGGCCGCGGGCCTGCTCGCCGGCGTAGCGCAGGTGGAACACGTGCCGGTGCCGCAGCTCGTTCACCACCGAGTCGCTCAGGGGCAGCGCCACGGGCACGCCGCGGAGGTCCGTCGTCGTGACGTACAGGTCCAGCTCGTCCACCAGGGGCGAGGGGGACTCCCGCGTGCCGAAGGGCGCGGGCCGCATGCTCTCGAACGCGTCCAGGAGCAGGCGGTACATGCGCCGGCTGTTCAGGAGCGAGAGCGGCGACCGGGTGCGCAGCGTCTCGTCCCCCTGCACCGAGCCCTCGTCGTTCAGCAGCGTGCCGATGTCCGCCTGCGTACGCCACAGCTCCTTCAGCTTCTCCAGGGACTGGCCGTTCGCCAGCGCCTTGGCCAGGAAGATGGCGTTGATCCCGCCGGCGGACGTGCCCGAGAGCACGTCCACCATGAAGCGGGTCCTGAGCGGGCTCGTGTCCTTGAGCTGCGCGAGGCCGAGCCACTCCTGCGCCGGGCCGAGGAGCTGGCCGAGCTTGCGATAGACCTTCTCCGTGCCCTGCAGGTCCGCCCCCGCGACCAGGGGCCCCGACGCGCCCTCCGGCCCGGGCGCCGTCGCGCGGACCAGGTGCAGCAGCTCCTGGGTGATGCCGTTCAGGTAGACGGCGAGCGAGACGCCGCCGTACATGACGATGGCGTAGCGCACCTCCTGCTCGTAGGCGAGTTCCACCTTGGGTTCGACCTCGGCCGTTGCCATGACGCACCTCCGCGCAATCCACACCGCTCGCGCCGCGCGGCCCGTCCGCACGTGCCAGCCACGAGGCCCTCGCCGCTCGGCGTCGCGAGCCTCGCTCGGGCGTTCCACTGGCCGAGCCCTGCGCCCCGCCGGCACCCCCCAGTACTCGGCGAGGAACGAGGTCCCGGCTACTTCGACAGGGGGAGGAAATTCGCCAGATTCAAGCTGAAGCCGAGATAGCTCTGGATGCTGTCGGAGCCCGGTCCGACGTCCGAGTCCAGGGTGAGCTGGCTGAACATGGAGAAGCCCTTCTGCCTCATCGCCTCGGTCGTCCAGTTCAGCATCGCGTCCACCTTGAACCGCCACCAATGATGGGCGGCGAACAGATCCGTGCGCCCGGTGCCGACTTCCAGGTGGCTGTCCTTGAGATTGCCGCTGACGCAGGCCACGCCCAGGCCGTAGCGCGACTCGTCCACGATGTCGTTGCCCAGGCCCGCCACGCTCAGGAACCCGTACTCGCTCATCAGGTAGACGGTCGCCGTGTTCTCGTCGTCCTTCTTGTCGTTGATCTTGAGGAACTCCCACTTCATGCCGAAGAACCCCTCGAGGCTCGTGGCGTTGCGCACCATGTACAGCGTGCGCGCCCCCGGATTGGCGTAACCGGTCAGGCGGAAGCTCGCCAGACTGTCCTCGCTGCTCAGGTCGAGATCGGCGCTGCGCACGCCGTGCACGGTCTCGCCGTAGAGCCAGACCTGGCGGGCATCGGCGCTCTTGCCCCAGACGCGATAGGCGAAGTCGAAGCCGCCCACCCCGCGCTCCTGCTTCTGGCCCGAAGCCTCCGGGTTCAGGTACAGGCGCAGCTCCTGGGCGGCGAAGCTGT
This sequence comes from Candidatus Eiseniibacteriota bacterium, assembly GCA_033853925.1. Lineage (GTDB taxonomy): Bacteria > Eisenbacteria > RBG-16-71-46 > RBG-16-71-46 > RBG-16-71-46 > JANXPZ01. Next base: position 6,960 of record JAWOLC010000098.1, read on the forward strand.
CCACGCCGAGGCCGAGGTAGAACAGGGATTCGAAGTTCGAGCGGCTGTCCGCGGCCCGAGCGGTCGCGCCGGGCGCCGCGAGCAGCACGGCGGCCGTCAACGCGGCGTGGCTGAGGACGCGGAACCAGGCTCGGCTCGACGCGCGCCGAGCGCGGCCCGGCTGCGGCTTCCTAGGCGTTCGCATGGCAACCTCCCCTGAGAGCGACACTCGCGCGCCGGCCGCGCCCCGAGGGACGGGGGACGACTTCGCGGCCCCCCGGGGGCGGCGACACGCCTATCTCTGGTCCGTAGATTCCGCGCCTGTCTCCTCCGGCATGCTGATCTCGTGCGGCGATCGCATGCGGTCGGCAAGCGATCGGCGTGGACTCACGCAAAGGGGGCGCCGACGCGCGGAGCGGGTCGCCCGAAGGTGACGGGAGCGGACCTCAGGCGGCGCGGAGCACGATCTCCGCAGCCGACGCGGGGCCGGCCGCCGCTCGGCGGCCGCCGTCCTCGCCCACTCGAGTCGGGAGTGGCTCGACATGGCGCGCAACCCCCAGGGCCGCGGGCACGAGAAAGCTCGTCCGCGGTCTTGAACAGTCGCGCAAGGGTCGAGAGGACGCGGCCCGGGCGCACCAGGGGGGTTGGCGCCCACAGGGTTCCGAGGGGACTGCGGCCATCTCGTGCGTGAACCCCTGCTGGGTCCACCCTGAGATCCCGCGTCGATACTACTGCCGGCTGGCCGCGGGTCAAGGGGCTTTGCCGCCGCGGGGGGTCGCGCCGAGGGCCGGCGAGGGCGCGGCTGCACTGATCGCCAGGCGCGCTCGCCGGCACGTTGCGCGCGGCCGCCGCATGCCGCATGGTGACAGGCTCGGCGTGGCAGGGCGAGGCGGGCGTCGTTCCAGCGCGCCGGAGCAGGCGCAGGGCCGCTCTCGGCGAAGCGGCCCGGGCGCTCGTGTCGTCCCACGCGGACTCGGAGGGCCACTCATGCCGCGGTCGGCGATCGAGCGCGAGGTTCTCGAGGCGGCGGCGCGGCTCCGGCTCGCGCCGGGCTCCCGCGTCCTGCTGCTCGCGCGGCGCGACTCGCCCCTGGCCGACTCCCTCGCGGCCGCCGGTCTCGTCGCGCATTGCCCGGACGCGTCCGAGCCCCTCCCCCGGCCCGAGTCGCCGTACGCGGCCGCGCTCCTCTGCGACACGCTCGAGCGGATCGAGTGGGATCGCTGGATCGTGCAGCAGCTCCCGCCGCGCCTCGCCCAGGGGGCGCCGCTCGTGCTCGCGGCGCGGAACCTGGCGAGCCTGGCCTCGCTGGGCGACGCCGGGTGGCTAGCGCGACGCGCCTTGCGCGAGGCCGCGGCACGGGCGCGCCGGGCGCTGCACCGGCCGGCGGGGACGCCGCCCTTCTGCGGCCGGCGCTACACCGCGGCGCGTCTCCGCTCGCTGCTCGAGCGCGCCGGCTTCGCGATCGAGACGCTGGAGCCCCGCACGCCCGGCCTCACCACCCCGCTGGCGGCGCTGGCCCCGGCACGGGCGAGAGCCTTCGCCCGCCACTGGCTGGTCGTGGCCCGCTCGCGCGGCGCCGCGCGCTCGCCCGCCTGCCGCGAGCACGCGCCCGACTTCGAGCGCGAGCAGGCGAGCTTCCTCGCCACGCGCGACGCCTGGGCGGCCCGCCATCCGCAGGCGATCGCCCCCGCGGCGCGCGAGCTGGACCCGCGCGCGTTCGCGGGCGCGACCGCGCTCGTCTTCGCGCCCCATCCCGACGACGAGATCATCGGCTGCGGCGGGACGCTGCTCCGCTTGGCCGCGGCGGGGGCGCGCGTGCTCTGCGTCCACGCCACCGACGGCTCCGCTGCCCACGCCCTGCGCGAGGCGCCCGAAGAGCGGCGGCGCACGGTCCGTCTCGAGGAGGCCCGGGCCGTGGCGCGGGCGGCCGGCTTCGCCGCGCCGGTCTTCTGGGGCGCGGACAACCGCGACTTCTGCTGCTCGGGCGAGCTGGTCGAGCGGGCGGCGCGTCTCCTCCGCCAGGAGCGCCCGCGGCTCGTCTTCACCTCGCTCCTCACCGACATCCACCCCGACCATCTGACGCTGAACCAGATCCTGGCCGAGGCGATCGCCATGACCGGCGAGGCGCTGACCGAGACCCAGGTGCTGGGCTACGAGGTGTGGGCGCTGGCGCCGGCGAGCCTGGCCTGCGACGTGACGAACGTGCGCGCGGAGCACGAGGCGCTGCTCTGGACCTACGCGACGGCGATGAAGGTGGACGACTTCGTCACCCTGTGCGAGCGCCGGAACCACTGGCACGCCTGCCGGCTGCTCGGCCGGGAGGGCTACGCCGAGACGTTCCACGCCGTGGCGGCCCGGGACTTCCCCCCGCTCGTGGCGGACGCGCTGCGCGGCTGAGGCGCCGCCCTCGCCCCGCCCTTGCCGCGTCCGGTCCGCCTCCTTGTCCCGCCGGCGGGCCGTGCCCCGCGCGGAGAGGCGATCCCGCTACCAGCGCTGGAGCACCGCCTCCGTGTAGAGCCCGTCCACCATCTCGGGCGTGATCTCCGGGCTCGCGGGGCGATAGAGATTGGGCCGGGGCAGCGCGCGCGCGGCGGAGAGCGCCGGCCGGCGGCCGCGCAGGTGCCGCGCGTCCACGCGCAGCCCCACCGTGCCGAGCAGGCGGCGGAAGGCGCCGCTCATCAGCCCGAGGTGCTCCCAGAACAGCTCCCAGTCGCTGGCGTACTGCACGTGCGCGAGCCGCCAGCGCCCCTTCCACAGGCTGCGCGTGGCGACGACGTGGCACCGTCGCCCCCCGCTCCGCACGAGGGCCTGCCCCGCGAGGGTGCCGGCCATGTCCGCGGCGATCCGGCGTTCCGGCTCCGCCAGCTCGGCGAGGATCTCCTCGAGCCGCGTGGTCAGCGAGGCGCCGCGGCGCAGCAGCTCGGCCGGGCGCGCGAAGGGCGGCAGGAGCACCTGCCCCGTCTCCAGCGGCCGGAACCCCAGGCGAGCGAAGACCTCGTAGGCCGTGGCCGAGGGGCTCAGGTTCACGATCGTGTGCCCCTTGAGCGCCAGCACCGGGAAGACGAGGTGCAGGCTCGCCGAGCGATGCGTCTCCTTCACGATCCAGCTCGACAGGTTGCAGAAGCGCCGGGGCTCTCCCCGCACCTCGCGGCGGCTGAAGATCGTGCCCAGGAAGCCCACGACCGCGCCGCCGTCGCGCAGCACGAACCCGCGCGTCGCCTCCTCGACCGGCCAGGGCGGGGCGAAGAGCATGCGCCGCCAATCCTCGCGCGTCATGCGCGGGTTGGCGAAGTCGAGGAGCAGGGGATAGATCTCGTCGAACTGGTCGGGGCGAGCCGGCTTGACCTCCATGGCCTCTAGGCTCCGCCCGGAGATCCCGCCTGGCCGGGGCGGCGGCGCAGCGTCTTCTGCCGCTCGCTGTGCAGGTCGCCGGCGGCGATCGTCACCTTGACCGGAACCTTGTAGGCGGCGAGCCGCGCGCGGCAGTGCGCCCGCACCCGCCGCTCGAGGGCCAGCGGATCCTCGGGCTCGCGCAGGGCGACGCGCGCCACCACGACCTGGCCGGTGAACGGATGTCGCTCGCCCGAGACCGCCGCCTCGCGCACGTTGTCCAGCTCCTGGATCACGCCCTCCACCTCGGCGGGATAGACCTTCTGCCCGCCCACGTTGATCAGGTCGGAGGCGCGCCCCAGGACGCGCAGGTACTCGCCCTTCACCTCCACGGCGTCGCCGGTCATGAACCAGCCGTCGGGGGTGAAGGGCGAGGGCGCGTTCAGGTAGCCGAGCATGCTGGAGGCGGCCTTGATCTCGAGCAGCCCGTCCACCACGCGCGTCTGGAAGCCCTCGCCGCCCACCTTCACCCACAGCGAGTCGTTCGCGCGGGAATGCGAGCGCAGGGTGCCCAGCTCGGTGATCCCGTACTTCTGCAGGAGCGTGACCCCGGGGAAGGCCGCGGCCAGCCGGTCCAGGATCGCCTGCGGCATGACCTCGGCGCCGTAGGTGACGTAGCGCAGGGAGGAGAGATCGTGGCGCCGGGGGATCTCGCCGAGCAGCATCATGGCGAGGAAGCTGGGCGAGGCGGGCAGCACCTCGACCCGGTGCCGTGCGATCGTGGCGCCCACCTCCTCGGGCGTGCGGCCCCGCGGGATCACCAGGGCGCCGGCGTTGGCCAGGGCCTGGAAGAGGGTATCGAGGCCGCCGATGTGGTCGAAGAGCAGGAAGGCGAGGGTGCGCAGGCGGTGGCGGCGGGTCCGGTACTTGGCCAGCAGGCGCACGGCGTCGTGCACCACGGCCTTGGGCTCGCCCGTCGAGCCCGAGGTGAAGAGCACCAGGCCCGGGTGGCGCTCCCCGCGCAGGGCGGCGTAGAGCGGATGCGTGCCCGTCCGCCCCGTGGACTCGACGCGCACGCCTTCGTCGGCGCCCACGAGCACGCGCCGCTCGACCTCGGCCAGCCGCAGGGATTCGGGCCGCGCGTACTCCGAGGTGGGCGCGACGGGCACGACGATCGCGCCCCGGCCGAGGAGGGCCAGGAGATGGGCGATCGCCGCCGGGGAGAAGTCGGCCTCCAGCGAGGCGACCGTGCCCGGCGCCACGCCGGCGCGCTCCAGCTCGGCGCCCGCCGCGGCGATCGCGGCCACCAACCAGTCGTAGGAGTAGGAACGGTCCGCGAAGACGAGCGCCTCGTCCGCGGCGTGCTCGCGGAAGACGTCGAGCAGGAACCCGATCGCCATCAGACGCCCCCGAGGTACACGATCTGTCCGGTGACGAAATCGCTCTCCTCGCGGATGAAGAAGTCGATGACGTTGGTGATGTCGCGCATCTCGCCCAGGCGGCGGAGGGCCTGGCGAGCCAGCAGCGCCTCGATCTTCTCCTGGGGCACCGAGCGGATCAGGTCGGTCGCCACCGGTGTGGGCCCGACCGCGTTCACGGTGATGCCGAAGGGCGCCAGCTCGCGGGCCAGCACGCGCGTGAGGCTCTCGACGGCCGCCTTCGACGAGGCGTAGATCGCCTCGCCCTCGAGGTTCAGCGGCGTCGCGACCGTGGCGAAGTTCACGATGCGGCCGCCGCGCTTGTCCGCCGACATCAGCCGGGCCGCCTCGCGGCAGAAGAGGAACGTGCCGAAGACGTTCGTGGCGTAGATGTCACGCACCGTCTTGAGCGGCGTCAGCACCACGTGGTTCATCGAGGCGATGCCGGCGTTGTTCACCAGCACGTCCACGCGGCCGTGGCGCCTGCGCACCTGCGAGAACATCTCCTTCACGCCCGCCTCGTCGCTCACGTCCACGCGGAAGTGCTCGTAGTGCTCGAGCGTCCACTCCGGCGCCGCGCGGCTGCAGCCGACGACCTCGAAGTCGCGGGCCGCGTAGTGCTCGGCCAGGTGCTGGCCGATGCCCTTGCGGGTGCCGGTGATCAGCATGACGCGGCGGTCGCTCATGGCCGCGCCGCGAGGCAGGAGGCGATGTACTCGGCCAGGGTGCCGGTCGTGCGGAACGGGCTCGTCCGCTGGGACATCGCCTTCTCGTCGGTGAGCGACACGGGCACGCCGAGATCGTCCTCGACGCGGCGCTCGACCGCCATCACCAGGCGCACGAGGCCGAGCGAGTCCACCGCCCCGCCCGCCCCGAGGAGCACGGTGTCGAGGGAGCGCGGGATCGGCCGCTCCTCGGAGGCGTTGTACTCGTCGATCGCGCGCAGCACGCACTCGCGAATCTGCTCTGGAGTCGCAGCCATCGGGTCGGGACCTCCGGCGGTCGCGGTACCGGCATCGTGGAGACTGGCCGGGGATACTAGCAGATGGGGCAGGCTGGAACCCGCTTCGGGCCCGGTTCGGAGCTGCGGCCGGGCGCGCGCCTCACGGTCCGAAGTGGAAGGGACGGCCGGCGCGGTAGCTCGCGAGCTGCTGCGCGTAGCGCCGGGCCTCCGCCGTCTGCCCCTCGGCCCGGGCCAGGGCGACGGCCCGCTCTCCCGCGGCGATCGCCTCGGGCAGGCGGTCGGCCTCGGCGTAGGCCGCGGCCAGCGTGCTGTAGATCACGGCCTCGGGCTCGGGGCTCAGCGCCCGCGCCCGCTCGGCCAGCCGCACGGCCTCGGCGCCGCTCCGGTGCCCGGCCTCCTCGTGGGTGGCGCGGATCCAGGCGATGTTGATGAGCGCGTCCAGGTCGCCGGGGCTCCGGGCCAGGATCTCCTCGTACTCCCCGATCGCCTCCTCGACTCGCCCTTCCCGCGCCAGCGTCGCGGCCAGGAGGCGCCGGGCCTCGAGATCCGCGGGGTTCGCCGCCAGCGCGCGACGCAGGCCGGCTTCGTAGCCCGGCGGCAGGCTCAGGGCCTGCTCGAGGTGCGGCACGGCCTCGGCGGTGTCGCCCGCCTGCAGCAGCGCCACGCCCAGCCAGTGGTGGGCGAAGCGGTTGCCGGGCTCGATCGCCAGGGTATAGGTGAAGAGCGTGCGCGTGTCCCTCCACCGCGGCACCTGCCGCGCCGTGAGCAGGGCCAGGGCCGCGAGCGCCGCCAGCGCGGCGGTCGCGGCGGCGACTCGGGCCGGGCGCGAGCGGGCGACGAGATCGCCCACGCCCCACACCGCCGCGAGCGCCAGACCGATCACGGGCAGGTACGTGTAGCGATCCGCGTAGGCCTGCCCGCCCACCTGCACGAGCCCGATGACCGGCAGGAGCATGCCCAGGTACCAGAGCCAGCCCACCGCGAGATAGGGACGCTTCCGCACGAGCCCGAGCGCCACGACCGTCACGAGCAGCAGAGCCGCGGCCGCGACGGCGGCCATGCCGACCTCCGCCCCGCTCCCGTACGGGTAGTGCGGCGAGAGGCCGGTCGGCCAGAGGCTCTTGCCCAGGTAGCGCCAGTACGCGAACACCGCGTTGCCGAGGCGGCGGCCCAGGGGAAAGACGTCCACGGGGGCGACCGCGCCGGTCCGGCGCTGGACGAGGAAGGTCACGAGCGCGGAGGCGGCGGCCAGGGCGAAGAGCGGCCACTTCTCGGCGACGAGCCCGGCGAGGGAGCGGGCGGGGGCGCGGGCCGGGGCGCCGGGCGCCGCGGCGACGGGGCGCGGGGGCGGCGCGGGGCGCGGGGCCATCGCTC
>JAWOLC010000099.1:0-40847 GCA_033853925.1 Candidatus Eiseniibacteriota bacterium
ACCGCCCGGGCTGAGGCCCGGGCGGTCATCGTGCACGGGCGGGTCCTGGACGCGGGCTCGCGGGCCCCCATCGCCGACGTCCGCCTGCAGTTCACGAACCCCGCGGACACCAGCGAGGTGTACGCCGCGCTCTCGCGGGAGGACGGCCGCTTCGCGGTGAGCGGGCTCGCGCCGCGGACGTACCGCCTCGACGCCGCCCGGCTCGGCTTCCAGCCGATGCGCCGCGTGGTGCGCGTCGCCGCCGACTCCCTCGATCTCGGCAACCTCTATATGGTCCCGGCGGTGCTGCCGATGCACGGGATCGAGGTCCACGGGCTTCCGCCGCCCGCGGTACAGAACGTGGACACCACGGAGTTCAACGCGGGGGCCGTCGCGACGCACCCCGACGCCAACGCGGGCGACCTGCTGCAGAAGATGCCGGGCGTCACGATCGAGAACAACTCCGTGAAGGTCAATGGCGAGGCGGTGCAGCAGGTGCTGGTGGACGGAAAGCCCTACTTCGGCGAGGACCCGGCCATCGCCCTGCAGAGCCTGCCTGCCGACGCCATCGACAAGATCCAGGTCTTCGACAAGGCCAGCGACCAGTCGGAGTTCACCGGCTTCGACGACGGCCAGTCCCTCCGCACGCTCAACATCATCCTGAGGGCCGAGAAGCGCACCGGCGACTTCGGCAAGGTCTACGGCGGAGGCGACCCGGGGGGACGCTACCTCACCGGCGGAAGCGCCCACGCGCTGCGCGGGGACGACCGGCTGACCCTGATCGGGCTCTCGGACAACGTCAACCAGCAGAACTTCTCGGCGCAGGACCTGGGAGACGCGCTCGGAACGCCGGGCGGCTCGGGGCAGGCCGCCGCCGCCGCCCCGACCTCGACCGGCACGCGGCGGCGCTCCGGCCGGAATCCCATCAGCCCCCAGGACTTCCTCGTCGGCCAGCAGGCGGGCGTGACCTCCACCAGCTCGGTGGGCGCCAACTACACGGCCGACTGGTGGAAGGGCCTGATGGCGAGCCAGAGCTACTTCTTCAACACCTCCGACAACCACAACGTGCAGGGGATCACGCGGCAGTACCCGATCCCCCAGGACTCCGTGGCCTTCTACGCCCAGAACGCGAACCTGCTCGACCGGCAGTACAACCAGCGCTACGACGGGCGCTTCATCGACACGCTCAGCACCGCGACCTCGGTGGTCGACGAGCCGCGGGCCTACTTCCAGAGTTCCCGCTCCTCGAGGTCGTACCTGGGAGCCGACCGCGCCGCCGCGGGCCAGCCGATCAGCCTGGGCGACGACCAGGTGGCGGGCTCGTTCAATGCCATGAACCTCTCCGATCACCTCGTCCTTCGCCACCGCTTCGCGGCTCCGGGCCGCACGGTCTCCTTCGACCTGGGCGGCGGTTGGTGGTCGCGGAGCGGCGCGAACGAGATCGCCTCGCTGGACCGCTTCCCGCAAGCGCCCCCGAGCGCCAGCGACTCCCTGTTCCAGCACGCGCTGACCCGCGCCAACACGAGCTGGGCCTCCGGCCGGTTCGCCTACACGGAGCCGCTGGGCGGCGCGGTGCTGCTCCAATTCGTCTACGAGCCCGACGTCGTCGAGCGGCACGGCGATGACGGAGGCTTCCAGCGCGATCCGCGGACCGGGGCCTACACGCTCCCCGACTCGACCCTCGCCAACTCCTTGCGCAGCACCAGCACGGGGCACGAGGGCGGCGTGGGGATCCAGGTGCGCCACGACCGGCTCAACCTGACTGCCGACGTCCACTATCGCACCGCCACGCTCGACGAGACTTCGAGCCTGCCCGGGACCGCCGCGCCGCGCCGCCGGTTCGACGACATCCAGCCCCTGTTCCGGCTCGACTACAACGATCCCGGCCGGCAGAGCCTGCGCATCCAGTTCCACACGGCGATGCCCCTGCCCACCCTCGGCGAGCTGCAGAACGCCGTGGACACCTCGAATCCACTCGCGCTCGCGACCGGCAACCTCGCCCTGCGGCCGGAGCGGTTGCAGTCGGCGCTCTGCCGCTACTCGATCAGCGACCGGCAGAGCGGCCAGAGCTTCTTCTTGATCCTCTTCGGGCAGCACGTCCGCGACTACATCGGCAGGGCGACGCTGACCGCGGCGCGCGACAGCGTGCTGCCGGGCGGCGCGCTGCTCCGCAAGGACTCGCAGCTCGTCTACCCCGTGAACCTGAACGACTACTGGGACGCGAACTCCTACGCGACCTTCAGCGAGCCGATCAAGCCCATCCACTGCGTGCTGAACCTGACGAGCGGCGCGACCTGGGCGCGCTCGCCGGGCCTGATCGGCTCGTTGCCGAACCGCTCCGACGCCACGACGTTCAGCCAGGGGGTCGTGCTGAGCAGCAACATCAGCCCGAAGGTCGACTTCACCGTCTCCTACGCGGGCCGCTACACGATCGCGCACAACTCCCTGGCCGGCGTGCAGAGCAGCGCCTACTACAGCCACGTCGCGGGCCTGAAGCTCAACCTGATCACCCGCGGCGGGATCGTGCTGCGGGACGAGCTGACGAACACGCTCTACAGCGGCCTTGCGAGCGGCTACAACCCGGACGTCCTGCTGTGGAACACCGGCGTGGGCGTGAAGCTCTTCCCGAACCAGAGCGGCGAGCTGCAGTTCTCGGCGTCCGACGTCCTGCGCCAGAACGCCAGCGTGCAACGACTCGTGACCGGAACCTACGTCGAGGACGTGCAGAACCTGACCCTGGGTCCGTACGTCATGCTGTCGTTCACCTACACGATGAAGTGAGCCAAGGCGGGCCGGCGGGCGGGCCGATTCGGCCGGACGCTGACGAGCCTCCGCGGCCCGCCACGCTCACGAGCTTCGGAAGCCTCCGGCGCACCACGGTGGCCGCCGCGCGGGACGGGCAGCGTCGCCCCGGGCGATCCGCTTCCCCGCGAGCCGCCTCTTCCCCGCGAGCGTCCGCGCGGTCCCCACCCGCTTGCGGTCGGCCCGTCGTCACGCTACGGTGCCAGCCATGATGGCCGCGCTTCGATCCCTCGTCGCCCGCCTGCGCGCCCGCGCCTCCGCTCTACCCGCGATCCTCCTTCTCCTTGCCCTGGCCGGGGGCGCTTCGGCTTCGGGCGCCGGCGCTGCCGAATCGGCCACGGTCCAGGCAAGGTCGGGGCCGTCGGGCGATCGGGCGGCCGCGGTCGGCAACGGTCTCGAGTTGGGCTTCGAGGAGCGCGTTCGCTCCGAGAACTGGGACAACGTCACCGACTTTAGCCGCAAGACCGACGACGCCCGCCACCAGTGGCGCTTCCGCACGCGCGCCTGGGCGAAGCTCGGCCTGGGCGCGAAGGCGGAGGTGATGGTCGGCCTCAACAACGAGACCCGCCGCATCACCCATCCGGTGACGGACTTCTATCCCGACGAGACCGTCTTCGAGACCCTCTACCTCGAGTACCGCTTCGCCGACCAGGTCTCGCTGCGGGCCGGGCGCCAGAACATCGTCAAGGGTGACGGCTCCCTCCTCTTCGACGCCTCGCCGCTCGACGGCTCGCGCACGCAGTACTACAACGCCATCGACCTCGGCTACGCCGCCGGCAAGACGCGCTTCGACCTGTACGCGATCTCCGATCCCTACCGCGACCGCTGGCTGCCGCGCTTCGACGACAAGAACAAGTCGCTGATCGAATCGAACGAGCGCGCGCTCGTGCTCTACGTCACCGACGCCAGTCGACCGAAGACCGCCCTCGACGCCTACTACGTCTTCAAGACCGAGACGGGCGACACGCGCGCGCTCACGAACGTGGCGCGCCTGCCGGATCGCGCCTTGCACACGCTGGGCGGGCGCGCGGCCTGCCAGCGGTTCCCGGGCTGGGAGGCGAAGGCGGAGCTGGCGGGCCAGCTCGGCGGCCAGCAGCCGTCGGCGAACGTACTGGCCTGGGGCGGCACGGCCACGCTGAAACGCACGCTCGAGCGCGCCCTTGGCAAGCCGGCGTTGCTCCTCGGCTGGACCGCGCTCTCGGGCGACGATCCCTCCACGGCCGCGTACGAGGGCTGGGATCCGCTCTTCTCCCGCTGGCCGAAGTGGAGCGACATGATGGTCTACGTCCTGGGCGCGGAGCGGGGCGCCGCCTACTGGACGAATCTCTCCATGGGCCAGGTGGAGTTGCAGGCCGCGCCGCTCAAGTCGCTGGCCTTGCGCGCGACCTACTACCGCATGGCGGCGTTGCACCGCTACCCGGGCAAGCCCGCGGTGTTCGGCACGGGCCTGCGCCGGGGCGATCTCTTCGAGGCGCGCGCCGACGTGAAGGCCAGCGAGAGCTGGCGAGGGCACGTCACCGCCGAGTACCTGAAACCCGGCGACTTCTACGTCGGCAGCGACGCTGCCTGGTTCTTCCGCGCGGAAGTGATCTACAGCTTCAGGAAGACCCTCGCCCTCTAACGCCGAGCCCCCCGCGGCGGCCGGTTCCCGCGAGCGCCGCGACCCACATGCGCACTTCGGAGGGCGGAGGGCGCTCCGGGCGAGCGCTCGGGAGCGCCACTCCCTGGCGCCCCCTCGCTCTTCCGCGCTCTTTCCGGCTCCGACTTCCCTGTCTCCGCCGGGCGCGGGCGTCGCCCTGCGGCCCTCCGCCCTCCTCGTGCGGCGCCGCGCGCCCGTCAAGCGGCAAGGCGGCGCGAAGGCGGGGACCGGAGGGCGAGCGCATGGTGCCTCTGATCGCCTTCCGGTTCCCGCGAGCGCCGCGACCGACATGCGCACTTCGGAGGGCGGCGCGAAGACGGGGACCGGAGGGCGAGCGCACGGTGCCTCTGATCGCCCTCCGGTTCCCGCGAGCGCCGCCGCCGATCACGCGCGTCTCGGAGAGCGGCGCGGACGGGGACCGGAGGGCGAGCGCATGGTGCCTCTGATCGCCCTCCGGTTCCCGCGAGCGCCGCCGCCGATCACGCGCGTTTCGGAGGCCAGCGGCGCCCCTCGCCGCGGGTGGGCCGGTGATGGTAGTTTCCCGGGGCTCGTTCGTCCGGGCCCGAGCCGTCGGCACGGGGAGTCGGCCGTCTCCTGCGTGGCCGGCTCGGGGCCGATCCCTACGGAACCGCGAGGAGGAGAAGAGACGATGAAGCGCGTGTTGCTGCTCGTCGCCGTCGGGTGCCTGGTCGGCGCAGTCGCCACCGCGGCGCCCACGAAGACCACTTCCGTTGCCAAGAAGACCACCCCGGCCCAGGTGAAGGACACCGCGATGCAGCAGATCGACCAGTTCATCGCCAGCGCGAAGATCAACAAGGCCAACCCGAACTGGAAGACGGCGCTGCCCAAGCCCCCCCAGGCCACCTTCGAGAAGACCCACAAGTACTACGCCCGCATGGTCACCAACAAGGGCCCGATCCTCATCCGGTTCCTGCCCAACGTGGCGCCCATGCACGTCACCAACTTCATCTACCTCAGTCGGCTCGGCTTCTACGACGGGCTCAAGTTCCACCGCGTGATCACGGACTTCATGGCCCAGGGCGGCGATCCCCTGGGAACCGGCGGCGGCGGACCGGGCTACCAGTTCAACGGCGAGTTCAGCCCGACCGTGAAGCACGACAAGCCGGGCATGCTCTCGATGGCGAATGCCGGTCCGGGCACGGACGGCAGCCAGTTCTTCCTCACCTTCGTGCCCACACCCTGGCTGGACGGCAAGCACACGCTCTTCGGCGAAGTCGTTGAGGGCATGGACACTCTGAAGAAGCTCGAAGCCGCCGGCAGCCGCGGCGGCGCGACGAGCGAGCCTCTCTACATGGAGAAGGTGACCATCGAGGTGAAGTAGCCGGGCCTCGGCCCGCGGGCGGACGCTTCGCGCGCCCGCCCGCGACCGTCTCTCCCGCCGCAACGGAACCGGCGCGTGGCGCGCCGCGCGCCCGGTGCGATCCTCCCCGTACGAAAGGAAGCCCTCGGATGACCCCCGCCCTCAAGTCCGTCGCCCGCGCCGTGCCGGCGCTGCTCGTCGCTCTGTGTCTCGCCGTGCCCGCGACCGCCCAGGCCGTCAAGGCGGTGAAGCCGAAGAAGGCGCTTCCCGCCGCCACGGCCGAAGCCAAGACGCCGGCGCCCGCCGACTCGACGATGGCGGCGATGATGAAGCTCGCCGCGCCTGGACCGCAGCACGAGGCCCTCAAGGCGATGGCGGGCAAGTGGAAGGCGGCCGTGAAGTACTTCACGGCTCCGGGCCAGCCCGCCACGAGCGAAGGCGTGGCGGAGAATCGGATGATCCTCGGCGGGCGCTATCTCGAGCAGCGGTTCCAGAGCACGATGATGCAGCAGCCCTTCGAGGGCTACGGGCTCACGGGCTACGACAACGCTGCCCGGCGCTACAGCTATCTCTGGGTGGACAACATGAGCACGTCCATGCTGAGCGGCAGCGGCGACATGGACGAGGCCGGCAAGACGCTCACGATGACGGCCACCGTGCCCGGGCTCGACGGCCAGCCCGCGCAGGTGCGCATGGTCACGAAGCTCGTGGACCCAGGCACGCACGTCTTCTCCATGTACGGCGTCATGGGCGGGAAGGAGCAGCTCATCATGGAGATCACGTACACGCGCGAATAGGGAGGGAACGCCAGGGCGCGGAGGGCTTCGGTCCCTCCGCGCCCTCGCCGCTGGTGGCTAGCGTATCCGCACGATCCGCCGGGTCATCGACCGGCCCGGCGACTCCCAGCGCAGGAAATACACCCCCGACGCCAGCGGCGCCCCGCCCTGCCGCCCGTCCCACACCGCCGAGTAGCGGCCCGCCGCCAGCTCCCCCCGCACCAGCACCTCGATCTCCCGCCCCGCCACGTCCACCACGCTCAGCCGCACCCTCTCCCGCCGCGCCACCACGTAGTCGATCCGCGTCGCTCCCGGCGACGGATTCGGCACCACCCGCGCGAGCCCGCTCGCCACGATCCCCCCCGGCACCTCCGCCGGCACCGGCCCGAAGACCAGGGTCGTGCCCTCCCCCAGTTCCACCCGCAGCCGATACCAATAGGCGCGCCCCGGCTCGGCGCTCCGGTCCAGCGCCTGCGACAGCTCGCCCTCGTCCCGTCGCTCGAGGGCGGGCACGATCCACGGGCCCGTCTCCCGCTCGGCCCGCTCGATCGCCACCCGGCGCGCGGGCGCGCCGAGCCGCCAGCGCAGGAGCACCCCGTCGCTCGCCACCGTGGCGTCGAAGCGGACGAGCAGCGTCCCGGTCGTCGCATCGCTCATCCGCGCGAAGCCGCTCTGCGGCTGTCCCCCCATCCACTTGAACGAGCCGCCCGCCCAGACCTTGCCTCCGCCCACCCACAGGGCGTCCACCTCGCCGCTCGCGCTCGGATCCCAGGGCTGGGCGAGGTTGCTCGCGGTGTCGAGGGCGGCGATGTAGCGGCGCGGGCTTCCGCCGGCCTTGCTGAACGTTCCCCCCGCATAGACCGTGCTGCCCAGCACGGCCAAGGCATCCACCTCGCCACTCGCGCCCGGATTCCAGGCCGTGGCCTCTCCGCTGACGCGGTCCACCGCGGCGATGCCGCCGCGCGAGCACGTATCGATCTTGGTATACGAGCCGCCGATGATGACCCTGCTGCCGCTCAGCGCCAGCGCCTTGACCGCGCCGTTCACGTTCGGATCCCAGGGGGTCGGCGTGCCGGTCAGGGTATCCACCTCCGCGACGCCGTAGCGCGGAGCCTCGCCGACGGCGGTCATCCTGCCGCCGACGTACACGCTGTTCTCCGCGACCGCGAGCGCGTTGATGTCGTCGTCCGCGCCCGGATTCCAGCCGCTCAGCGCGCCCGTGAGGGCGTCCACGGACGCCAGCTTGGAGCGCGAGGACGTGCCGACCATGTTGAACCACCCGCCGAGGTAGAGCGTGCCGCCGGCCAGGGCCAGGGCCCGGACCTGGCCGTTCGGACTCGGGTTCCAGTTCGTGGCGAGCCCCGTCGTCGCATCCAGCGCCGCGAGACAGTTGCGGCCCTTCCCTCCGACTCCGGTGAACCATCCGCCCACGTACAGCGTGTTGTCGCGGAGCGCCAAGGCGTAGACCCAGGGTTGCCCGAAGGGATAGGTCACGTCCGGATTCCAGTCCGTGGCCACCCCGCTGGTCGCGTCGAGCGCGGCAAGGCAGTGACGCACCTCGCCGCCCATGCCGGTGAAGTCGCCGCCCGCGTACACGGTGGTGCCGTCCGCGGCGAGGGCGAAGACGTAGCCGTAGGCGCACGGATCCCAGGTGGTCACGGCCCCCGTGGCCGCGCTCACCGCGGCGAGATAGCTCCGCGGCTCGGTGCCCATGCGGGTGAAGAACCCACCCGCGTAGACCACGCCCCCGCTCACCGCCAGGGCATGGACGCTGCCGTAGTCGCTGGGGCCCGGGTTCCAGGTGGTGGCCAGTCCCGTGGCGGTGTCCACGGCGGCGAGGTAGTTGCGCGGCTGCCCGCCGATGCTGGTGAAGACCCCGCCGGCGTAGACCACGTCTCCGCTCGCGACCAGCGCGCTCACCATCTCGTTGGCACCCGGATTCCACGCCTTGGCGATGCCGGTCGTGGCATCCACGGCCGCGAGGCGATCGCGGGCCGCCGTCGCCAGGCTGGTGAACGTTCCGCCCACGTAGAGCGTGTTGCCGCTCACGGCCAACGCGTAGACCCCCGCCCCGACGCCGTCGGCGTCGGCGACCCAGCTCGTCGCCAGCCCGGTCGCCGGATCGAGCGCGCCGAGGTCGCGGCGCGGCTCTCCGCCGATGCTATCGAACACGCCGCCGGCGAACACCACGTCCCCGAGCACGAGCAGCGCGTCGACCCGGCCGTTGCAGTAGGGAGCCCAGTCGGTCGGCAGGCCCGTCGCCCGATCGATGGCGGCGATCGCGAAGCGCAGCTGCCCGCCGATCGTGCTGAACCCTCCACCCGCGTAGACGGCGCCGCCGCTCACGACCAGCGCCGAGACCTGACCATCGGCTTCGGGATCCCACGCGGCCACGCTGCCGTCTCCCAGGACGTGGGCCAGGTTGGAGCGCGGCAGGCCGCCGACCGAGCTGAACGTCCCGCCGATGTACCAGCCACCCGCGCCGTCGGAGGCGACGGCGTCGACCGTGCCCAGCACCTTCGGAAACGGCGCGACGGGCAGCCCGGTGGCCGGGCTGAGGGGCACGCCGCCCCCGGTCGCGGGACCCACGCGGTCGAAGCCGCCGCCGATGTAGATCGTGCTCCCGTCGCTCGCGATCACCGCGACCTGCCCGTTCGCGATCCAGGGCGCGGTGTCCACGCTCTGAGCCGCGGCGGGGAAGGCCGGCCGAGCGAGCGCGGCGGCCAGCAGGCAGCCGAGGAGCGCGGAGGCGTGAAGGCCGGCGGATGCTGCACGATGACGCGGTACGGGGGCGGCCATGGCGGCCTCGCGTGACGCTGGGGATCCTCGCGGCCGCAGCGGCGTCCCGGCCGACGGCCGCAGCGCGAGAAGGGCGACTCGCGCATCTCCAAATCTAGCACCGCCGCGCGGCGCCGACACGATGATTCCGCTTCGCGTGCCCCGCACGGCGCGGCTCGTCCATTCGCACGCCTCGCGCGGGCCGGCGTACAATGCGGCGCGGAGGTCCCGCGTGCTGCCCAAGCTCGAGTCCAGGATCGATCCGGCCGCCCCGCACGAGGCGCGCTGGTGGGAACCGGCGCCCGACGGGCGCGTGCATTGCTTCCTCTGCCCTCGCCATTGCCGCCTGCGCGAAGGTCAGGCCGGATTCTGCTCGGTCCGCGCCAACCGGGGCGGCCGGCTCCGCGCCCTGACCTACGGCGCTCCCGCCGCCGTGAACGTGGATCCGATCGAGAAGAAGCCGCTCTTCCACTTCCTCCCGGGCTCGAGCGTGCTCTCGCTGGGGACCGTGGGCTGCAGCCTGGGCTGCTCCTTCTGCCAGAACTGGGACCTCTCCACCTCCCGGCCAGAGGCGATGGGCCCGCACCGTCTGCCGCCCGGGGAGGTGGTCGCGCTCGCCGTGCGGCACGGCTGCCCATCCCTCGCCTTCACCTACAACGAGCCCACGGTGTGGGCCGAGTACGTGCTCGACGTCTGCGCGGCCGCGAAGGAGCGCGGCCTCGCCACGGTCATGGTCACGAACGGCTACGTGACGCCGGAGGCGTTCCACGACCTCTACGACCACATCGACGCCGCCAACGTGGATCTCAAGGCGTTGTCCGACGACTTCTATCGCCGCCAGGCTCTGGGGCGTCTGGCGCCCGTGCTGGAGATGCTGCGCCGGCTCGCGGGCGAGACGCGCACCTGGCTCGAGATCACGAATCTCCTGATCCCCGGCCTGAACGACGATACCGACCAGGTCCGCCGGCTCGTGGACTGGGTGCTCGAGAACCTGGGGCCCGACGTGCCCCTCCACTTCTCGGCCTTCCATCCCGATCACAAGCGGCGCGACCTGCCGCCCACGCCACCGGCGACGGTGAAGGCGGCGCGGCGCGCCGCGCGCGCCGCGGGAGTGCACCACGTCTACGAAGGCAACGTCCTCGGCGAGGGAGCGCACACTCTCTGTCCGGGCTGCGGCGGGCTGCTCGTCCGCCGCTCCTGGCACGAGGTGCTCCAGAACCGGCTCGTGGGGAACCGCTGCCCCGATTGCGGGCACGCCGTGCCCGGCCGCTGGGAGATGCCGCTCGCTTCGTCCGGCCCGTCACCCGCTCCACTCGAGGCCTCGTCATGAGAACGCTCCCGCCCCTCGTCGTCCTCGTCCTCGTCCTCGCCGTGGCGGTCCCCTCCGCCCCGGCTGCGGCTCGCGCGCGCCCGCGTCCGCCGCGGAAGGAGACCGCCATGTCCCTGACCCTCACCTCCGCCGCCTTCTCGCCCCGCGGCGAGATCCCGAAGCGTCACACCTGCGACGGCGACGACGTCTCCCCGGCGCTGAGCTGGGCGGGCGCACCCGCGGGCACCAGGAGCTTCGCGCTCATCGTGGACGATCCCGACGCGCCCGATCCCGCCGCGCCCAAGGTGGTCTGGGTCCACTGGGTGCTGTACGACATCCCCGGCGGCAGCAGCTCGCTGAGCGAAGCCCTCTCGGCCAAGAGCCTTCCCTCGGGCACCCGCGAGGGGCTCAACGACTGGAAGCAGACCGGATGGCGTGGCCCTTGCCCGCCGGTCGGCCGGCATCGCTACTTCCACAAGCTCTATGCGCTGGACACGGTCCTGCCCGACCTGCATCGCCCCGACAAGAGCGCCCTCGAGAAGGCCATGAAGGGACACGTGCTGGCGCAGGCGGAGCTGATCGGCACCTACCAGCGGACGAAGTGATGGCCATGAGGAGGCCCTGTCTTCGCCTGTCCGGCCGGCCTTCGCCCCCGGCCCTCCGAGAGGAGCCGGCGGCATGAGCCCTTCGCGTCGGAGTCGGATCGTCGCCCTGCCGCGGCCGGACCCCCAGGGCGAGGTGACGCTGCAGAAGGCCCTGCGCGAGCGGCGCTCGACCCGCGAGTTCGCCGGCAGCCCGGTCATGCTCGCCGACATCGCGAACCTCCTCTGGGCGGCCCACGGCGTGACCGGGCCACGGGGCGAGCGCACGGCACCCTCGGCGGGCGCGCTCTACCCGCTCGAGGTCTACCTGCTGGCCGGCGCGGTCGCCGGGCTGCCGCCGGGGCTCTACCACTACCAGCCGGGCGAGCACGCCCTGGCGCCCGTCTCGGCCGAGGATCGCCGCGGGGCCGTGGCCGCCGCGGCCACCGGCCAGGAGTGGCTGGAGCAGGCGCCGGCGCTCATCGCCGTGGCTGCGGTCCCCGAGCGCACGGAGCGCAAGTACCAGGGGCGGGCGCCGCGCTACGTGAGCATGGAGGCGGGCGCCGTGGCGCAGAACATCCATCTCGAGGCGGCAGCGCTCGGGCTCGCCACCGTGGTCGTCGGGGCGTTCAGCGACGCCGGCGTGCAGCAGGCGCTGGGGCTCCCCGCGGACCAGGATCCGCTGCTGCTCATGCCCGTGGGCAGGAAGACGTGAGATGACCGCCGCCCTCGGCGTGCCGCGTGCCCGGGACCGGCCCCGCCCCGAGCGTCCGCGGGACCCTCGCCGACCCTTCACCAGGAGGCCGTTCATGCGCAGCCGACATCTGTTGCCGTCCTTGGCCGTACTGCTGTCCCTCGCCGCCGCGCCGCTCGTCCCCGCCGCCACCATCCCCGCCCCGCGGGACGTCGCTCTGCCCGCGCCCGACTCCATCGGCCGCATGACCGTCGAGCGGGCCCTGGCCCTGCGCCGGTCGGTTCGCGAATTCGCCTCGGCCCCGCTGACCCTGCGCGAGGTCTCGCAGATCCTCTGGGCCGCGCACGGCATCACCGGTCCGGGCGGCAAGCGCACGACCCCTTCGGCCCGCGCCGTGTACCCGTTGCAGGTCTGGCTCGTGGCCAACGACGTCACCGGGCTCGCCAAGGGGATCTACCGCTACTCGCCTGCGGAGCACGCGCTCGAGCTGGTGGCGGAAGGGGACCACCGCGTCGCCATCGCCGCGGCCGCCTCGGGGCAGAAGAGCGTGGAACAGGCCCCGGTCGTCGTCGCCGTCGTCGGCGACAGCGCGCTCGCCGCCGAGAAGTTCGGCGGTCGCGCGGCCATGTGGCTGGGGATGGAGGCGGGCTTCGTCGTGCAGAACGTGTACCTCGAGGCCACCGCGCTCGCCCTGGGCACGGTGATGGTCGGCGGCTACCAGGACACGGCCGCGCGCCGAGCCCTGGGCCTGCCCGCGAAGATGGTCCCGCTCGGCTTCATGCCGATCGGCTGGCGGAAGTAGCGAACCTGCGCGAGCGCGCGCCGTTCCCCGCGGCGCGCGCTACCCGCTCTCCTCCACCAGCGCGGCCAGGCGAGGAATGGCCTTCTCCGCCAGGCGATACCACGCCTCGTCCGCCTCGATGCCGATGCTCTCCAGCCCGAGAGAGGTCGCCGCGGCGATCGTCGAGCCGGAGCCCATGAAGGGGTCGAGGACGACGCCCCGGCCCATCGGCAGCGAGGCGCGCACGATCCGGCGCAGGAACGCCTGCGGCTTGAGCGAGGGATGCGGCGCGATGGCCCGCTCCCGCCGGGTCGCCACCGGACCCGAGATCACGTCGGCGAACGGCTCGGCAGCGGAGACGCGGCGCAGTCCGCCGGCGCCCCATCGCCGCAGGTTGTCCTGCACTCTCCCCTGGCACGGCCGGCGGAAGAGACCCCAGGGCTCCCACCGGGATCGCGGCATCACCGAGACGTCGACGAATTCCCGGTGAGCGTTCTTGGGCCGGTCGCCGCCGCGGAGGGTCTGCACCAGCCGGACGATCTCGCCCCGCTTCTCGAAGCCCGCCTCCAGCAGGGGCACGTAGACGAGGTGCGAGAGCAGCGGCTGGGTCGCGAGGATGACGTGCCCGCCGGGCACGAGGACGCGGATCAGGAGACGCCCCAGCTCGCGGAAGAAGGAGCGGAGTCTCTCGTGGTCCTCCTGGCGCAGCACGGTGAAGCGCGGGAGAGGACGCCGCACGCAGCCATCGAACGACGGCGGCAGGCGCCACACTCCGCCACGGCCGGCGCGGAGCTTGCGCAGTTGCGCGGGCGTGTACTCCAGCAGGCCGTAGGGCGGGTCCGTCACCACGGCGTGAATCGAATTCGCCGGCGCGGCCGCGAGCCAGGCGAAGGCGTCCACGTGGTGAATCTCGTAGCGGCCGGCGGCTCCCGGTACCGAGAGCGGCTCCCCGCGGCTGGGCGAGCGCCTTGGGCCCATCTCCTCCCCCCGAGGCTCGAGTCGCCCCGCGTGCCGGCGTGGCCGACGCGAGCCCGTCGCGGACTCGGCGTGGGCGACCGAGCCGAAGGATGGCCGGAGCGGGCCCGTGGGGCAAGGGGCAACGCCCTCACGCAACGCCCCGCGCCCGGGACGCCGCCCGCCGGGCCGCGCAGCTCGCGCGGCGCCGGGGGCCAAGGCGTCCGTCCCGCGCCCTCGGTCCGCTTGCATTGGCGCCCCGGGCGGGTAGTCTAGCGACCTCGACCATCCGGCCCAGCCCCCGACGAGCCGGTGGCGGCGAGCCCCCCGCGACCGATCGCCCCCTGGAGCGCCTCGATGAGCACGCGACTCGACGAGTTGAAGGCCCGGCTGTTCGAGATCAACGACCTGAACATGGCGGCCGCCGTTCTCCGCTGGGACCAGGCCACCTACATGCCCTCCGGAGGGGCGACGGCACGCGGCCGCCAGCTCGCCACCCTGGGGCGGCTCGCCCACGAGAAGTTCACCGACGCGGCGCTGGGCCGGCTCCTCGACGCGCTGGCCGACGAGACGAAGAGCCTCCCCTACGACTCCGACGAGGCCTCGCTCGTGCGGGTCACGCGCCGGGAGTACGACCGGGCGCTCCGGCTCCCCGCGGCCTTCGTCTCGGAGCTGAGCGAGCACACGGCCCGCACCTACCAGGCCTGGACCGAGGCGCGTCCGGCGAACGACTTCGCCCGCGTGCGGCCCCTGCTCGAGACGACGCTCGACCTCTCGCGCCGGCTCGCGGGCTACTTCCCCGGCTACGAGTCCATCGCCGACCCGCTCATCGACTACTCGGACTACGGCATGAAGGCCGCCACGGTGCGCCGGCTCTTCGCCGAGCTGCGCGCGCGCCTCGTCCCGCTGGTCCGGGCCATCACGGCCCGGCCCGCGGTGGACGACTCCTGCGTCAAGCAGCGCGCGCCCGAGGCCGAGCAGCTCGCCTTCGGCCTGGAGGTGATCCGGCGGTTCGGCTACGACTTCGAGCGTGGCCGCCAGGACAAGACCCACCACCCCTTCATGACCAAGTTCTCGCTGGACGACGTGCGCATCACCACGCGGGTGCGCGAGAACGACTTCACCGACTCGCTCTTCAGCACCCTGCACGAGTGCGGGCACGCGCTGTACGAGCAGGGCATCGCGCCCGAGTACGAGGGCACGCCGCTCGCCGAGGGCGCCTCCGCCGGCGTGCACGAGAGCCAGTCGCGGCTCTGGGAGAACCTGGTGGGGCGCAGCCGCGGCTTCTGGGAGCACTTCTATCCGCGGATGCGGGCGGCCTTCCCCCGGCAGCTCGGGTCCGTGCCGCCGGAGACCTTCTACCGGGGGATCAACAAGGTCGAGCGCTCCCTGATCCGCACCGACGCCGACGAGGTCACCTACAACCTGCACGTCATGCTGCGCTTCGATCTCGAGCTGGACCTGCTCGAGGGCCGGCTGGCCGTGAAGGACCTGCCCGCGGAGTGGCACGCCCGCATGGAGGCGGACCTCGGCATCCGAGCGCACGACGACAAGGATGGGGCGCTGCAGGACGTCCACTGGTACGCGGGGCTGATCGGCGGACAGTTCCAGGGTTACACGCTCGGGAACGTGCTCAGCGCCCAGTTCTTCGAGGCCGCGACCCGCGCCCGGCCCACGATCCCGGCCGAGGTCGCCGCGGGCGAGTTCGGCGCCCTGCACGGCTGGCTCCGCGAGAACGTCTACCGACACGGCGCCAAGTTCACGGCCGCCGAGCTGGTCGAGCGGGCGACCGGCAAGCCGATGACGATCGAGCCCTACGTGCGCTACCTGCGGGGCAAGTACCAGCCCCTGTACGGGATCCGCGACGGAGAGATCGAGCGCGCCTGACCGCGTTCCTAGCGATCGGAGCCGAACAGCAGGTCCGGTTGTCCCTCGGGGGAGGCCGCCACCTCCGCCACCCGCTTGCGCCGCCGCCGCGCGGGCTCGGCCGCCGGCGAGGGCTCGGGCTCCGCCGCCGACGCGGAGGGGGCCGGCTCGGCGGGTGGCGCGGGCGCGGCCTCCCCGGCGCCCGGCGCGCCACTCGTCGCGGCGTGGGCCGGGGCGGGCTGCGGCTCGGTGGGCGGCGCCGAGGGCACGGCGACCAGCCCCTTGCTGCCGTTCTCCAGCCGGAGCACGGGCTCCTCCTCCTCGAGGTAGGTGTAGCCCGCCAGGCCCTCGTCGTAGCGGCGCATGAGCAGCGCCGACTCCTCGAAGGTCAGGAGCCCGCGGCGCAGCGCGTCCTCGTTGGCCTGGCGCATGCGCTGCATCAGGTGCTGCTTCTGGTACTGCACGTAGCCCAGCACCTCGGTGACCGAGTCGCCCTCGACGACGTGGTCGATGCGGTAACCGCCCTCGTCCAGGGCGATGTGCACGGCGTTGGTGTCGCCGAACAGGTTGTGCAGGTCGCCCAGGATCTCCTGGTAGGCGCCCACCAGGAAGACGCCGATGAAGTACGGCTTGCCGTCGAACGCGTGCAGCTCGAGCGAGCTCTTCACGTCGCGCAGGTCGATGAACTGGTCCATCTTGCCGTCGGAGTCGCAGGTCAGGTCGGCGACCACGGCGCGGCGCGTCGGGCGCTCGGCCAGCCGATGGAGCGGCATCGTCGGGAAGAGCTGCTTCACCGCCCAGTGGTCGGGCACCGACTGGAAGACGGAGAAGTTGCCGTAGTAGGTGTCGGCCAGCCCCTTCTCCAGGCCCTCGAGGTCGTCGGGCACGTACTCCAGCTCCCGGATGATCTTGAGGATCGCCTCGCAGCAGCCCCAGAAGAGCTGCTCGACGCGGGCGCGGCCGCGCAGGTCGAGGAGCCCCACGTTGAACAGGTTGGTGCCCTCCTCCTTGAGCTGCAGGGCGTCGTGGTAGGCCTCCTGGAAGTTCTTGCGCGAGACCGAGCGCCAGGTCTCGACGAGCTGCTGGATCACCGTCGGCTCGTCCTTGTCCACCGGCGGCGGCGCCTGCCCCGCCAGCACCTCGCTCACGTCGAGGATGTTGAAGACGAGGATCGAGTGGTGCGCCACCAGCGCTCGGCCGGACTCCGTGATGATGTCGGGGTGGGCGACGCCCGCGGGCTCGCAGGCCTCCTGGATCGCGGCCACCACGTCGTTGGCGTACTCCTGCATCGTGTAGTTCGTGGACGAGGGCCAGTTCGTGGACGAGCCGTCGTAGTCCACGCCCAGACCGCCACCCACGTCCAGGAAGCGCAGCCCCGCCCCGGCCTTGGCCAGCTCGACGTAGATGCGGCAGGCCTCCTGCATGGCGTCCTTGATGGCGCGCACCGCCGAGATCTGCGAGCCGATGTGGAAGTGGAGCAACTCGAGGCAGTCCAGCATCCGCTCGTCCCGCAGCTTGTCGAGGAGCATCACCAGCTCGGTCGCGGTCAGCCCGAACTTGGAGCGGTCGCCCGTGGACTCCATCCACTTGCCGGCGCCCTTCGTGGTGAGCTTGCCGCGCACGCCGATGTGCGGGCGGATGCCCAGCCGCCGGGCGACCTGCAGGAGCAGGTCCAGCTCGCGGAAGCGGTCGATGACGACGATCGGGTAGCGCCCCAGCTTCTGCGCCAGCAGCGCCGTCTCCATGTACTCCACGTCCTTGTAGCCGTTCAGGACGAGGAGCGAATCGGGGCTGTCGAGCAGCGCCAGCCCCGCGAGCAACTCGGGCTTGGAGCCGGCCTCGAGCCCGAGGCCGAACGGCTGGCCGAAGCGCGCCAGCTCCTCGACCACCTGGTGCTGCTGGTTCACCTTGATCGGGTAGACGCCGCGGTAGCGTCCGCGGTAGCCGTAGTCGCGGATCGCCGCGTCGAAGCAGCCGAAGAGCGCCTGCACCCGGCTGTGGAGGATGTCGGAGAAGCGCATGAGCAGCGGCATGCCGAGGCCGCGGCGCTGGAGGTCGAGGGTGAGGTCGTAGAGGTCGAGGCTCGGACCTTCGGGGCCGGAGGGCGTGACCTCGACGTGCCCCGCGTCGTTGATGCGGAAGTAGCCATTGGACCAGCCGGCGACGTTGTAGAGCGCGGCCGAGTCCTTCGTCGTCCAGGTGCGGATCTCTCTCAACTTCCCCCTCCGGGCTGCGTGCGGCGATCGGCGACGAGCGGCCTTGGCTGTCTGGAACCGCGCGAAGGCTACCGCGCCGCGGCCCGCGTGGCGAGAAGGAAGTGAGCCGGCGGCTTGACTTCGGCGGCGGAGCGCCGGCCGGAGCGGCCGGCCGGACGGCGGGGCGGCGGGGTCAGCCGACCCACCGGGCGCTCGTCAGCCCGAGGCGGAGGCCGGCCCGCCCACTCGTCGCTCGTCAGCGCGAGCCCGACGTCCTCTCCCCGCCGTCAGCGAGAGCCGGAGGCCGGCAGGCCCGCGCGCGCCGGAGCGGGCGGGCACGAGTCGCTCGAAAATGCAGGCACGGCGGAGAGCTGCTTCGCGAAGTCCTCGGCGATGCGCGCGCACTCGAGGGCGGTGTCCGCGTCCTTCGCGAGATGGCGGAGCCTCCCCACCACCGCTCCCCCCGTGGCGGCGCGGAGCAGGTTCGTGGACAGGGCGACGCTGTTGGGCTTCGGCGTCACGCGGGTCACGACCACGAACCGGACGCCCGTGGGCCCCATGACCCTGGGCCAGTCCTCGTCCGCGAGGCGGCCGCCCAGGAGCCGCAGCCGCCACCCCGAGGCGACGCGGGCCGCGGTCGCGGCCGGCGTGATGATCTCGACGCACGCGAAGCGGCGCGCCAGCCGCGCGGCGATCGCGGCGTTCACGCGCGGGCCCAGGCTGTCGGTCGGCGCTCCCGTGGTCGCGGCGTAGAGCAGGACCTTGAGCGGTGCGGCAAGCGCCGGCGGGACGGCTGCGAGGAGCAGGAGGGCCGTCAGGATCGAGAGAGGGCTCTTCGGCATTGGCTGAAGCCTCCTTCACGGGATGGCTCGCGACACGGGGCGTTCGTCAGTCTACCGCAGCGGCGGTCCGGCCGAAGGCGACCGACCCCAGCCTACCTCGTCGGACGGACCCGGGTGAGGCTCCACGAAACAGCCGTCCGCTTGAGCCCTGCGAGCGGGCCATAGGGGGCGTTCCACACTCCCGACTGATGGGTCGAGTCGGCGCCGGCGGGCGCCTCGAACGCAAGATCGAACGGCTCTCCCTCTTCCACGGCCTGCTTGTCCTTCTCGTCGACTGGCGCCGGCGTCGTGCAGTTCCTCCCGCCGCCGTTCTCGTAGACGATCTTCCTGGTGGTCGTCGTCTGCCTTGGCACGGGGTCGACGTGGAGGTCGAGACGGAGGGTGTCCCTCTCGAGCGATGCCACGACGCGGGCCGCAACGGTTGCGTCCGCCGCGTATCTCTGCGTTCCCTGCCCGGTGGAGGTCCAACGCACGCCGGCCACACCCGCGCCCGATCCGCAGCGGTCTTCTCCCTGGCAGACGGAGGTCCAGCGCGCGACGCCCGATTCACTGTCGCGGGCCGAGGCGCCCGTTGCGAGGATCTGGATGACGACCCGGCGGGTGCAGCTCAAGTCCTTCGAGGTCGTGCACCCGAAGTTGACGCCGTCGCTGGCTATCGCCCTCGAGCCGGTCTCGCTGCCTTCGATCGTCACCGTGCCGATCCACTCGATCGGCGACGGGCAGCAGTCGGGCGCGAAGGCCGGGACACCGGCCATGCGATCGGCGAATGCCTTCGCGTACTCTGCGCAATCGCCCTCCCGAGCTGCGCCCACGCCGACGGTCGCGATCCACGCGGCCAGGGTCCTGCCGCCGGAAGTGCGCACCAGCGTCGTGGCGACGCGAGCGCTGTCGATGCCAACGGCGACGTGCGTCGAGACGATGTAGCCGATCCCGGCCCGGGCGAGGGCCCCGCGGTCCGGCCGGTCTCCGCCCAAGGGCTTCCGCCGCGCCGGTCCGCCCGATCGCGACGCGATCGCGGACGCCCGGCTCAGCTCGACGCAGGAGAAGCGCCGCTCGATCTCCCGGCCGATCGCAGCTTCGACGCAGGTCGCGAGGCTCGCCGCCGGCTCGCCCCTTCCCGCGCACGAGGTCATCAGCCGGATCGGCGCGGCGCCCGCGCTGCCGGAACCCAGCAGTAGCGCCAGCCCCGCAGCCGGAACCAGGGTCCACGGTCGCGGCTTCATGCTGGCGGCCGATCTACTGTCAGACTCCCCGCACGCTCGCGGCGCATGCCCGAAGTGTACCGCAGGCCCACCGCAGGCCCGGCCGATTCCCCGGCCGCCGCCGGGTGCGCTACACTTCGTCCGCCTTGGTCCTTGGCGCACGCGGCGCCGGCGTGTCCGACGCGCGGCGCCGGCCACACCCAGGAGGTCTCGATGTCCGACGCCATGCCGCTCTCGAAGCGCGCGCAGACCATGCCGGCCTCGCCGATCCGGCGGCTGGCGCCTCTGGCGGTCCAGGCCCGCGCCGCCGGGAAGACGGTCTACTCGCTCAACATCGGGCAGCCGGACATCCCCACGCCCCGCGCGATCCTCGAGCGCCTGCGCACGTACAACGCCGCCTACGTTCCCTATGGTCCGTCGCAGGGGCTGCCGGAGTTCATCGAGGCGCTGCGCACCTACTACACGCGGCTCGGACTGCGCGTCGCCGCGGAGGAGATCTTCGTCACCACCGCCGGCAGCGAGGCGATCCTCTTCACCCTGGGCGCGCTGTGCGACCCGGGCGACCAGGTGCTGGTCTTCGAGCCCTTCTACACGAACTACAACGGCTTCGCCTCCCTGATGAGCGTCGAGCCCGTGCCGGTGACGACGCGCGCGGAGGACGGCTACCACCTGCCGGCGCGCGCCGCCATCGAAGCCAAGATCGGCCCGCGCACGCGCGCCATCCTCATCTGCTCGCCCAACAATCCCACGGGCACGATCTACACCGACGCCGAGATCGACATGCTGGCGGCGATCGCTCGCGACCGCGGGCTCACGCTGGTGGCCGACGAGGTCTATCGCGAGTTCGTCTACGACGGCCGCCGGCACCGCTCGGTGCTCGCGCTCGAGGGGCTCGAGCAGCAGGTCGTGATGGTGGACTCGGTCTCCAAGCGCTACTCGCTGTGCGGCGTGCGCATCGGCAACATCGTGAGCCGGAACCGGCCGTTCATGGACGCCGTGCTCCGCTTCGGCCAGGCGCGGCTCTGCCCGCCGACCCTCGGCCAGATCGCCTGCACCGCGCTCACCGAGGTGCCCAAGAGCTACACCGAGGGCGTGATCGCCGAGTACCAGCGCCGCCGCGACGTGGTCTTCGCGGCCCTCGACCGCATGCCCGGCGTGCTGGTGCGACGACCGGAGGGCGCGTTCTACCTCTGCGCCCGCCTGCCCGTGGACGACGCCAACGCCTTCGCCGCGTACCTGCTCGAGGACTTCGCCCTGGAGGGCGAGACGGTGATGGTCGCGCCCGCCGACGGCTTCTACGCGACGCCGGGGCTGGGCCGCGACGAGGTGCGGATCGCCTACGTGCTGGAGGAGGCGAAGCTCGAGCGGGCCATGCGCTGCCTGGCGGCCGCGCTGGTGGCGTATCCCGGACGGGTGACGGCCGCCGCGTCGCGCGGCTGAGGCGCGAGCCGACGAGGGCGCTGCCCGGGACGAACGCGGGGCGGCTCGGGAGCTGGCTCAGTGCCGGACGCCATAGCACTGCCCCCCGGCCGGCAGGCTTCCGCGCGCCTCGGCTTCAGCGAGCGACCTCCGCCGCCTGCCGCTGGCCGATCGACTTGAGCGTGTCGAGCACGTCCGCCGCCGTGAGCGCGCTCTGCGCCCGCCGCCGCGGGGTGCTGACGCTCTGGATGACGTCGTTCAGGGACAGCACGCCCTCGATCACGCCGTTCCCGTCGGTGACCGGCAGGCGGCGCACCTGCTCCCGCTTCATCAGGTCGAGCGCGTCGCGCAGGTCGGTCGCGGCGTGCACGCCGTGCACCTCGCCCGAGATGACGTCGGCGACGCGGATGTCGCCGGGATGGCGCTGGCGCGTCGCGGCCGCCATGCAGATGTCGCGGTCGGTGATCATCCCGACCACGCGGCGCTCCTCGTCCACCACCGGCACGATGCCGCAGTCGTTGTTCCACATGATCAGGGCGGCCTCCGCCAGATTGGCCGAGCGGCGGCAGGTCTCGACCTTCGTGCACATGACCTCGCGAACCTCCATGCTCTTCTCCTTCCCGTCCTCGTCTCTCGTCCAGCGCCGCGCCTCCCGGCCCGGCGTCGTCAACGCGAAGCTCTCGCCCCCGCGGGGCTCCGCGCGGAATCTACCGCAGGGAGACGGCGCGCGGGCGGAGCGGCGCGCGGTTCTTGCGATGTCGGGACATCCCCACGCCCGGCGCGGCAAAACGCCACACCGCCGACACAGGGCACGGCGGACATCGGCGCCGGCGAGGCCGGTGCCGGGCCTCTCAGCCGCGGACGAAGTGGGGCAGCTCCGCGGGAATCTCGAGCGCCAGCTCGACCAGCCCGGCGCGCTCGCCGCCCCGGAACCAGGGCGCCTGGAAGATGAGCTTCCTCACGCCGTTCTTCTCGATCGTGTAGGCGTTCGTCTCGCCGCTCGCGAGCAGGGCCGCGAGCTTGGCGCGAGCGGGCTCGGGATGGCAGTCCAGCACGCTGCGGCCGACGAGGGCACGGCCGCCGTCGCTCGCGAACGTCTTCGCCGAGCGATCGTTCATCGCCAGGATGACGCCCGCGCAGTCGCACACGGTGATGGCGCCGGGAAACTCCCGGGTCCACTCGGGGTCCGACATGTGGCTCTCCTTCTCGTGGGTCGGGGACCGTCCCGCCGCACGGGGCCGGCGGCCCCGGGTCTCACGCCTGGAGCGGCGGCCTCCAGGCCCGCCACTCCGTGGCTCGCTCGTACGCGCGCGCCGCGCGCAACAGCGTGGCCTCGGCGAAGGGCCGGCCGACGAGCTGGAGCCCCACCGGCAGGCCCGCGGCGTCGAAGCCGCACGGCACCGAGATCGCGGGCAGGCCCGCCAGATTCCACGGCGTCATGAAGCGGTTCCACGCCTCCGCGGGCTCGCGCGACATCGCCTCGCCCACGGGGGGCGGCGTGCGCGGCAGAGTCGGCATCGCCAGCACGTCGGCCACGCGCAGCGCGTCCAGCGCCCGCGCCCGCATCACCGCCTGCAGGCGCCGGGCGTTGACGTAGTCCACGGCCGAGATGAAGAAGCCCAGCTCCAGGCTGCGCCGCACCGCCTCGCCGTAATCCGCCGCGCGCTCGCGCAGCCAGGGCTCGTGATAGGCGGCAGCCTCGGAGGCCAGGATGGCGTGCGCCGCCGTGTGGGCCTCCGCCATGCCGGGCAGGTCCACCTCGGTCCGCCGCGCGCCTTCACGCTCGAGCACCGTGACCGCGGCGGCGACGGCGGCCTCGATGCCGGGCTCGAGCCCCGCGAAGAACCACTGGCGAGGAACGCCCAGCACGAGACCGTGCGCCCCGACCTCCAAGTCGCGAGTGAAGTCCTCGGCGGGTCGCGCGGCGCACCAGGGATCCTCGGCGTCGGGCCCCGCGATCGCCCCGAGGAGGAGCGCCGCGTCCTCGACCGTGCGCGTCATCGGCCCCACGTGATCCAGCGACCAGGAGAGGGGGACGACGCCGCGGCGGCTCACCCGCCCGAAGGTGGGCTTGAGCCCCACCACGCCGCAGGCTCCCGCCGGGATGCGGATCGAGCCGCCCGTGTCCGTGCCGAGCGACAGGGCACAGAGCCCGGCGGCGAGCGCGGCCCCGCTCCCGCCGCTCGAGCCGCCCGGACTGCGGCCGCGGTCCCAGGGATTGCGGCAGGGGCCGTAGTGCGCGTTGTCGGAGGTGACGCCGTAGGCGAACTCGTGCATGTTCGTCTTGCCGCGCGTCACGAGCCCGGCCGCGCGCAGGCGCCCGATCGCCGTGGCATCGCGGGCGGGGACGTTCCCCTTCAGGATCTTCGAGCCCGCGGTGGTCTCGAGGCCCGCGGTGTCGAAGAGGTCCTTGGGCGCGAAGGCCACGCCGTGCAGGGGCCCGAGCGCCTGGCCCTCGGCGAGCGCCCGCTCGGCGGCGCGGGCCTCCGCGAGCGCGCGCTCGCCGCACACCAGCCGGAAGGCGTTGAGCCCCGGGTCCAGCTCCTCGATTCGCGCGAGCAGGGCCTGCGTCGCCTCGACGGGCGAGAGCTCGCGCCGGGCGAAGCGGCGAGCGGTCTCGGCGGCGCCGGCGAAGAAGATCGCCTCGTCGCTCAAGGCTCGCGCTCCGGAGGGGCCTCGCGCTCGAGCGTGCCGAGCGGCGGCGGCGCGGCCTCGCGAGGCAGCAGGTCCACGAAGCGCGCCAGGCGCGCGAGCAGGCTCTCCACCTGCGGCCGGATCGCCCGGGCGCGGGCGCGGTCCAGGGGCAGGCCGCGGGCTCGCGCCCGCTCGAGCAGCGCCTCCTCGGAAGACGTGGGCTTCTCCGCCATGAGGCCTCCGGCCGCGCCGGCCGGCCGCCGGCCGCGGAATCGGCGGCATCATAGCGGAGCGGCGGGCCCCCGCGCACGAGGCCGGGACGAGGCGGAGCGGAGCGCGCGCGGATCGGGCCGGGTCAGATCACGTCGCGCAGGGTGACTTCCAGCTCCACGCTCTCGTCGTCGCGAAGGATGGTGAGCGTGTGCGTCGATCCTTCGGGCGCGCTCGTGAAGAGCCGGTCCAGCTCGTCGCGCGTCAGCTTCGCGACCGGCCGCCCGTCCACGGAGCGCAGCTCGTCGAGGAACCGCAGCCCGGCACTGTCCGCCGGCGAGTCCCGCACGATGCCCACGGCGACGATCTTCTCCCCCAGGTGCACGAAGTACGCGCCGAGGCGCGAGTAGGAGTCGCGCTGGCCGTAGCGGCTGCCCGGCTCCAGGTAGAGCCGGCCGCTCGCGTAGTCGAAGGTGCACTTGAAGCGCTCGAGTACCGCGTTGCCGAGATTGCCCGAGTTGTTCTGGCTCCCCAGCGAGCCGGAGGTGGAGTAGGTGAGGCTGACCAGCGGATCGCGCCAGCCGAAGGGGCCGATCCGCAGGCTGTCCAGCCGCCCGAGCCACTCGGGAAAGCCGCCGCCGATGCCCCCACCGTAGAGCTTCAGCTCCCGCCGCGTCGTGCGCCCCAGCCCGCAGCGCTCCACCATGGAGCCGTGGACGGCCAGCGGGCCGCTGTTGCCCACGTCCACGAGGAACGTGCCCGAGCAGCCGGCGCCCAGCGTGAGCTGGATCGTGGGCACGCCGCGCGAGAAGCCCATGGGGACGGCCTGGCCCCTGCCGGCGTAGACGTAGCCGGCGGGCTCGCGCAGCGTCACGCGCGCGCTGTCGAAGTCGATCTCCGTCACGAGGCGGCTGAAGAAGTCGTAGCCGATGAGCCCCGCGACCTTGCGCCACAGCATGGACTCCATGTCGCCGCCGAGATCCACCAGGCTCACGTGGAGGCCGCGCAGCTCGACGCCGTCGCCATCCGGTCCCGCGAGACGCAGGCGCTTGACCGTCGAGAAGGAGGCCTCCGCCAGAGCCCCGACGCCCTCCACCACCGAGGTGCCCTCCGGCACGAGGCCCAGGCCCTGGGCGTAGTCGCGGTCGAGCGCCGTGATGCTGCAGCCGGTGTCGAGGAGGAAGTCGGCGGGCGGCGCGCCGTTGATCGAGGCCTTCACCCACACGCCCCGGCCCTCGTAGCGGAAGGGGAGGCTCGCCGTGCCCGGCGTCCTGAGCCAGGCGACGTCGCCCGTCCTCGACTCGGGCGGATCGAAGAAGGAGGCGGCGAGCGGCACGTTCGCCCACACCGAGTCGAGCGTGATGCCTTCTTCGTCCAGCGGCGAGCCCAGCGGCCGGAGGGCCATCGCCCGCTTCCGCCCGGCGCGCAGGCGGTAGTCCATGTACCACTCCTGCCCCTCGCGCTGGTCGTGCGAGGAGCGCACCCGGTCCAGCAAGCCGGTCTTGATGTCGAACCAGAGCGTGCGCGAGCGCCCGACCGGAGGCGTGATCTCGAGTGCCTGGCGCTGCACGGTGCCGAAGAAGGAGAGACTGCCGAGGGCGATCCTGCCGCCGCCCTCGTCGGACCGCGCCCACTGCTCCATGTGGAACCACGCCTCCTCGAGCTTCGCCTCGAGGTCCTTGCCGTCGAGCCGGCGGACGCGGTTCGAGTTGAGATCCGTCTCCCAGGCCACGTTGCCGCGGCAGCCCGTGCGCACGCGCAGCGAGCCGAGCGTCACCTTGGTGGCGAAGCAGTCGGGCCGGCGCAGCCAGGCCTCGTACGTCCCCTTCATGCCGCTCGCGGCCAGGCGGCCCTTCACGTGCAACGTGCTCTCGGCCTCGAACGCGGCGCGCCCGCCGGTGGCCCGGAGGTAGTGCTCGATCAGGGCGCGCGCGGCCGGGGGAGCCTCGGCGAGCGCCGGGCCGGCGTCCATGGGGCAGGAGACGACGAGGAGGGCGAGGATCAGCTGCGCGCGCGACATGGGGGGCCATCCCGGGTGGAGGCGAAGGCGGGCGGGCCCGTCGGCAACGCCGCGGCCGACGCCCGATGGCGTGGGTATCGGCCGGCGGGGACGCCGGCCTGAGGGGAAAGCGCCGCGGCCGGCTCTGCGCTACCCTCGCCGCATGCCCGAGCTGCCCGACATCGTCGTCTACGTGGAGCACCTCGAGCGTCGCCTCGCGGGCGCGGACTTCCTCGGCGCGCGCCTCCGCAGCCCCAACTTCCTGCGCACCGCCGAGCCTCCGCTCGCCGCCGCCGCCGGCCGGCGCCTCCTCGGGGTGAGCCGCCTGGGCAAGCGCATCGTCTTCGCGCTCGCGGGCGATCTCGCGCTCGTGCTCCACCTGATGATCGCCGGACGCCTGCGCTGGCGGGACGCGGGCGCGAAGCCCCCGGGCCGGATCGGCCTCGCCGCGCTCGATTTCTCGACGGGCACGCTGCTGGTCACCGAGGCGAGCACGCGCCAGCGCGCCTCGCTCCACCTGGTCGCCGGCGCCGCGGGACTCGCCGCGCTCGACCCCGGCGGGCTCGAGCCGCTCGAGGCCAGCCCGCCCGCCTTCCGCGCCGCGCTCACCCGCGAGGACCACACGCTCAAGCGCGCCCTCACCGACCCGCGGCTGCTGAGCGGCATCGGCAACGCCTACGCCGACGAGATCCTGCACCGCGCCCGGCTCTCGCCCCTGAAGCGCACGACGCAGCTCGGCGACGAGGAGGCCGCCCGGCTCCACGCCGCGACGCGGGCGACGCTCCTGGAGTGGACCGAGCGCCTGCGCCGCGAGACCGGCGAGGGCTTCCCCGAGAAGGTGACGGCCTTCCGCGAGGGCATGGCCGTGCACGGGCGCCATCGCCAGCCGTGCCCCGACTGCGGCACGCCGATCCAGCGCATCGTCTACGCGGAGAACGAGACCAACTACTGCCCGCGCTGCCAGACGCAGGGCCGCCTGCTCGCCGACCGCGCCCTGTCGAGGCTCCTCAAGGCGGACTGGCCGCGGACGATCGAGGAGCTGGAGGAGCGGCGCGGCCGGTAGGTCGCCGAGGCCCCTCCGCGCTACGAGCCCGGGCCCGCCTGCCTGGCCTCCCGCGCGGGCGCCGCGCGACCGCCCAGGTGCTTGGCCAGGAAGGCCTCGGCGGCGGCGCCGCCGCTCACCAGAGCGAGCGGAGTCGCAGCTCGAAGCGGCGGGTCACGCAGGCCGACTGCCGGTACACGTCGAGGCCCGACGCCATCCAGGGCAGCTCGTTCGCGGGCAGGGAGCCGATCGCGCGGCGCCGCGACGTGATCCCCTGCGCGTAGCTCGCCTCCACGGCGACGGCGGGCGATCGCGTCAGGATCTCCCAGCCGATTCCGCCCCTGAGCAGGAGGTCCACCCGAGACGCGAGGCTCGTGTAGTCCGCGCGGTACCCGCTCGCCGGGGCGGACTCCTGGACGACCGTCCCCGTGAGCACACCCGAGAGGAGGTAGTCGATCTCCGGGCCGGCGCTCACGAACCCGCGCCCCGCCACCACCCGCTCGATCGGCAGGTCCAGCGCCAGGACGCGCTCGAGGATCTCGCCGTTCTCCGTCATGGGGATGCCCGCGAACTCCGTCTCTGCGCCCTGCTCCCGGTAGAGGAGGGCCGGAGCCAGGCGGAGGCCGGGGCGCAACGCGATCTCGGCGACCACCCCTCCGCCGGCGCGCCAGCGCCAGCCGAGGGAGTAGCCGGCGGCGCGCGAGCCGCGATCGATGGACGAGTAGGCGACTCCGCCCGCGAGGCCGCCCCGCACGGCGCGGGCGGGCGACGGGGCGAGGATCAGGCAGCCCACGGCGAGGACGACGGCGAGGCACTTCCTCATGGCGGCCTCCGCGACGGCCGGACGAGCGCCCGCGCGGCCGGAGCCGGGCGGCGTCCCGCCCGCCGGCGCCGGGCCCGTCTCGTCACGGCCCGGCGGATCATACGCCCGCGGTCGCGCCCCCACGACCCGATCCCTCGGGCCGCGCTACGAGCCCGGGCCCGCCGGCTTGGCCTCCCGCGCCGGCGCCGCGCGCCCGCCCAGGTGCTTGGCCAGGAAGGCCTCGGCGGCGGCGTAGAACCTGAGGTTGTTCTCCGGCCGGGCGAAGCCGTGGCCCTCGTCCGCGAACACCAGGTACTCGACGGAAACGCCCCGCTTCTCGAGGCTCGCGACCATCGAGTCGCTCTGTTCCTTCTTCACCCGCGGATCGTTCGCGCCCTGCGCGATCAGGAGGGGCGAGCGGATGCGGTCCACCCGGGAGATGGGCGAGCGGCTCAGCATGTCCACGCGGTCGGCCGAGTCGGCGGGGTTGCCGACGAACGGGTACCAGCGCGCGGCGAGGCGCGGCCGCCAGTACGGCGGGAAGCTCTCGACCAGCGTGACCAGGTTCGAGGGCCCCACGCCGTCCACGCCGCAGGCGAAGACCTCCGGGGTGAAGGACAGCCCGACCAGCGTGGCGTAGCCGCCGTAGGACCAGCCCATGATGCCGATCCTCTTCGGATCGGCGATGCCCCGCCGCACCGCCCACGCCACCGCGTCGAGCAGGTCCTCGTGCATCTTGCCCGCGAACTGCTTGCGCGCCAGGGAGAGGAAGCGCTTGCCGAAGCCGACCGAGCCCCGGTAGTTCACCTTGAGCACGGCGTAGCCGCGGTTCGCGAGCCACTGCGACTCGGGATCGTAGCCCCAGGTGTCGCGCCACCACGGTCCGCCGTGGACCAGCAGCACCAGCGGCAGGTTCCTGGGCGGGACGCCGGGCGGCAGGGTCAGGTAGCTGGGCAGCCTCAGGCCGTCGCGCGCCTGGATCTCGAGCGGCTTCATCGGCGCGAGCGCGTAGGCGCGGAGCTTCGGCTGGGCGTTGAAGAGGTACGTGGCCCGCTGCGTCGCGCGGTCCCAGGCGTAGTAGTCCACGACGCCCACGTCGCTGTCGTAGGCGACGATCCAGTGACGGTCGGCGAGATCGCGGCTCAGCACGTCGAAGTCTCCGGGGGCGACCCTGGCGAGCG
This sequence comes from Candidatus Eiseniibacteriota bacterium, assembly GCA_033853925.1. Taxonomy (GTDB): domain Bacteria; phylum Eisenbacteria; class RBG-16-71-46; order RBG-16-71-46; family RBG-16-71-46; genus JANXPZ01. Next base: position 29,007 of record JAWOLC010000099.1, read on the forward strand.
CCGCCCAGTCCTTCGCGATGGCCGGATCGAGCACCTTCCACGTCGGGCGCAGCCGGTCGAAGGAAACCGCCTGCACCGCGCGCGTCCGCGGCTGGAAGACGACGCGCTCGGCGTCGGCGGCGGGGTCGGCGGCCAGCAGGACCCGCGTCCCGGCCGAGAGGTCGAGGGCGTAGAGCCCCTTGGTGTCGGCGTCGAGATTGCTCTCGACGAACAGCGTCCGGCCGTCCTTCGCGAACTGGAGCGGCTGCACGTCCTCTCCGACGTTCCAGGAGAGCACGGTGCGCCATTCGGCCCCCTCGCGTTCGCGCACCTGGAGATCGGTGCCGCCGTCGGGCCGCCCCGCGAGGAGCCCGCGCACCGCGAGATCGGCGTCGAGCAGCCAGCCGCGGGCGTTCCCGGGATTCTCGGCGAGCCGGGTGAGGGCTCCGCTCGCCAGGTCGAGGCGCCACGGCTCCATCAGCTCCCGGCTGCGCCGGTTGAGGCCCACGACGAGCGCGTCGGGATGCTCCGGCTCGGTCGCCAGCAGCTCGGCCCGCACGCCGAAGATGGGCGTCATGTCGCGGGTCTCGCCGCTCTCGAGGCTGGTGACGAAGAGGTGGAAGTTCTCGTCGCCGTCGGCATCCTGCAGGTAGAAGAGGTCGCGGCCGTTCCAGGCCCAGCCGAACTGCTGGATGCCGCGCTTCGGGTCGCGCGTCACGGGCCGGTCGTCCTCGGCTCCGATCGTCTTGACCCAGACCTGCAGCACGTCGGCGGAGTCGGGCCGCAAGTAGGCGAGGCGCGCGCCGTCCGGAGAGATCTGCGGCTGCAGGCGCTCGGGGTTCCCGAAGAGCGTCTCGCGCGGGATGAGGGGCGGCAGCTCCGCGCGGGCAGGGAGCGGGACGAGCGGCGGGCCGAGGAGGGCGGCGAGCAGCGCGAGAGCCGGGAGCCGAGGATTCACGGCGGACCTCCGTGGAGCATGAACGGCGGGAACGCGGAACGATCGCGGCCGGGCGGGCCGGCGTCGGGGCGGCGCGGCACGGCGGCGACGGCGAGCGACCTTGCCAGACTGCGGCCGCCCCTGACGACGCGTCGCGACGGACGCCGGAGACGGCCCGCCGGGCGCGGAGGGCGACCCGCCGGCGCATCCGCCCGTAGGGACGACAGGACGATGTCGCCGGCGGCCGCGCCTCGGCTCGGCCCCCGCCGGATCGCGCCCGCGCGCGCCCACCCTCACCGGAGGTCCGAGGCATGCACCGCACGTTGCTCCTGGTCGGCGGCGTCCTGAACGCGGGGCGTGCCCGGCGCTGGCGGCACAGCGCGAGACGACCTGAGGGGAACGAGCCGGGAAGCCGCGAGCGCCTCCGCGGCGCTACGGCCCCACCATGGGCAAGGCGGCCAGCCGGCGCTTCGCGACGTCGTAGCCGCCGAGGATCTTTCTCTGATCTTGCCCCGGCGGCAGCAGCAGGTCGTAGAAGCTGGGATTGAGGCCTTCCGCCACCCCGCCCCCGCCCGTCTCGGCTGACGGAAGGGCGGTGACCGCGAGGAGCCCGCCGACGCCGTCCCGCATGGTCCTGCCCTCGCCCTCCCGGCCGCCGACGCCGACGGCGTACTTCCAGCTCTCCTGCGGCTCACCGAGCCAGGCGATCGGAATCGAGAACGCGATCCTCTCGCTGTCGGCATCTCCCAGCCGGCGGCGCCCGGGATTCCAGTTGAGCAGGCCCTGCACGCGGCCGTCTCGCCAGACGATCACGCCCTGGTCGCTGACTTCGATCGAGCCATCCCGGTGCCCGAGCAGGGTCGCCCGCGCGTAGCGGGGCAGGTCGTTCCCGCCCTGTCGGCCGCAATCGATGGCGATCTCGGTGAAGGTCCCGCCGAATCCCCAGCGCGAGCTGTCCCCCCAGTCCACCAGGTCCCGATAGCGCAGCTCGAAGTAGACCCGTCCCGCGCCGGAGCGCACGGTGAACCCGGTCAGGTCGAACATTCCGGGCCGGTAGCGCGGAGCCAGGGGATAGGTGTAGTCGCCGTCCCCGTCGTCGTCGCCGGCCGGGTCGTCCATCCGGAAGACCACCGGCGCCCGGTCGTTCCCGCCCGGCTCGATCGCGGGGTACTCGGCTCGCGAGACCCACTCCGCCCACTCCTGCCCGAGCCGATCGACGCTCTTGCCGTAGATCCGCAGGAGCGCCGTCCCCAGGTCGCCCATCTCGTCCCGATACCGGTAGAGCGCCTTGAACCTGGCCATGCCGTACTCGTCGGTCAGAAAGCCGACGAAGGAAGCCGCCTCCGCGTACGGGTCGTTCATGTCCTTGGCCGACCAGAACCGGTTCCCGTCCGCGATGAGCGGAATGGGCAGGCTCCGCCCGCTCTCGACCAGGGTCTTCGCCCAGGCGAGCTGCGCCTCCCTCGTGATCAGGCTGGTTCCTCCCCAGTGGCAGGCCGCGCCTTCCAGGATGAGCGACGTGGGCTCCCTGCGACTCGTCCGGCCCACGAGCACGTGGGCCAGCTCGTGGAACGAGCCCCAGAGGACGGCGGAGACGGCGTGAGCGCGGCTGTTCCCGCGGCCGACGGCCGGCTCCACCCCGAAGAGTCGGCCGACTTCCACTTCCGACTCGCACTTGTAGTAGTCGATCTTCGGGCCCGGCGGGAGGTCCCAGGCGGCGGCGATCGCGGCGCAGGACTCTTCGAGTCTCGCGAGGTCGAGAGGCGTAGGTCCGTCGCCCTTCCGGTAGTGGCATACCAGATGGCGCGTCTCCGTCCTCTGCCAGCCCCGGGTGAGCAGGTCGGCGGGATTGGCCAGGCGCGCCCGCCCGGCCTCCCGGACCACGTGGTAGGTGAGCTCGTGACGGCCGGCGACGACGCGCAGCTCGACGACATCGCCGCGCTCCGTCGCGCCGGCGATCGTCGCGTGGTCGCGGCGCGCGAGATCGACCGCCGCGGCGAAGTCGGCGAGCTGCCAGTAGTCGTCACTCCCTCGCCGCGCTCCTCGGCTCCAGCAGCCCAGGGCCTTCGCCTCGTCGTCCGCCCGCAGGGCATCGAGATAGTCCCCGCAGACGGCGACGGCCTCGCGGAGCCGCTGGCTCATGGCGAGGGCGAGGGTGTCCGCGCCGGCACTGGCCCTCGCGGCGAGCGCCGTGCCCGGCGAGAGCGCGGCGCACCTCGTCCACTCCCGCCAGGCGGAGCACCGCCAGCCCTTCTTCAGATCGAGCATCCCCAGGACGTAGCCGGCTTCGCCAAGATCCGGCCTCTGCCGCTGGGCCGTGGAGAGGTCCGCCATGGCTCCGCTCACGGTCCCCCACGTCGAGTCCGCCGCCCACGCCTTGTCGTAAGCGCGAAGCGCCTCGTCCAGCTCTCGCTGCGACACGAGGGCCAGAGCCAGGTTGTACCGGACGTACCCGAGCCCGGGGTCGAGCGTCAGGGCCCGGCGGCTGGCCGCGGCGGAGGCCGGAAGGTCGCCCAGGCGGTAGTACTCCCAGCCGATGTTCCCCCAGCACTCGCCGCTCAAGGTGGAATCGAGGACCGCCGCCCGGCGGTAGGAGGCGATCGCCGCCTCGTGCTTCTCCTGATCGCTGCAGGCGAGCCCCATCCCGTAGTGCGCGCGCGCCGAGGCGGAGTCGGCGGCCAGCACCCGGCGGAACTTCGCCTCGGCCTCCGGGTGCTCACCTCGCCCGAGGTGGACGAAGGCCGAGTCCAGGAGCGCCTGGGTCGAGGCGGCGTGGGCGAGCGGCGCGAGCGCGAGAAGCGCCAGCACGAGGAGCGGCCGAGTCAAGGCTCTTGTCCTCCGGACGCGCGTCCCCCCGGCTGCCGCGGCGCGAGGGGTGCCTCCGCCTCGCCGCTCGCCTCGTCCGCGAGCACGGTCGCGCGGTTGTCGGCGACCTCGAAGAAACCGCCGCTCACCTGCCACATCTTCTCGTCGCCACCCGGAAGCCGCGCCGTGAGGATCCCCGCCGCCAGCGCCGTCACCAGCGGGGCGTGCTCCGCGAGCACGCCGAGGTACCCCTCGCTCCCCGGCACCTGCACGTGCTCGACCTTGCCCTCGAACACCGCCCGCTCGGGGGTGAGGATCGCCAGGTGGAAGGCCTGCGCCATGCGCTACCTCCTCGCCGCCCGCGGGCGGCGATCCTTCCGGCCGAGCGCTCCGCTCACGCGGGCGCCGCCATGCGCTCGCCCTCGGCGATCGCTTCGTCGATCGTGCCCTTGAAGCGAAACGCCTGCTCGGGCAGGTGGTCCAGCTCGCCCTCGGCGATCATCTTGAAGCCCTTCACCGTGTCCTCGATCTTCACGTACCTGCCCTGGGTCCCGGTGAACGCCTCGGCCACGAACATCGGCTGCGAGAGGAACTGCTCGATGCGCCGTGCCCGCGCCACCACGAGCTTGTCCTCCTCCGACAGCTCGTCCATCCCCAGGATGGCGATGATGTCCTGGAGGTCGCGGTAGCGCTGCAGGATCCGCTGCACGTGGCGCGCCACCTCGTAGTGCTCCTCGCCCACGATCTTGGGATCCAGGATGCGCGAGGTCGAGGCGAGCGGGTCCACCGCCGGGTAGATGCCGCGCTCGGTGATGGCGCGGTCCAGCACGGTGGTGGCGTCGAGGTGCGCGAAGGTCGTGGCCGGCGCCGGATCGGTGATGTCGTCGGCGGGCACGTAGATGGCCTGCACCGAGGTGATCGAGCCGCGGCGGGTCGAGGTGATGCGTTCCTGCAGGGCGCCCATCTCCGTCCCCAGCGTCGGCTGGTAGCCGACCGCGCTGGGCATGCGCCCGAGCAACGCCGACACCTCGCTCCCCGCCTGCACGAAGCGGAAGATGTTGTCGATGAAGAGCAGCACGTCCTGGCCCAGCTCGTCGCGAAAGTACTCGGCCATGGTGACGCCGGTGAGCCCCACGCGCAGGCGCGCCCCCGGCGGCTCGTTCATCTGCCCGAAGACCATCACCGTCTTGGCGATCACGCCCGAGTGCGTCATCTCCAGGTAGAGGTCGTTGCCTTCGCGCGTGCGCTCGCCCACGCCGGCGAAGACGGAGTATCCGCCGTGCTCGGTGGCGATGTTGCGGATCAGCTCCTGGATGAGGACGGTCTTGCCGACGCCCGCCCCGCCGAAGAGACCGACCTTGCCGCCCTTCATGTAGGGCGCCAGCAGGTCGACGACCTTGATGCCGGTCTCGAACTGCTCGGGCGTGGTCTCCTGCTCCTCGAAGGGCGGCGCCGGACGATGGATCGGGTAGCTCTTCCCCGTCTCGACCGGTCCCTTGCCGTCGATCGTCTCGCCGAGCAGGTTGAAGATGCGGCCCAGGCACTGCTGGCCCACGGGCACGGTGATCGGCGCCCCCGTGTCCACGGCCTTCATGCCGCGCACGAGCCCTTCCGTGGAGCTGAGCGCCACGCAGCGCACGACGTTGTCCCCCACGTGCAGCGCCGCCTCCGCGGTCACGTGGATGCCCCGCTCGGGATCCTCGATCTCGATCGCGTTGAGGTTGCGCGGCAGCTTGTCCGGGTCGAAGGCCACGTCCACGGTGGGCCCGATCACCTGCACGACCTTGCCAACGTTCATCTGGTTCTCCCTATGCGGCTGCACGCGAAGCCCGGGTGGCAGGCGGCGCGGGCCCGACGACCGAGTCGTATCCCCCGGGATACGTCGCAGCGAGGAAGGCCGGCGCCAACGCCGCAGCCGGGCTCCCCGTGCAGCCGCATCCTGTCGAACCTCCGTCCTCAGCGACGGTCCTCACTTCAGTGCTTCCGCCCCGCCCACGATGTCGAGGATCTCCCGCGTGATCATGGTCTGGCGCAGGCGATTCCGCTGCAGGACCAGGAGGTCCACCAGCTCGCCCGCGTTCTTGTTCGCCGCCCCCATGGCCAGCATGCGCGCCGCCTCCTCGCTGGCCCGCGAGTCGGCCAGCGCGGCCAGCAGGCGCGCCAACGCGAAGCGCGGCACCAATGCCTGCAGCAGCGGCTCGAGGGCGGGCTCGAAGATGATGTCGCGCACCGGCCGGCCCATCCCGGGGACCGCCGGCTCGGCCTCGCCTTCCTCGGCGCCGATCGGCAGGAACACCTCGCAGGTCACCCGCCGGCGCATCGCCGAGTGGAAGCGCGTGTAGAGGATCTCGATCTTGTCCACCGCCCCGCTCGCGAAGCGCTCGAGGAGATCGTTCGTGACCCGCCGCGCGAAACCGATGTTGGCGTCGGGGCCCTGGTCCGTGAACGTGGCCAGCACCGGCCACGAGCGCCGCCGGAAGAAGTCGCGCGCCTTCTTGCCCACGAGCACGAGGGCCAGGCTGCCGGGCTCCGCCGCCGCGAGACGCTCCTCGGCGGCCCGGAACAGCACGGCGTTGAAGGAGCCGCAGAGCCCGCGGTCCGAGCCCACCAGCACCAGGACCGCCCGCCGCACCTCGCGCGCGGCGAGCGCGCCCGTCAGGGGCGTCTCGGCCGACTCGCGCTCGCGCGCCGCGGCCACCAGCCGCTCCAGCATTCGCGTCAGCTCGAGCGCGTAGGGCCGTGCCGCCAGCACCCGCGCCTGGGCGCGCCGCAGCTTGGCCGCGGCCACCATCTCCATGGCCTTGGTGATCTGCTGGGTGCTCGTGACCGAGCGGATGCGCCGCCGCAGGACCTTGAGGGAGGCCATGGCTCAGGGCTCGCTCCGGCTCACGCCGTCTCCGGCTGGAAGGCGGTGCGGAACCTCTTCACCGCGTCGTGCAGGCGGGCCTGGTCGCCGTCGGTGAGGTCCTTCGAGGTGCGGATGTTGTGCGGCACCTCGGGGTACTCCTTCTCGACGAAGGCCAGGAACTCCTGCTCGAAGCGGCGCACCGCGGCCACGGGCAGGTCGTCCAGGTAGCCGTTCACCCCCGCGAAGATGGAGATCACCTGCCGCTCGACCGGCATGGGCTCGTACTGATCCTGCTTGAGCAGCTCCACCATGCGCTCGCCGCGCGTGAGCTGGTCACGCGTGGCCTTGTCCAGGTCCGAGCCGAACTGCGCGAAGGCCACCAGCGAGCGGTACGCCGCCAGGTCGAGGCGCAGGCGCCCCGCCACCCGGCGCATCGCGCGGATCTGGGCGTTGCCGCCCACGCGCGAGACCGAGATGCCCACGTTCACCGCCGGGCGCACGCCCGCGTAGAAGAGGTCGGGCTCGAGGTAGATCTGGCCGTCGGTGATCGAGATCACGTTGGTGGGGATGTAGGCCGCCACGTCGCCGAGCTGCGTCTCGATGAAGGGCAGGGCGGTGAGCGTGCCGCCGCCCTTCTCGTCGGAGAGCTTGGCCGCGCGCTCCAGGAGGCGCGAGTGCAGGTAGAAGACGTCGCCCGGATAGGCCTCGCGGCCCGGCGGCCGCCGGAGCAGCAGCGCCAGCTGCCGGTAGGCCTGGGCGTGCTTCGAGAGGTCGTCGTAGACCACCAGCGCGTGCTTGCCCGCGTAGAGCAGCTCCTCGCCCATGGCCACGCCCGCATAGGGGGCCAGGTACTGCAGGGGAGCCGGCTCCGAGGCCGAGGCCGTGACCACCGTCGTGTACTCCATGGCCCCGTACTTCTCGAGGGTGGCCACCAGGCTCGCCACCGTGGACTCCTTCTGCCCGATGGCCACGTAGATGCAGGTCACGTCCTGGCCCTTCTGGTTGATGATCGTGTCCAGGACGATGGCGGTCTTGCCGGTCTGGCGGTCGCCGATGATCAGCTCGCGCTGGCCGCGCCCGATGGGGATCATCGAGTCGATCGCCTTGATGCCCGTCTGCAGCGGCTCCTTGACCGGCTGCCGCTCGACCACGCTGGGCGCCGTCCACTCCAGGTTGCGGTAGTGCTCCGTGCCGACGGGGCCCTTGCCGTCCACCGGCTGGCCCAGCGCGTTCACCACCCGGCCGATCAGCGCGTGGCCGACGGGCACCGAGGCGATGCGGCCCGTGCGCTCGACGCGGTCGCCCTCCCGGATGTCCTCGTCGGAGCCCAGGATCACCGCGCCCACGTTGTTCTCCTCGAGGTTCAGCACGAGCCCCGTCACGTCGCCCGGGAACCTGAGCAGCTCGCCGGCCATGGCGTCCTCGAGGCCCCACAGGCGGGCGATGCCGTCGCCCACCGAGAGCACGGTGCCCACGCTGCGCGTCTCGACGGTGGCCTCGTAGCGTTCCAGCTCCTGCGCCAGCACGGCGCTCACTTCTTCCGGTCGAAGGGACATGGATTCCGAACCCCGATGGTGGAGAGGAGCGCCCTAGGCGCCCGTCAGACTCGTCTCGTACAGCCGGGAGCGCAGCGTCTCGAGCAAACCCTTCACGGAGCGGTCGATCACCCGGTCGCCGATCCGCACGTAGAGGCCGCCGATCAGCCCCGGATCGACGCGGGTGCCGAGCTGGATCGTGAGCCCGGTCCGGCGCTCCAGCTCCGCGTGCAGCCGCTTCACCTCGCCCGCGGTGAGCGGCACGGCGCTCACCGCCTCGGCGTCCTGCACGCCCTGCCAGGCGCGGACCTGCCGCTCGTACGCCTCCGCCGCGCCGGCCAGCAGCTCGAGGCGCTTCTTGCGCAGCAGGAGATCGGCGAAGTCCCGCACCGGCTCGAGCAGATCGCGGCCCAGCTCCGCCCCGAGCAGGGCCCGCTTGCGCTCGGGCGGCACGAACGGCGAGGCGAAGAACCGGCCGACCCGGGCGTCCCGCTGGAAGAGGTCGCGCAGCCGGCGCAGGTCCTCCAGCACCTCGAAGATCTCCCCGCGGCGCTCCGACACGGTGAAGAGGGCGCGCGCGTAGCGCTCGGCGACGACGTCGGAGCGGTTCATGGCTGCGCGTCCATCTCGTCGAGGAAGCGCTCGACCAGCCGCCGCTGGGCCGCGTCGTCGAGCTGCTGGCGCAGGATCTTCTCGGCCGCGCGGATCGAGAGCCCGGCCATCTGCTCCTTCAGGACCTCGCGGGCCTTCTCGCGCTCGTGCAGGATCTCCTCCTCGGCTCGCGCCAGCCGCGCCGCCGCGTCCGCGTGCGCCTGCGCGCGGATCTCCGCCGCCACCTTCTGGCCCTCGGCCACCGCCTCCAGGATGCGCTGTCGGGTCTGGACCTCGATGCCCTTCAGCTCCTGCTCGTAGCGGGCCTTCAGCTGGTCGGCCCCCGCCTGCCGCCGCGCGGCCTCCTCGAACTCGTCGGCGATCTTCTTGCGCCGCTCCTCGAGGAAGGCGACGACCGGCCCCCAGGCGTAGCGGCCCAGGATCCAGACCAGGACGAGGAAGCCCAGGATCTGGGTGAGGACCAGGCGGATGTCGAGCAGGCCGGCCATCAAGGCACCCCGAGCCCGCGTTCCCGCAGAGGCGAGATGCGCCCGCGCGTCACCCCGGGCGAGCGGCGCGAGGGCCGGGCGCCGGGCGACGGACCTCGACTCGGACTCATCCGATCTTGCCCATGAGCAGGAACACCGTCACGAACGCGTAGATCGTCAGGGCCTCGGCGAAGGCGCCGATGATGATCATGGCGGTCTGCAGCTTGGCGATCGCTTCCGGCTGCCGGCCCATCGCCTGCAGCGCGCCGCTGCCGATCATGCCGAGGCTCACGCCCGAGCCGATGGCGGCGATGCCGACGCCCAGGGGCAGCGCCAGCGCGAGTGTCGAATGGAAGTCCATGAAGCCTCCTCTCCTCGGGTGCTAGTGGGCGGGGTGACGCGCCTCCCCCTCGAGCCCCGCGCCGTGCTCGTGCGGCAGCATGAGGAGGAAGTAGATCGTGCTGAGCATGGCGAAGACGAGCGCCTGCACGACGCTCGTGAGCAAGGCCAGGAACAGGAAGAGGAACTGCAACGGGACGCCGAAGGGCAGCCAGCCCAGGCGCAGCGCCGACATGAGGCCGACGCCGAGGGCCGCGAAGCCCACGAGGAGCATGTCCTCGCCGAAGATGTTGCCGAAGAGTCGGCACGACAGCGACACGGGCTTCGCCAGCTCGCCGATGACGTGGATGGGGAAGGCCAGCGGCACCAGCGCCCACTCGATGACCGAGCGCGGGCTGCCCGCCAGGTGGTCGAGCCAGCCGAGGAAGCCCAGCTCCCGGACGGCGGTGAACTGCACGTAGACGAAGACGGTGAGGGCGAGGGCGAAGGTGACGTTGAGGCTCGAGGTCGGCGACTCCATGAGGGGCACGATGCCGATCAGGTTCATGGTCAGGATGTAGACGAAGAGGCTGCCCAGGAACGGCGTGTAGCGCGGGCCGTAGCGCGGGCCCAGGATGTCCACGATCTGCGCGTACACCTTCTCCACCACCAGCTCGACCACGTTCTGCAACGGGCCCGGCACGAGGGTCGGCCTGCGCATCGCCGCCATCACCACGCCCACGAGGAGCAGCGCCACGAGCAGCGCGAAGAAGACCGGCTCGAACTCGTGGACGAAGCGGGCCCAGGGATGGGCCTCGTTGGCCCGGACGAGGATCGAGAGGAGGGTGTCGAAGCGGCGCGGGCCCGTCTCCTCCGGCGCGCGGGCCTCGCCGCCCGTGGGCTCCGCCGCCGGGGCCGCGCGCGGCGCGGCCACCGCCGCCGCCGCGTGCTCCGGCTGGGCCGAGGCGTGGCGCAGGGGCGTGAGCGCCAGCCAGGCCGCCAGCGCCGCCAGCCCCACCAGGGCCGTGGCCCGCCAGGGGCTCCGCACCAGGCGCGCCCAGGCGCGCGACTCGAGGGTCGCCAGCGAGACGGCCTTGAGCACGATCACGGCCAGCGGCAGCGAGAAGCCGATGACCAGGGACCCGGCCGGCAGCAGGCGCAGGAGCGCCACGCCGGCGCCCAGGAGCGCCAGGTTCGCGCCGGCGGCGAGGAAGGCCTGGCGCGGCGCGCGGCGCGAGCCGGTGAGCCGGGTGACGAGGATCTCGAGCAGCCAGAGGTTGGCGAGCGACCAGAGCGCGCCCGTGCCGAGGCCGAGGCCGTCCGCATAGGACCGGTAGACGGCGGCGAACAGCGCCGCGACGAGAGCGGCCCCCATCGTGGTGCGGCGGACCCGCGCGAGGAATTCGAGACCCATGCCGGCTTGCGCGCCGCGCGTGACGTCAGCGGCGCTTCTCCTCCTCCTCCTGCTCGGCCTGGACGCGGCGGATGATCGAGTACGTCTCCCGACCCGCGGCCACGAAGCCGAGGATCAGGCCGACCGTGGTCCCCCACGGCGCGATCGCGAACCAGCGCTCCGCGAGCTTCCCGAGGAAGAAGCCGACGAGAGGCGAGACGACCATGAGAGTCGGGATGGCCATCAGCAGGCCCGCGGAGCGAAGCCCCGAACTGGACTCCTTTCCGGGTGGCTTCGGCATCGCTCGAACCCCGTTGCTTTCCGTCACCGGATCGCGGCAGCGGCCATCGGCTCCACGAGTGCCGGACCGAACGCAGCAATCTAGTCAATGCGTCCGGCGCCGGTCAAACGAGGCGCCCGGCCCAGGGCGTGCGCCGCCGAGCCTCCGCGCCGCCTCGGCGCCGGCGGCGCGGCGCCCCGCCCTCGTTGGCTCCCCGCGCCGCGAGCCCCTATGCTGCACGACCATGGCCGGTCTGCGCAGTCCCTTCGTCGTGGTCTACGTGTTCCGCCGCGGCGGACGGCGGGTCCAGTTCCTCTGCCTGCGCCGCTCGCGCGAGAGCTGGCTCCCCGGCGTATGGCAGCCGGTCACCGGCAAGCGCCGCCGCGGCGAGCGCTCCCTCGCCACGGCGCGCCGCGAGGTGCGCGAGGAGACGGGGCTCGCGCCGCGCCGGCTCTGGGCGCTCGAGGTACCCACCCTGTACTACGACGCCCGCGAGGACGCGGTGCTGGCGCTGCCGCTCTTCGCCGCCGAGGTCGCGCGAGACGACGCGGTGCGCCTCTCGCACGAGCACGACGCCTGGACGTTCCTGCCGGCGCGGCAGGCCGGCCGCCGCTACCTCTGGGAGGCCCAGCGCCGCGCCCTCGAGGACGTGCGCCGCCAGGTCTTG
>JAWOLC010000100.1:0-10071 GCA_033853925.1 Candidatus Eiseniibacteriota bacterium
CCGGGCACTTGTCCAGCCCGTCGCAGACCCCGTCGCCGTCCGAGTCGATCGGGCAGCCCTTGGCGTCCACCACGCAGCCCTTGGGCGTGTCCGGGCACTGATCGAGGCCGTCGCAGACCCCGTCCCCGTCCGAGTCGAGCGAGCAGCCCTTGGCATCCACGATGCAGCCCTTGGGCGTGTTCGGGCACTGATCCAGGCCGTCGCAGACCCCGTCCCCGTCCGAGTCGAGCGTGCAGCCGTTCTTGTCCACCTTGCAGCCCTTCGGCGTGTCCGGGCACTTGTCGCGCCGGTCGGGCACCCCGTCCCCGTCGGTGTCGCGTCCCTTTGCGCCCACGGCGAAGGTCAGCCCGCCGGTCATGCCGATGTAGTTCACCCGCCGGGTGCCCGATGAGCTCTTCGGCAGCCAATGGCTGGCGCGGGCCTCGAGCCTCAGGCCGACGTTGTCCGTGAGCCAGGCGCGGATGCCCCCGCCACCCTCGAGCAGCCCCTGGTTCAGGTGCATGTCTCCCTCGGGGGTGCCCTTGGCGCTCAGCCGTCCCGCCCCCAGTCCGGCGAAGATGTACGGCCCGCCGACCGGGCCGGACCAGGGCGTCATGACCAGGTTGCCCGTGAGCTGGCTGAACGATGCATTGAAGGGGGAGATGCCGATCGTCCCCGAGACGTCTTCCCGCGTGGGAGTCAGCCCGCCCGCCAGCTCCAGCGCCCACAATGGGCCGTACTGGTATCCGAGGCGGCCGCCCAGGTACGCCTTGTCGTCGAGGGGGTAGCTACGCGGCCAGTCGAATCCGCCGGGGAAGACGGTGTAGCCCCCGAGAGGGGAGACGTACAGGTAACGCCCGACCGGATCCGCCTTGGCTGCCTGCGTCGCAAGCCCGGCGACGGCGGCCAGCAGAAGCGGCCAGAGACGTGCGCGCATCGGACTCTCCTTCACTATGGTGGCGGCCCGGAGATGCGGAGCCTCCGCGTCCGAGCATGGCAAACTCCGTGACGATACCGGCGGCGCTGCACGCTGGCAAGGGACGTTGGTGACGGCTTGGGCGCGCCCCGCCCTCCTTGGCCGACCGCGGCGCGGGCCTCAGAAGGTCGTCTGCATGAGCAGGAAGCCCTTGTCGTGGTGGTGCCAGACCTCGTACGGCTCGGGATCCAGCTCGATCCCCTCGACGCCCGTGAGCGAGACGCGTCCGACCCGGGCCATGAGCCCGAAGTAGGCGCGAGACTCGTTTCGCGTGCCCTGGCTCTGGACCACCGGCGCGCCCACGTGGCCGATGCCCACGCGATCGTACAGCCCGCCTAGGCGCACCGTGAGCTGGCGCAGCACGGCCCAGTGGGCTTCCATCTGGAGCGTGCGATCGATCCCGTGGAAGCGCGCGTCCGCCAGCGGCGGCCGGTAGCTCTCCATGCGATCCGCGTAGACCCAGCGGGCCTCGAGGCGCAGCCGCGCGCCGAGCGCGCGGCGGAGGCCCACCTCCGCCTGCCACATGCGCCGGGTGTTGCGGCCGTCGCCCGGCGCGGGATCCGGCGGCCGGTCCGTGCTGCGCGCCTGCCGATTCTCCGTGCGGGCCACCCAGGTCACGCCCAGGGCGTCGGCCTCGAGGGAGGCGACGCCCCAGGTGCCCCAGAGCGTCTCCACGCTCTGACCTTGCGTCGCCCCGTAGCCCCCGACCCGCCGGCGCGAGGGCGTGAGCCACTTGCCCTCCGCCTCGAGGCGCCAGGTCTTGCGGCGCAGCGCGGCCTTGAGCGCCGGCTCCCAGGGGTGGCGATCGTACGGCTCGCCCGCGTCGCCCACCCGCGTCTGCCGCCATACCCAGAGGTTGTTGAACAGGTCCTCGAGCCCGTAGACGAGGCGCAGCTGGTTCCGCGTGGTATCCCCTCCCGCTTCCCAGGAGACGGCGAAGTCCTGGCGCGACTTGTCGTAGAAGGGCCGGAACATGAAGCCCAGGGTGCCGAACCGCTGGGGGAAGAGGAACCACAGGTCGAGGTTGTCGTAGCTGAGCAGATCGTTCTCGACCTGATCGAGCCCGAGACCGAAGCGGGCATGCTGGCCCAGCGGGGTGAGCAGCTTGAGCTGGTTGTCCATGGCCCACTGGCCCGACGTGAGGCAGCCCTGCGAGGTGCGGAACGCCATGGGGGCGCGCTGCCATTCGTCGCGCCACTCGCTCGGCGGCTGGGCGAGCAGATGGTCGATGAAGCTCTCGTCGTCCTCCTCGCCTCGCTCCACGTCGAAGGTCGAGAACTCCTCGGTCGACGCGCGCGCCGGCCGCACCCCCGCCGCGAGCAGGGCCGCGACGGCGAGGAGCGCGGCGAGGGGCACGACCCCGGCCAGGCGGAGGCGCAACGTCAGCATCCCGCGGAACGAGCCCCCGACGGGCTCGTCAAGGCGGCGAAGGCACGGGCCCGGCGCGTGATCTCGTCGAAGCGCCCGGCCGAGGCGAGAGCCGGATCGGCCAGCGAGGCGCCCAGTCCCACGCCCAGGCACCCCGCTTCGAGAAAGGCCGCGGTGTTCTCGAGGTTGGTGCCCCCGGCGGCCAGCATGGGGACGTCGGGGAGCGGGTCGCGGATCACGCGGATGTAGGCGGGTCCACCGGCGACCCCCACGGGATAGACCTTCACCACGTGGGCGCCGGCGGCGCGAGCGGCCAGGATCTCGCCGGTCGTGTAGGCCCCGGGACAGAACATGATCCCGGCGGCCAGGGCGGCGCCGGCCACCTCGCTCGAGAGATTGGGCGCGATGAGGAAGCGAGCCCCGGCCGCGATCGCGGCGTGCGCCTGAGCCCGGTCGAGCACGGTGCCTGCCCCCACGGTCACGCCCGGCTCTGCGGCCATCGCCGCGATCACCCGCGGGGCGTCGGGCACGGTGAACGTGACCTCGATGAGCTCGATGCCGCCGGCGGCCACGGCGCGCGCGGCCCCCAGGGCGGCCTCGGGCGAGGGCGCGCGGATCACGGAGATCAGCCGCCGTTCGCGCAGCCGGGTGAGTGCGAGCGGTTCCATGGCGACTCCTCGTGGCCGGCGAGGCCGCCCCGGCCGGACTCGGCGACCGAGCGCGGGCGGGCTCGCCCGGAGGGTGCGTTGCTGCCGAGGGGAGCCAACATTGTATAGTCTGCGGGCTCGGGAGCGCCAAGCCCTTCGGCTCGGCGCGGACGCCCGCCGGCGGGTCCACCCTCGCCTTCCGGGGAGATCAGGACATGGTCGACCGCTCCTCTGGCTCTCACCGACTGCTTCGGGGTCTCCTGGCGGCGCTGGCCGTCGTGGTGATCCTCGTCGTCGGCGCCTGGATCGCCGTCGCGGCGCTCCTCCCGCACGATCGCGTGCTGGCGCTGGTGCGGGCGCAGCTCGCCCGCTCGCTGCGGCGCGAGACGCGGCTCGCCGACGTCTCCATCGGGCTGTGGCCGCCGGTGCGGCTGCGGGCCCGCGGCTTCGAGCTGGCCGAGCCCGGAGGCTTCGCGCGCGGCGTGGCGGCCCGCGTGGGAGCGCTCGATCTCGACCTCGACGTGCTCCCGCTCCTCTCGCGACGGCTGGTCGTTCGCTCGCTGGAGCTGGAGAAGCCGATCCTGCACCTGGTGCTGCGCGCCGACGGCACGACGAACCTGGACAGCCTGCTCGCCCCCGCGCCGCCGGGACCCCCGCGGCGCGCTCCGGGAGCCCCCTTCGGCCTCGCCGTGCGCTCCTTCGTCGTGCGCGGCGGCCAGGCGCTCGTGGACGACGTGCGGGGCAAGCGGCGTGTCTTCCTGGCCGCCGACTCGAGGCTCTCCCTCTCGGCCGAAGGGAGCGGAGTCGTCGCCACGAAGGGACGATCGCGCTTCTCCCATCTCGCCTTCGGGCCGTCCTGGGCGCGGGGCCCGGCCGACCTGAATCCCTCCCTGGCGGGGCTGGTGCTGATCCTGGAGCACGACGGCCGCTACGACGCGCGCCGGAACGCGCTCGCTCTCGAGCGGCTCACCCTCGACCTGGGTCGCGCCCGCCTCGGACTCTCCGGCGCGATCGCGAACCTGGGGCCCAAGGCCGTGCTCGACCTGCGCGCCCAGGGCCAGGATGTGGATCTGGGCGCCCTGCTCGCCTACGTCGCCGCCGTGGATGCTCGCGCCCTGCACGGCATCCGCGGCGGCGGCCGCCTGCGCTTCGATCTCCGCGTGGGTGGCGCGCTCGGCCCGGGGGCGCTGCCCGCGATCCAGGGCACCCTGGCCGTCGCCGACGGCTCGTTCCGCTACCCCGGGACGGCGGCCGGGGTGGACGGGCTCGCCTTCGACGCCCGCTTCCTGCCCGATCAGGTGGAGATCGACGATCTGCGCGCGAGCGTCGCGGGCCAGCCCCTGCGCGCCCAGCTCGCCGCCAGCCACTTCGCCGACGCCCAGGTGCGCTTCGCCGTGCAGGGCACGCTCGATCTGGCCGCCCTCTCCCAGCTCCTCGCTCCCCGCGACACGAAGGTCGCCGGCCGCGTGCAGCTCGCCGTGCGCGGGAGTGGACGGGCGAAGGACCCGGGCAGCATCGCCCTGGACGGCCGCGCCGCGATCGCCAATGCGAGCCTGGAGAACCCGGCCCTGCCGAAGAAGGTGGAAGCCATCTCGGGCTCCTGCGAACTCTCGCCGGAGCGCGCCGTGGTGCGCGGCCTGACGGCACGCGCGGGCCGCTCGTCCTTCGCGCTCGACGCCGTGCTCACCCGGCCGCTGGCCGCGCTGGCCAAGCCGGGCAAGAGCGAGCCCGCCGGGCTCACGTTCACCCTCCGCTCGCCCTACCTGGATCTGGCCGAGCTGCTGCCGCCCGGCCCCGGCGGGCCGCTGGCGGTCAACGCCCGCGGCGGGGGCCGCGTGGAGATCGGCCGCTTCCGCAACCAGAGGCTCGACGTGCAGGACGTGGTGGCCAACGTGGCCGTCGAGCCGGCGGTCGTCTCGGTGCCCTCGTTCGCCCTGCGCGCCTACGGCGGCGCGGTCACGGGGAACGCGCGCTTCGGCTTCGCCGACGCCGCGCATTCCACCTTCAGCGTGAAGGGGCGCGCCGACACCGTGCAGGTGGGCCAATTCCTCACGGCCTGGAGCCCGGGGGGAGGCGGGATGCTGAGCGGCGCGGCCAGCACCAGCTTCGATCTGTCCGGCGAGGGCGGGCGGCCCGAGCAGATCCGCTCCTCGCTCACCGCCCTCGGCCTGGCCCTCCTCGCCGACGGGCGTCTGAGCGGCCCGGTCATGGAGGCCATCGCCGCGACCACGCGCACACCCTCCCTGCGGGAGGTGCGCTTCCGCGACCTGCGGCTTCCGTTCCGCGTGGAGCGCGGCCGCGTGGTCACCGACTCCGTGCGCTTCGCCGTGGGCTCGGGCGACTGGCTGGCCTCGGGCGCCGTGGGCTTCGACGGCTCGCTCGACTATGCGGTGAGCGCGACGCTGCCCCCGGAGGTGGCGGGACGCTCGGGCCTCGCGCAGGCACTGGCGGCGGGGCTGCTGAACGATGGCCGCGGCCGGCTCCTCCTGGATCTCCACGTCGGCGGCAGCGCCCGTGCGCCGCGCGTGTCCCTGGACTCGCAGGCCATGCGCGACCGCCTGGCGGGGCGCGCGTCGGACGTGCTGCGCGAGCAGCGCACGAAGCTCGCGGAGGAGCTGCTGCGGGCCGCGGCCCCGACCCCCGCGGACAGCGCGGGGCGGGCGCAGCCGGCCGTCGACTCCAAGGCGCTGGGCAAGCGGCTGCAGAAGCAGGGCCAGGACCTCTTCCGCAGCCTCTTCGGGGGCAGCCGGTCCCCGGCGCCCTCCGACACGGCGAAGCAGTAGGGCCCGCCGAGGAAGGCATGGGTCGCTCGCTCGTCCTCGGCTGCGCGCTGGCGGTGCTCCTCGGCTCCGGCTGCGCGATGCTGCACCTGCGCCCCCGGCACGCGCCAGCCGCGGCTCCGGAGGTGCCGCCCGACGGCTACCTGATCAAGGGCTCGAGCGTCGTCTTCCTCTTCGACCCGGCCCGCTACGACTCGGTGACCGACGCCTCGGGCCGGCGCGCCGGCCTGGCCGGCATCGAGGTCGAGAGCGTCAACGTGGCCGGCGAGTTCAATCGGTGGTCGCGCACCGCCTGGCTCATGAGTCCCGAGCAGCGGGGCGGGCGGGCTCGCTTCACGCTCGCGCACAAGCTCGCGGAGGTGGGGCCCGCCAGGGAATACGGCTTCCGCTTCCTGGTGAACGGCGAGTGGTGGGTGGAGCCGGCGGCGCGCACCTGGAACCGCCGACCTGCGACCTCGACCCCGGGGGGCTACGAGCTGCTGCTGAAGCTGGAGTGACGGGCTTCGCGGCCCGGCGAACCGGGAGACTCGCGGGTTACCGGGCGCGGTCCCCGGCTAGGCGCCTTGGGCCGCGGCCGGATCCCGCTCCAGCTCCTCGATCCAGACGCGAAGCAGCTCGGCCGCGGCGAGGGTGGAGGCCGGCTCGAGCGGCCTGGGCGTGTCGGGCCCCGCGGGGCCACCGGCCGTGAGCCTCGCCGGCCCGTTCACGGGCACGAGCAGAACCCCGGGTACGGAGCCCGCGTGCGGCGCCGCCCGCAGCACGGCCTCCAACCACCCGCGGGCGCGCGCCTGGGACTCGGCGTCGCGCCGGTGCGCCCGCAGGTAGGCGACGATGAAGGCGCCCAGCCAGGCGGTGGAGACCCGCTCGCTGTCCGGCGACTCGCGCAGGCCCCAGGGGGTGAGCAGATCGCGCTCGATGGTGGCGAGCAGAGCCTCGCCTCGCTCGGGCGGCAGCAGAGGGGGAGGCAGGCTCACTGCCAGGAGCTGCCCGGGCGAGAGGCCGCGCACGGGTCCCGCCTCGGTGAGCGCCTCGAAGAGACTCTCCCGCTCCGCGTCCCAGAAGGCCTCGAGGAAGCGCGACTGCTGCTGCCGCGCCCAGGCCAGGTAGAAGGCGCCGCTCTCCTTTCGTCCGACCAGGCGGGAGAGCTGGGCCATGGCCACCAGCGCGTGGTACCAGAGCGCGTTGAGATCCGCGCGCTTCGTCGGCGCGGCTTCAGGCGCTCCGGGCCGCGGGCGACCGCCCGCGAGCAGACCGTCCGCGGCCGCGCGCACGCCGTGGCGCGTGCCCTGGCGGAACGCCTGCATCACTCCTTCGAGCGCGGGATGGAGGACCTCGGCGAGGAAGGCGGCGTCGCCGCTGCGCCGGGCGTAGAGGTCGCCGGCCGTGACGAGCCACAGGGAGGCCGCGGGATCGCCGTAGCGGGGACGCCCGTCGGCCGCGTCGAACGCCTCGGGCGCCAGGCCTTCGTCCAGGTACTCGACATAGCCGCGCAGGATCTCGCGGGCCAGGTCGAAGCCGCGCAGGGTGACGACCGCCTGCACCGCCATCAGCGCCTCGGCTCCCCGCTCCTCGGCGCGCGGCATGCCGGCCACGAAGGTGCGCCGGTGGCCGCGGCGCGCCAGGCCGGCGCGCAGAGCCGTCAGCAGCCGCGCGGCGACGGGCTCGCCCTCGCCCACGAGGGGCTCGCGGCGGCGGGCGCTCTCGGCGGAGGGGCCGCCGTGGGCGGCGGCCGCCTGGCGCGCCGTGAAGTCGGCGCCCTCGACCGCCACCCGCATCCAGCGCGCGAGCCGCGCGCGCTCGCCCGAGTCCAGCACGGCCACGCACTCGGCCAGCGTCCGGGGCGGGGGCGCGCCGAGCCGCTCCTCGGCGGCCAGCGCCTTGAAGAGGCCCTCCTCGGCGGCGAAGACGAGCTGGAGCGAGCGCCCGGGAGCGAGGAGGCCCTCCACGTGCCCGGGCACGAGAGCGTCCTCCCGCTCCTCGCCGGCGGGGCCGCCGCCGCGCGGCGCGGGGTAGCGCAGGCCGCGCAACCAGACGCGCGCGGGCAGGAAGGTGCCGTTGTGCCAGAGCGTGAGCGTCGGCGCCTCCGGGGCGAGCTCGATGTGCACGCGCCCCGGGATGCCGCGGATCTCCCCCAGGAGCGCTGCCCCCTGGCGAGGGGGCTCGCCGAGCGCGCGGGCCACGCAGAGCGGGCTCGCGGCCAGGTGCGCGGCGGGGCCGGAGAGATGGCGGTAGCTCACGATGACGGCGTCGTGGCCCGAGACGACGAAGACCAGCTTCTCGATGACCGTGCCGCCCGCGTTCCACGTCCAGACGGGCCAGGGATCGAGGCGGAATTCCTCGAGTCGGGCCGGCGGCCGCGCCCGGCCGGAGCCGCGTGGCGCGCCATCCAGGTCGAAGGCGTCGTTCTCCCCGCTCACCCGCTCGTCCAGGCGCAGGAGCAGCGCGATGGCCCGGCCGCGCGCCGCGGCCACGAGCAGGCCCTGGTCGCTGCGGGCGAGCGGGCCGGCGGCCGTGCCCGAGCTCGAGCCACCGATGCCGTTGGCGAGCAGCCAGTCGACCGCGAGCGCCCGCGCGGGGTCGGAGAGGACGTCCTGTCCGAGGCGCATGATCGAGGAAGATAGTCGCTCGCCTCGCACGCGCAAAGCGCCGGCGCGATCCTTCCTCGGCTGGCTCGCCGCGAGCGGGGTCGCGCGGCCGCGCGGAGCGCCGGGCGGCCCCCGCGCGCGTCCGGCCCTGGCAGCCGCGGGCGAGAGAAGCTCGGGCTAGAGCGCCGCCGGTCTCCGGATCACCGTCGAGAGGGGCGCCAGCTCCACCTCGCCGAGCCGCTGCGCGCGCGTCGCCCGCTGCAGCCACTCGCGCACCCGCGGCGTGGCCCGCACCCACACGGCGGCGTGCCCGCGCCGGCGGGCGTACGCGAGGGCCTCGCTCCAGCGCTCGTCCAGCCTCTTCGTGCTCGACTGGCGCGCTTCGAGATCCAGCACGGCCCCCGGCTCGTCGTAGACGACTCCCAGTTGGCCCGCGAGCGACTTGCACACCGCCCCCGCCGTGGGCTGCACGTGGATGAAGGGCAGGTGGCGGCGCCTCAGCTCGCGGAACACCGCGCCCATGAGCGCCGGGTCCTGGGTGGCGAGCGAGCCCATGTGATTGGCCACGCCCACGACCGACCCCGCCTGGTCCAGCCAGCGCCGCACCGTGCCCGTCACCACATCGGGCTTCATGGTGACGAGCAGCGTGCCCGGGCCCGGGTTGAGCTGCGGATAGTTGACGGGCTCGAGCGGGAGGTGGAGCACGACCTCGCGGTCCTTCTCGTGCGCGGCCCTGAGCAGGTCGCCGCTGGCTCGCGAGCCCGGCACGATCGCCACCGCGAAGGGCACGGAGAGCGCGAAGAACTTCCGCGCCGCGTCCGCGTCGTCGCCGAAGCCGAAGAGCACGAGCGCGAGGCGCGGGGCCGGTCGCCCCTCCACCTCCTCCGTTCCCCGGCCACGAGTCACCGTCACTTCGTGCAGGGGGCGGCGGGGGAAGCCGAGGAGGAGCACGAGCCGGGTCGCGCCTCCGGGCGCGGCGGTCTCGCGGCCCGCGAGCACCGTGCCGCCCAGCTCCTCGACGCGGCGGCTCACCGCGTAGTTGATCTGCAGCAGCGAGGTCGCGGAGGCGACGCCCACCCGCCAGCGCACGGCGGCGGCTCCCGCGGGCCGGCCGACCTCGCGCACGCTGTCGGCGGGGACGCCCGCGGCCGCCAGGCCCGCGCGGATCCGGTCGGCGAACAGCGCGACCGCCCGATCTCGCCGGGCGATTCCCCAGCGCGCCAGGAGCACGGCACCCCGGCCCGTGGAAGCGAGCATCCAGGCTTCGCCCCCGAGGACGAGCACGATCGCGGCGAGGAGCAGCACGACGAGCGTGCGGGGCAGGGCGAGGGCTGCTTGCTTGCGTCGAACCATGATGGGTGGAGGTCGCCTCCCACGTTAGGCAGAAGGTTCGCGTTCGTCAAAGGACGATGAACTCGGATTCCTCCGCCGGCCCGCGGGGGCGCCGGATCGAGGCGGAGACGATGGGCGGGACCCCGCATCTCAAGGTGTGTTGCTTTGCCCTTTTTGCACTTCAGTGACACGGCCGACAGGGTCCGGTGACACTGTAAAGACGGGTCGGCCGTGCGGCCCTCCTCAAGGTTCCGCGTCGAGGGCGTGCCCACGCGTGGGACCTTCCGCTGACAGGAGGCACTCCAGCATGAGGCACTCCGGACACCTGCGCCTTCGGCTCCTCGCCACGGCCATCCTCGCCCTGGTGGTCGCGGGCGGGGCCGTGCCGCCGGCTCTCGCCCAGG
>JAWOLC010000101.1:0-17754 GCA_033853925.1 Candidatus Eiseniibacteriota bacterium
CCGGTGTTCCTCTGGGCAACGAACGGCCAGGCGCAGCAGCCGGGGAGCGGGGTCGGGCGGGCGGCCGACAGGGGGGCGCCGGTGGCTGGGGCGGCCATCACGGTGCCGCGCACGGCCGACTGCCTGAAGTGCCATGCCCTGCCGAACCTTGGCTACCGCGAGGGCGGGCAGGCTCGGGTCTTCACGGTGGCGCCGCAGGCATTCCGCGGCTCGGCGCACGGGACGCTCGCGTGCGTGCAGTGCCACTCTGATGTGGCCGCCTATCCCCACGTCCCATCCGCGCAGCGAAAGCGGGTGACTTGCGACGCCGACTGCCATGCGGTCGATGCGAGCGGGCGCCCGTATACGCATCGGGGCGTGGTGGCCCGGTTCCGGGAGAGCGTGCATGGCCGTCCAGTCGGGGGCGCGACCGGGTTGGTAGCGCCGGACCCCGACGCCCCCACGTGCCTCACCTGCCACGGGGACACCGGCTCCGGCAATCCACACGCGATCGCCGCGGCGAAGAGCCTGACGCGCGCGGCGAAGGTGCAGCTCTGCGTGAGCTGCCACGACGACCGCGCGCTCATGGAGAAGCACCGCGTGCCCGCCGAAGCGGTCGCATCCTACCGCCGCAGCTTCCATTACAAGTCGCTGCTCTTCGGTGGGACGGGCACAGCCATCTGCATCGACTGCCACACGGCGCACGACATCCTGCCCGCGTCCGATCCCCGTTCGTCCGTAGCCGCCGCGTCGCTCACGAAGACCTGCGGCCAGGCGCGCTGCCACGAGGGCGCACGGCGCAACTTCGCGGTCTCCGGCGCGAATCACCTGGACCTGCGCGTGGAGAGTGAGCCGGTGCTCTGGTTCGAGGAGAAGTTCTTCCTCCTGCTGACCGGCGGGACGATGCTGATGCTGCTCGTGGGGATTGCCCTGGACGTGCAGCGGAAATTCGGGTGGGCGGCACTGGCGGCGCGCGCCGGCCGGGCGATCGGCCGCACGGTGGAGCGCTTCCGGCCCTCCCTCGTCCGTTCGAGCCGCCGCGGCCTCGAGCTGGCGCGGCGCATCCTCATCGACTGAGGCGACGCATGTCACACGATCCCGCGGGGGCGACGCACGCGTCGTCGAGGAGCTTCCAACGCCTGACGCTATTCCAGCGGATCCAGCACTGGATCATGCTGGCCACGTTCACGCTGCTCGCGCTGACCGGGCTGCCCATGCGGTTCCCGGACGTCGCGTGGCTGGGCGTGATCTACTCGGCTGTCGGTGGGCTGGTCGTGGCCCGAGCGATCCACCGCGCGGCGGCATTGCTGATGGTGGGCGACGGGGTGCTGCACCTGGGCTACCTGTCCTGGCTGCTGGTGCGGCGTCGCTTCCACGTGCTGGCAGCCTGGCCGATGATCCCCACCTGGAAGGACGCGCAGGACTGGTGGGCGACGTCGCTGTACTACTTCGGCTTACGCAAGACGCTCCCCGATTATGACCGCTTCAACTTCCGCGAGAAGTTCGACTACTTCGCCGTGTTCTGGGGCCTGCCCGTGATGATGCTGTCCGGGCTCATCCTCTGGTTCCCGGTCTTCTTCGGGAACGTGCTGCCGGACATCGCCATACCCATGGCGTACATCGCCCACAGTGACGAGGCGATTCTGGCCATCTCGGCCATCGTGGTCTGGCACTTCTACAACGTGCACTACAATCCGGACAAGTTCCCGATGAGCCGGGTGTGGCTGACCGGCCGTATTTCCGAGGAGGAGATCGCCCGGGAGCACCCGCTCGAGTACCAGCGTCTCCTCGCCCAGGGCGGCGACGGGGCGACGGCATCCCCGACAACGTCATCCGTGAAGGCAGGTTGACCATGCGATTCGCCTGGCCGAAGGCCTGGAGCAGCATGACTAGGAAGCAGCGGTGGGCGGTGCGCGGCGTAGTCGGCGTCGTCGTGCTGGTCCTGCTGGCGGTGTGGAACTACTCGAACCTGGCCAACCTGATGATCCCGGCGGTCCATCGGCCGAAGGACATCGCGTTCCCGGTCCAGCGGCTCTCTAACGCCGAGTTCGAGCGTGTGGCGGCCGAGCTGGTGAGCGAGCGCGCGCGCTACGCGGTCGTGGACACGGCGCCGCAGAACCAGGCCGTGTACGACGCCGTGGCGCGGCAGGTTGCGCTGAAGGTGAACACCATCGACCGCCGCGCCGGCCTGAGCCACATCGAGCGCTTCCGCGAGGCGGGCATCCGGGAGTACCGCGGCCCCGAGACCTGCCTGCAGTGCCACGAGAAAATCCGGGTGAAGGATGGCCAGGGCGGGTTCCAGCTCGTGGACATGCGCCGCAACCTGGAGCAGAGCGTGCATTTCACGCTCAACCACTTCGACGGCTTCAGCACCTGGGGCTTCAACGGACAGCTCGTGAAGGGGATCCCGCTGGGCAAGATCGATCGCGCCTGTGGCATTCCGGGCTCCTTCACCTGGACCGGCTGGGCCACGCTGGTGAAGACAAAGACTGGCGAGACGCGCAGCGACGGCTGCGGCCAGTGCCACGCCAACGGCCAGCCCGGGCCGATCACGGGCACCATGTTCCCCGGCTACAAGCCGACGAACGCCGAGTTCGCCGCCACCGACTGCCTCATCTGCCACTCGGCGGCGTACGACATGAACCAGAAGTACGTGGTGCAGGACCCGGACGGCCGCTACCGCTGGAACCAGGACCGCAGCATGAAGGCGGCGATGGCCGTGGTGAGGCCTACCTCCGACAACTGCCTGCGCTGCCACGAGCACAACCACGGCGGCGACACCTACGAGAACAACAAGGCCGCGAAGGCGCTGGGCTACCACAATCCCAGGCTCCTCCACCCCGGCGCCAAGCGCGGCACGCCCGACACCGACTACGACGTGCACTACAAGGCGGGCGTGCAGTGCCTGGACTGCCACGAGTCCCACGGGCACCTCATCGCCCGGGGCACGCAGGGGACCGACCTCGTCTCCAATGACCTGCCGGGTGTCCAGGTGACGTGCGAGAACTGCCATACGGGCTCGCCCCACGTCCAGAACAAGACCACGCGCGCTTTCCTCAACGCCCACACCGACAAGCTGGCGTGCACCACCTGCCATATCTCGAAGCTGCGGGACGACAACGTCGTGCTGCGCGACTGGACAGACCCGGTGTACGATGCCAAGGAGGGGATCTGGCTCTATCGCGACCTGCTCCGCTCCGGTAAGCCGGGCGAAGCCATCGTCTATCGCTGGTTCAACGGGGACGGGCACTTCATGGCCGGCGCTCTGGGCGACAACCCCAACGGGCTCCGACTCTATCGCGCGTTCACCACCACGCCCTCGCCCGAGTACCGCAACTTCGACTACGCGGGCTACTACGAGAAGGTGTTCCGGCCCATCGCCGACCAGGGCAAGTCCAAGATCACGCCCTTCAAGCGCTTCAACGCCAAGATGTTCGAGGACATGGGCAACCAGGGCCCCTTCGGCGGCATGCTCCTGCCCTTCGACTACAACGTCTACTACGAGCAGGGCAGGCCGCGGCAAGCCGTGCTCGAGGCCCTCGACGACCCGATCATCAAGATGATGTACGGCCCTCTGTTCAAGGCCTGCATGATGGACGCCTTCATGCGCTACATGGGCATCGGCAAGGGCTGGACGATTCCCTTCTCGGGCCGGCTCGAAGGCAAGTGGATGCGGCAGGACGCCACCCTCATGCTCAACCACTCGATCCGCAAGGACGCGCTCGCCTGCGAGAGCTGCCACGCGACCAAGGTGAAGGGCGTGATGCCCTTCGAGGAGCTGGGCTATCCGCCCGCGCGCATCGCCGACCTGAGGAACCTGGAGGAGCTGAAGATCCTGCCCCGGGAGCGGGTGGGGACGGGCAAGCCTGCGCCGCGCGCGAGGGGAGCCGCGCCGGCCGGGGCGCTCGGCCGGTAGCGGGCCCGGGGCGGTCGGGAAGGAGGCGCCCGCCGCCGGCTCGCATCGGCCCGGTCGGTTCGGGCGCACGGTCGGGCGGGCAGGGCTAATGCTCTGCCGTGGGCTGCCGAATCTGAGATAGGCGGCTGCGGGCTCGGCCCGGGCCCGGCCAGACCGCCGCGCCAGCACGCTCGTCGCCCCCGAAGTCGGGGAACGGGCGCCCCCTCATCCGGCCTCACAGGAAGCTCGCGCCCATGTCTTGGCTGACCTCCTCGCTCACCGACGTGGCCTCCGTTCTGGCCAACCAGCAATCCCAACGCCAGGCCATCGCCCAGACGGCGCTGGCGCGAGGCGCCAAGCTGATCCAGGACCGGAACTTCGAGGGGGGCCATCTCCGCCTTCAAGAGCAGGACGCGACCACCCACAAGGCCACCGTCTACTTCACGATCCGGCAGAACGACACGGGCGACGGGATCATCGCCCCGTCCCACTGGGTCATCCAGTTCGGGGGAACGGACGTGAACGGCAACCCCATGGACCCGGTGGGAGACGAGTTCGACGGCTGCGGACGGCTGCCGTTCTAACGCCCGTTCTCCGAGCCACGCGGAGGCGGGCGCCCGGCTTGGGTCCGGACGCCCGCCCGATTGCGTTCCCGACGCGCCTTCGCGCCTCGGGGACGCGCTCACCTCGTGACCGAGACCTTCGCCGTCACCTGACCGCCATTCCACCTCAGGCGGGCGAAGTAGATCCCGGCCGGGACCGAGTGACCTCGCGTCGGCCAGGCGACCACCTGCTCGCCCGGGACGAGCACGCCGGCGAAGATCCGCTCCACGATCCTGCCCTGCACGTCCAGGACCTCGAGCCTGGCCACGACCGGCTCCTCGGCCCCGAACACGATCCTGCCCGTGGGCACCTTGAGCGTGAGCCCATGGGGCCGGGACGCCTCCGGCCTCTTGCCCTCGACCGTCCCACCCCGTACCTCGATGAAGCCGCAGCCCGCCACGGGGGTTCCGCCCGTCGTGTAGCCGGCGACGCAGACGATGTGCGGACCCGACGGCAGAGCCGTGAACGCCGCGCGCGGGAACTTGACCATGCGCTCGAGTCGTCCGTCGCCGTCCGCGTCACCCAGCGAGGTGGGCGCGTCCGCGGCGACTCCCGTGTCGAGGAGCGTCAGGCTCCCGACGTCCAGGTCCGCGATGGGCCAGTCCGGCGCGTCCAGCCAGGCCGAGATCCACTTGCCGCGGCTCGCGGCGTTCAGCGTCGGAGGCTCGAAGGTGATCGTGACCGCCAGCGTCTCGGGCGTGGTGGGTGGCTGAGGCGGCGGCGGTGGCGGCGGCGGCGCCGGGGCCGCCAGCATCTCGTAGGCGCCGGCGAGCGGGCCGTCCACGCCGCGCCCACTGGCGACGATCAGCCGCTCCTGGTCGGCGATGGCCACGGCCGAGGCGAGGGCCACGGGCAGTGGCGCTTCCGCCCGCCAGGCTCCGTCCGCTCCGAGGCTGTAGACGTGCGTCGTGGGGGCGAAGCTGGCGTCCCGGCCGCCCGCCACCCAGAGCCTGCCGTCGAAGGCCGCGGCAGCGGGCTGCCACAGCGGCTCGGGCAGCGCCGGCCCCGGCGACCAGGTTCCGCCGGCCGGGTCGAAGACCTCGACCACGGCGAGCGGCGCCCCGGTGCCGATGCCGCCGATCACGTAGATCCGGCCGCCGAAGGCCGCCATGGCGGGCCCGGTGCGCGGTGTGGGAAGCGCGGCGATCGCGCCCCAGGTGTCGTGGGCCACGTCGTAGCGCAGGGCCGCGGCGGGCATGAGGCCGTAGTCGCTCTCGCCTCCCGCGACGTAGATGAATCCGTCGAGCGCGGCGGCGCCGCAGGCGTCGCGCCCGGCCGGGAGCGCCGCCGCCGCCGACCACTGGCCGCTGCCCGGGTCCAAGCGCGCGACGCTGGCCAGCGGCCAGCCGCTGGAGGCGAGGCCGCCGATCACGAACAGCGCTTCGCCGGACGTGGCCGCGGCCGCGTAGAGGCGCTGCTCGGAGAGGGGAGCGCCCTCGCTCCACGCCGTGGCTTCCGGCGACCACACGGACTGCACCGCGAGATCCTCGGCGTCGTGACCACCGAGGACGCGGAAGGCCCCGCCGGCCGCGGCGCCCGCGGCGCCGTAGCGGGGCTGGGGAAGAGCAGGCAGCGCGCTCCAGTCGGCGGCTTGGCTTGCGGCCGCGCCGCAGACCGAGGCGAGCCCGAGCAGGACGAGAATGAGTCGCTTCATGGCCGCCTCCGGCATCCGAGCACGATTGCCAGAGAGGCTCAGCGAGCAAGCCACGCGCCCGCGCCGGAAATCCAGGAGTTGGCCGGGCCGCGCGTGCATTCCGCCCGCACCGCGCCCGGGTTGGGGAAGATGGCGCGGGCGGCGTGCACGCGGGGGCAGGCGGATTGAAGGGGCGCAAGGCCGAAGCGTGCGCCTCGACCGCTCGGGCGGGGTCCTCCCGCCGCCCGCGATCCGCGGCCCGGACCCTACGTGCGCTGCTTCTTCCGCTCCGCGGCCGGGAACAGCACGTTGTTGAGGATCAGCCGGTAACCCGGCGAGTGCTTGTACTTCGACAGGTCGGTGGGCGGGTCGCCCACGCGGTGCTGGAAGTCCTCGGGGTCGTGTCCGCCGAGGAAGGTGAAGGTGCCCCGCCCGTACTGACCGTGCACGTACTTCACCTCGTCGGTGCCATCCACCTCGCCCAGCACGAGCACGCTGCTCTTCAGGAACTGGCGGTGGAAGCCGGTCGTCTGCCCGAGGAACTCCGGCACGGCGTTCAGGTGGTCCTGGACGAGCATGCTGGGCACCGGGTCGTTCTTGGCCGAGAAGTCGAAGAGGGTGAAGAAGGAGCTGGGCCCGCGGCGGTCGGCGTCCTGGGTCACGTCGATGTCCGAGAACTTGTAGAGGTAGGGATCCGTCTCGATGTGGAAGTCCTTGAAGGCGAGGGTGCGCGAGAAGTCCAGCTTCTGCTGGGCTCGGGGGTCGGGGGGATCGCCGTCGTAGGGCGTGTCGGCGATGTCCACGCCCGCGGCGGCGAGCGCGATGTCGTACGTGTCGGTGGCCGAGCACATGCCGAACATGAAGCCGCCGTGGCCGATGTAGTCCTTGATGGCCTGCGCGACCGCGGCCTTGAGCTGGGTCACCTTGGCGAAGCCCATCTTCGCGGCCATCGCCTTCTGCACACGCTCCTCCTCCTGGTACCAGGCGAAGGTGTGGTAGGAGCCGTAGAACTTGCCGTGCTGGCCGGTGAAGTCCTCGTGGTGCAGGTGGAGCCAGTCGTACTTCGACAGCTCGCCGCGCAGCACCTCCTCGTCCCAGACGCGCGCGTAGGGAATCTCGGCGTAGTCGAGAGCCAGCGTCACGGCGTCGTCCCAGGGCGGCGTGTTCGGCGGGATGTACACCGCCACCTTGGGCGGCTTCTCGAGGGCGATCGCTTCCATGTTGTTGTCGGCGATCTGCGCCCGCATCGTCGCCTCGTCCGCGCCCGCCATCGGCTCGATGGCCACGCCCAGCACGTTCGCCCGCCGCTGGATCGCGGGATCGTCGGGCAGGAGGAAGGAGCCGCCGCGATAGTTGAGGAGCCACTCGGCCTTCTCGCCCTGCGCCAGCGTCCAGTAGGCGAGACCATAGGCCTTCAGGTGGTCGGTCTGGGAGTCGTCCATCGGCACCAGCCACTTGGCCAGCGCCGGACTCGGAACCAGCGCGCCGAGGGCGAGCCCGGCGCCGACGACGAAGGCGATCGGCCAGACCTCGATGACCTCGGCCCAGGACCGCTCGCGGCCGGCCGGGGCCTCGCCGGAGGTCGGGGGGGCGGGCGGCGGCGTCCCGGGGTCCACGGGATCCGTGGGGGTGGCGCCGCCGCTCGCCGGCGGCCCCGGGCGAACGCCGCCGAAACGCCAGACGCGAGCGCCAGCCGCGCGGCGGGCACGCGGCAGGAAGAGCAGCACGAGGCCCAGGGTGACGAGGGTCAGCGCGACCAGGAACAGCGCGCCGAGCGCCACGCCGGCGAGCCCCAGGGGTCCCAGGCGCCGGATCTGCACCTGCGGCCCGGAAGCGAGCGGCTCGTGCCCCGCGATCCTCCTCATCTCGTTTCCTCCATCAGAAGCGCGGCTCCCGGCGGAGCTTCTCGGCCATGCGCCTCACCTCGGGGGCGTTCCACGCGTTGGGATAACGGATCAGGCACTCCTCGTACTGGGCCAGCGCTGCCCGCTCGTCCTTGAGCCTCGACAGGTAGATGTCTCCCGCCCGCTGCCGCGCCAGGGGAGCCAGCCGGTCGCCGGGGAGGGAATCGGCCACGGCCAGCAGGGGCACGAGCGCTCCCCGCGCGTCGCCCGTTTCGTCGAGCTGGGAGGCGAGCCACAGCGCCGCCTGTGCCCAGGTCGTGCCCCGGGGCAGAGCCCGGAAGAGCGAGTCCGTCGTCGCCAGGGCCTGTCGGCGGTCGCCCCGCCAGCGATCGTAGGCGATGTGCCCCAGCGCGGGCAGCGCGGCGGGCGGGTCCGCGTCCTCGATCAGATAGGCGCGCTCGAGGGCCGCGCCGCTGAAGACGCCCTCGGGGGTGGCGGCGATGCGCTGGTACCAGGTCAGCGCGGAATCGGGCTGGCTCGAGAAGAACAGCGCCTCCGCGTACCGCCAGGCTCCCTCGGGCGTGGAGTCCGCCAGCGCGCGCAGCCTGGGCAGCGTGCGCTCGGGCGGCCCGTCGCGCAGGTCGGCGAGTGCCTCCTCGAGCTGGAGCTGGGGCTCGGGGACGCGCGCCGGCTTCGTCGTCCCGCCCCGCCGGCTCTCGCGCAGGAGCGCCCGCGCCTCGTCCGTGTGGCCGCCCTCGCGCAGGCCACGCGCGACCTCCAGCAACAGGCCGGAGGGCCAGCTCGCGGTGGGCACGCCCTGGAGCGCCCCGGCCAGGTCGGGTGCGAGGTCCGCCTCTCCGCCCCGCGCCCCGGCGATCGCCCAGGCGCCCTGGGCGGCGAACATCCGCCACGTGGTGTCGGCGCGTCCATCGCCGGCCAGGCGCACGAGCGCCGCCGCGGCCGCGCTCGAATCGCGGGGCTCGCCGTTGGCGAGCAGGTCCTGCGCGAATTCCCAGCGCAGCGGCGCGCGCGCGGGCCCGAGCGGCTCGGCCCGCTCGAGCGTGCGCAGCGCCGCCTCCAGCTCGCCCGCTCGCCACTCCACCATCGCCTCCACGAAGGCCACGTCGGGGCGCCCCGGGCGCGCCTCGGCGGCGCGGCGCGCCAGCTCGCGCACGGCCTTGGGGTCCGCGGCCGCCAGGCGGACGATCGCCCCCCGGGCCCACTCGCCCTGGAGAGGCGCGGCAAGCCAGGCCTCGAACGCCACCGCCGCCGCCTCGCGCGTGCGTCCCAGGCTCTCGAGCGCCCTCGACAGCTCGAGCCCCAGGAGGAGCGAATCCTTCTGCGCGGCCCGCTCGGCCCGCCCCAGCCGCTCCACGCCCGCGAAGTCCTGGCCGGCCAGCAGCACCCGCGCCTCCTCGGTGAGCACGGCGGGATGATGGGGCAGGTCGCGCAGCAGCGGAGCCAGCGCGGCTCGGGCGGGGTCGAGCTGGCCGGCGAGCCGCAGCGCCTGCGCCTGCCGGAGGCGCGCCGCCTGCGTGGCCGTCAAGGGCGGCAGGGCATGCTGGCTCGCGGCCGGCGGCTCGCCTCCCAGGGCCTGGCGCAGGGAGCGGATTCCCGAGGCCGGGCCCCCGACGGTGAAGCGGCCCGAGCCGAGGATTCGCACCCCGGGTTGGTTCAGGAGGGAATCGGGAACCTGCCCCGCCGCCGGGGCGGTCGAGGCGACCAGCAGCAGCGCCGCGAGGCTCGGGAGCAGAGCCGGCCGCGCGTCCCTCGCCCGGCGCCCGCCGGCCGGCGGCCGGGTCATCGCGCGGCCTCGCCGTTGAGCGCGCGCAGGTAGGCCTCGATGAAGGCCCGGTACTGCGCCGGGTAGCGATCGGCCTGGGCTTTCAGCAGATCGAGCCGCAACCGGTCGGTCTCGCGCAGCAGATCCGCGGGGATCGGGGGGGGCGAGGAGCGCGCCACGTCCTCGCCCGGCCGCGACTCGCGCCGCGGGTCGTAGTCCTGCCGGTTCACCGAGCGCTGCGCGTCGAGCAGGCGGGAGAGGATGTGCTGCTGCTGCTGCTGAACCTCGTCGCCCAGGTCTCCCTGGCGCAGCGCCTCCTCGACCTGCTTCATCTCCTCGCTGGTCTGCCCCAGCCGGCCCAGGAGCTGGCGACGCTGCTGGTCGTCCTGGGCGATCTGCTCCAGCTCGCGCTGCAGGCGCGCCTGCTCGTCGGCGAGACGCTGCACCTCGTCCCGGTCGCCCGCGGAGAGCCGCGCCTCCTGGCTCAGCCGCTGGGCGAGAGAGCGCGTCCGGTCGTTGAGCGCGTTCTGATTGTCGCCGAGGTTGCTCATGCGCATGGGCACGGTGCCGCCGGGCTGGCCCTGCCCCGGGCGCTGGCACATGGAGTTCTCGCTCTTGCGAAGCTCGAGCACGGCCTCGACGAGCGCGGACGCCGCGCCGCGGCCCTGGGCCTCGCCGTCCGCGCGATCGCCCTGCGCCAGCTCCCGGCTCGACTGCTGCAGCCCGGTCATCGCGCGCCCCAGCGCCTCGTTCAGCTTCCGGCTGATGAAGGGTGTCCTCTCGGCCAGCTTCGCCAGGGAGTCCGCGACCCGGGCGGTGCCCTCGGAGAGGTCCTGCTGCCGATCGGCCCGGTCGCCTGCCGGGGCCGCGGGGGAGAGGTTCGCCTCCGCGGAGCGCTGCAAGGACAGCAGGTCCTCGGCCGAGCGACGCACGGCCGCGACATCCAGCTGCTCACGGTTCTGCTGGATCGAGGTGGCGATCTGGCCGAGCTTCTGCGCCGCGCGCTGCAGGCTCTGGCTCGCCCGCCGGCCCGCCTCCCGCGCCTGCGGCCGCTGGCCCTGCTGCATGGCCTGCGCCGCCTCCTGCTGCGCCGGCGCCGCCTGCTGCTCGAGGTCGTCCGCCGCGTCCTGCAGCGCCGGGCCCGCTTGCGGCTCGCTCACCTCCCGCGCGAGCTGCTCCGCGTCACGCGCGAGCTGCTCGCTCTTCGCGCCGGCGTCCTTCTGGTCCTGGGCGAGCGACTGGCGCGCGGCGTCGTTCGCCCGCGGGTCCTCGGCCCGCCGGTTCAGCTCGTCCTGCGCCGACTTCAGGTCCTGGGCTCGCTGGGCCAGCGCCTGCAGCCGCTCCTCCTGGCGGAGCTGCTTCAGGAGCTCGATCGTGCGCTCGAGGTTCGTGAGCATCTGCTGGTTCTGCCGCTGCCAGTCCTGGAGACCCGGCGACGCAGGCCGCTGCGGCAGGTTCGCCATCGCCTCCTCGAGCCGGCGCAGGGACTCCCGCAGCTCCTTCGACTGGATCTGATCCATCACCTCGGCCAGCTCGCGGAGCTTGCGTGTGAGCTGCTCGTCGAACGCCCGGCGCTCGGCCGCCTGCTCCAGGCTCTCGCGGAGCTGACGCGCCGCCGTGTCGATCTGCCGGGACAGATCCTGCTGGCGGTCCAGCGCGCTCTTCACCTCTTCCTGCCGCACGAAGTTCTGGGTGGCGGGGCTGGGCGGCGTGGGCGACGGCAGGGCCAGCTTGTCGATGGACTTCTGCAGCTCGCGAGCCTGATCGGCCACCTTCTGCAGCGCGTCCTGCACCGAGCCCTGTCGCTGGTCCACGCTCTGGTACAGCTCGGCCAGCGACGGGAAGCGCAGCTCGAAGGTGGGGCTGGTCGCCACGCCCCGCCCGTCCACGGCGTTGTCGTCGAAGAGCTGGAAGCGGAAGGTGGCGCTCTCGCCCGGGAGCAGGCCCAGCGACGACGCGTCCCAGCGCTGCGCGACCTGGACCTCGCGCGGCTCGCCCTTGAAGCGCGCCAGCGGGACGCTCGCCCAGGGCGCGGCCGCGTCCTTGCGCACCTCCAGCCGCAGCTCGGTGAGCCCGAGGTCGTCCTGGCCCAGCACCTCGTAGGGCACCTGCTGGCCGGCCGGGAGATCCAGGTCCCCCTCGGGCACGCGCACGGTGAGGATCGGCGGAGCGTCGGCCAGCGGCTGGATGCGGTAGCGATAGCGGCCCTCGCCCGCGACGCCGGCCGCGGCCCCGGCGCGCGCGAGCAGCTCGTACTCGCCGCCCTCGCGGACGGCGATCTCGCCGCGCCAGCGCCGCGGGTTCAGCGGGGTCCAGGCCCGCGGAGGCGCGCCGGGCGCCCGGGCCTCCAGGCTCTCGAGGTCGCGGTCGAAGAGGACTTCGACGATGGCGCGCGACCCGCGCAGGGCCGAGAGGTCGCCGCGCGTCGCGGCGCCGCGCTGCACGGGCAGGCGCGCATAGGCGGGAGGATGGATCTCGACCTCGAAGCTCACGGGCTGCGGCGTGCCGGCGAGCCCGATGTGGTAGAGCGGGCTCACCACGCCGGCCACCCGCACCCGGTAGTCGGTGACGCGCGTGAGCTGGGCGAGGTCGAAGCGCCACAGGCGCTCCCCGCTCCCGCCCTCGCCCTCGGGCGTCGCCTCGAGCGCCGGGACGCGGTCGCGCAGCAGCCGGGGGCGCGCGGCCGTGCCCCAGACGTGGGCCCGGACCGCCAGGGCCACGCCCGGGGTCAGCGTGACCGAGCCCGGCTCGACCTCGAGGCGAACCGGCGGCGCCGCCGCGCGCGGGTCGAGGAACGTGTGCCAGGAGCGCCCGGTCCGCCCCGGCAGGACCAGGGCCAGCACGACCGCCAGCGCCAGCGAGGCGGCGAAGAAGGCCAGCGGGCGCCGCGGCTCGACCGCGGGGCGCAGGCTCGCGAGCGGCAGGCCGGCGAGCCGCTGCGCGGTCTCCCGAGCCACGGCGTCCGCCAGCGCGAGCGAGGTGTGCGCGGGCGGGCGGCGCTCGAAGTCCAGCGCGTTGCGCAGCCACGAGCGCACCGCGGGGAAGCGCTGCTCGACGCGCTCGAGGAAGGCGTCGAAGGAGGGCCGCGCCCGCAGGAAGGACGCGACGGCGAAGACCAGGATCGCCGTCACGAACGCCAGCGCCGCGAGCAGGCGGGCCCAGGCCAGGGCCTCGCCGGTCGGGTGCGCCACGCCCAGGGCGAGGCCGGCGGCGACGATCGCGGCCGCGCGTCCGCCCGCCCGCAGTCCCTCGCGCAGCACCAGGGCGCGCCGCAGCTCCGCGTAGTGGCGCGAGAGGAGGCGGTGGAGCGGGGTGTCGGGCTCGCGAGAGGTCATCGTCGTGGGAGCGGCCCGGGCCGGATCAGTGCGTGAGCGCGTAGTGGACGATGTTCAAGGACATGCGGAGCGCGGCGTCGCGCTTCGCGGGCGGGTCGTCGGGGAAGATGGCGGCATCCTCGAGGCCGTCACCGAGATCGGTGTCGAACGAGTAGAATACGACCAGCCTCCCGTCGTGGACAATCCCGTAGGCGCGCGCGGGCCCGCCGTCGTGCTCGTGGATCTTCGGCAGCCCGCCGGGGAAGTCGTACAGCTCGTGGAAGATCGGGTGCGAGAAGGGCAGCTCCACGAGCGCCGCGTCGGGGAACACCTGCCGGATCGCGCGGCGGAAGTACGGGTCGATGCCGAAGTCGTCGTCCACCCAGAGGAAGCCGCCGGTGGTCAGGTAGCGCCGCAGGTTCGCGGCCTCCGTGGGCGTGAACTTGATGTTGCCGTGGCCGCAGGCGAAGACGAACGGATACTGGAAGAGGGCCGCCGAGCCGGGCTCCACCACCGCCTCCTTCGTGCCCGCCACGGGGATCGAGGTGCGCTCGCGCACGGCGCGCAGCAGGTTGGTGAGCGAGGTGCGGTCCTCGTACCAGTCGCCGCCGCCGCCGTACTTGAGCCGCGCGATGCCGAAGGATCGCGCCCCGGGCGGGGCCGGCGAGTCGGCGGCGGACGCGGGCTGGGCCGGCGCGCCCCGCGGGGCGCCCGCGGCGAGGGCGAGCAGCAGGAGCAGCAGAGGGCCGCGCTTCACGCGAGCTTGACCTCCTTCGTGGCCGATCGCCCGACTCCTCGCCCGTCTCTCATGGCTCTTCTGATGATACATGCGCCGGGCGGCACTGGGCGAAGGGCAGGACGAAGGCCCGGACGCGACGCCCGGGCCTTCGTTCCGCGCCGGTCAGGCGGCGCGCGCCGAGGAACCGGCTAGGTGGGCCGCTTCGGCGTCACCCGGGCCGCTCCCATCTGGTAGCGGTAGTACCCCGAGCCGGCCCCGTTGATGTACCAGTAGTCGCGATAGTCGCCGCGGCTGAAGGCGATCATCTGCCCCTGCGCGTTCACCGCCGAGATCCGCACGAAGTACTCGCGAGCCATGAGCAGGGGCTTCCGGTAGAGCACGAGGGATCCCGGCGGGTACGGCTGGCCCAGCTCGTACTGGGTGATGCCGACCGGCATGTAGGCCACGAACTGGCTGCGCGCCGTGCTCGCCAGGAAGGGGGCGGGCTGGGAGCTGAGGAACTTCACGGCCTCGCTCACGCCGGAGCCGAACTGGTAGATCTGGATCCAGTAGCCGGCCGCGCCGCTCACCGGCGACCAGCGCAGGGTGAAGTTCGAATCCGTCGGGGCGCGGTTGCCCAGGTAGGCGATGTCGGGCATGTCCCGGCCGGTCAGCTTCCCCAGGTTCGTGAGCGGGGACGTCCGGCTCACCGTGCCGGCGACCACCCCGCGCCCGACGTAGGTGGGCGGGTTGTACCCGCTGGGCCGCGCATCCTCGAACGCGAACACCTCCCACTGGGTCTCGAGCAGGCGGGTGACGGGCGGGATCGGGTAGTCCTTGAGCAGGGCGAAGCCGCCGTTGCTCTCGCGGCGCAGCACCTGGTAGGCGTTGGCCACCGTGCTGTCGAAGACGAGGCCGTGCAGTCCGGCCGGAACGTACGGGATCATCCAGTCCGTGAAGACGTGCCCGGCCATGTCGGTGGGCGAGAGCGGGAAGACCCAGGTCGTGACGAGCGAGTCCTCGGGGCCCTTCTCCCCGATCGGCGGCTTGTCGTAGATCGAGTCCATGCTCAACGCGACGTTCGGGTAGACGACCAGACGGGCATAGGTCGAGAACAGCCCTTCCACGCCGCCGTGCGTGGGGTCGCTCACGTACGTGGAGTCGAGCGCGTAGCCGGGATCCACGCTCGTCATCTTCTTGGCGCATCCGGCCATCACCGACGCCGCGAGGGCGAGCGCCGCGAGCGCGGTGATGCGGCGCAGCGGACTGCGGTATGCGTTCATCATGAGCCTTTCGCTTACTCGGCCTGGACTCCCTTGCGGCGATCGAGCGCAATCCAGATGTCGAGCGCCAGGGCGCTGGCCACGTAGACCGAGGAGTACGTTCCGAAACCCACGCCGATCAGCATCGCGAACGAGAAGTCGCGAAGCACTTCACCGCCCCAGATGAACAGCGCGAGCGCCGTCAGGAACACGGTGAGCGACGTGATCACCGTGCGGGACAGGGTCTCGTTGACCGCGATGTCCATGGCGCGCGAGTGCTTCTCCTTGCGGAGGGCCCTCGCCCGCTCGCGGATGCGGTCGAACACGACGATGGTGTCGTTGATCGAGTAGCCGGCGATGGTGAGCAGCGCGGCCACGATCGTCAGGGAGACCTCGCGCCCGGTGAAGCAGAGGAATCCCAGAGTGATGAGCACGTCGTGGAACAGCGAGATCACGGCGCCGATAGAGAATTTGAACTCATACCGGAAGCCCACGTAAAGGAGAATTCCGCCCAGGCTCCACAGGATCGCCCAGATGGCCTTGCGGCGGAGGTCGCTTCCCACCTTGGGCCCCACCGTCTCGTTGCGCCTGAGCTCGGCGACGACGCCCGGATGCCGCGCCGAGAGGGCCTTCTGGATCGACGGCAGGGTCTCGCGGCTCTCGCTCTTGAAGCGCAGGATGAACTCGTTGCGATTCACCCCGGCCATCTGCTGCAGCTCCACCCCGCGCAGCCCCGCCGCGTCCAGCACCCGGCGCAGGTCGTCCGCCGGGAGCGCCTGGCTCAGCCGGATCTGCAGCAGGGTGCCGCCCGTGAAGTCCACGCTGTAGTAGGGGCCGCCGTGCGCGATCAGCCAGACGATCGTGGCCAGGAGGAGCGTGCCGGAGAACAGGTAGGCGATGTGGCGGTACCGCATGAAGGGGATGTTGGTTCCGATCAGCATCTGCAGCATGGTCTGGCTCTCCTCGTCCCAGCTAGATGCTGAGGGTCTCGGTCTTCGTCCGGCTCAGCATGAAGTCGAAGACCATCCGGGTCAGGAACACCGCCGTGAACAGATTGGCGATCAGCCCGATGACCAGCGTGATCGCGAACCCCTTGATCGGCCCCGTGCCGAACTGGAACAGGAACACCGAGCTGATGATCGTGGTCACGTGGGCGTCCAGGATGGTGCGGAAGGCGCGGTCGTAGCCCAGCGCCACGGCCTGCCGCAGACTCTTCTGGTTGCGCAGCTCTTCGCGAATGCGCTCGAAGATCAGGACGTTCGCGTCCACCGACATGCCCACCGTCAGCACGATCCCGGCGATGCCAGGCAGCGTCAGGGTGGCGCCGAAGCCGGCCAGAGCCGCCAGCAGGTAGAAGATGTTGAGCACCATGGCCAGGATCGCCAGGGCCCCGGACAGCCGGTAGTAGACGAGCATGAAGACGACCACGAGGATCGTGCCGATCAGGCCGGCGAGCAGCCCGTCCTGGATCGAGTCGCTGCCCAGGGACGGCCCCACGGAGCGATCCTCCATCAGGATCACCGGGGCGGGCAGGGCGCCGGCGCGCAGGACGATGGCGAGGTCGCGCGCGCTCTCCGCCGAGAAGTTGCCGGTGATCGAGGCGCTCCCGCTGGGGATGCGCTCGTTGATGCGAGGCGCGGAGCTGACCACGCCGTCCAGCACGATCGCGAGCAGGCGGCCCACGTTCGCGCCGGTGATCCGGGCGAAGTCGACGCCGCCGCGCGGCGTGAGCTTCAGGTTCACGCCCCAGGCGGCGGGGTTCGTGGCGCTGAGTCCGGTCGTGTGGTTGGCGGTGGCCACCGATCCGCCGGTCATCTCGGGCTGCCGCTTCAGCACGTAGAGGAACCGGCCGGTCAGGCCCTGCTGCTCCTCCTCGGGCTGGCTCCACTGGAGCTGCGAGTCGCCGGGAACGACCGAATCCAGGCCGGGCGTGGCCAGCAGCCGGGTCACCGTCGGCAGGTCCTCGTCGCGGATGAAGGCCGCGTTGTCGAGCGACTGGAAGTGCGAGGTCAGGGGCGTCCGGCGCAGGGCCGTGTCGGCCGCGGCCACGCCGTGCGCGGCCAGATAGGCGTCGATCTTGTCGAAGACCGCCTTGGTCTCCTCGGGGGTGCGCACCAGCTTGAACTCGAGCAGAGCGGTCTTGCCGATCAGGTCGAGCGCCCGCTGGCGGTCGGTGAGGCCCGGCAGCTCGATGACGATGCGGTCCTCGCCCTCCTGCTGGATCAGCGGCTCGGCCACGCCGAACTGGTCGATGCGCTGGCGCAGGATCTCCATGGCGCGCTCCACGGCGTCGCGGGCCTCGGCGGCGCCCATCTTGCTGCGATCCACCTCGTACACGAGGTGCATGCCGCCCTGGAGGTCGAGGCCGAGATGAATGGCCTTCTTGCGCAGGTCGCTCAGCTTCTGGCTGGGGACGCTCAGGAGCTGCTGGGCCGAACGGTTGTAATAGTTGGCGTAGAACTGGAACGACGGGAAGAGGTAGAAGACCGCGATCGCCGTCACCAGCAACACGCCGAGCAACTTCCACTGGTCCGTGCGGGTCATCGGATTCCTCGGGGCAGACAACGGCCGGCGCGCCGGAGCACCGCCCGTGCGTCGGGCGGGTCACCCGCGGCGGCACCGGCAGGTGCAAGGCGATAGGAGCGTGCGAGTCTACGAGGGCGGGCGAGGAGTGTCAACGACGACGGGCGCGGGCCGGGCTGCGCTCGCGTCGCGGCGCGCCG
>JAWOLC010000102.1:0-18271 GCA_033853925.1 Candidatus Eiseniibacteriota bacterium
GAGCCGATCCTCGAGCCCCGCCCGGCGAGCGCGGGGAACGGCTGCTACACTGGTGGCCCGAAACGACTCCCGGTGTCGCTGCTCAAACCCGTGACCTTCGCGCTGTTGGCCGCCTCCTGTGGGCACGACACGCGGGAGCCAACCGAGGTAGACGTGCGCGTCGTCTACGTCTCACGGCTGCCGGCGGGCTGTCCGGACGAGGCCAACCCCTGCTACCCCCTGTGCGTGCACCACAACGCGCCGGCGGGGCTGCCGGCGGTCGTGCCGCTGTGGGGAGCGGAGACGGTCCGGCTCACGGAGAACGAGGGCGGCCGGTACGAAGGCATCCTTCCGTCGGTCCCGACGAACACGACCCTCCGCCTCTACGGGCGGGACATCGGGATGTGCTGCGTGGACGCCTGCACCTACCCGCCCGTCCTGGGGGACATCCTGCTCGACGGGACGAAGCTGACGAAAGTCGTCGGCGACGGGCTCCCGGCCGGGCTCACGGCGGCCCTCGAGTTCTCGGTGACCGGCGGCGGGGCGATCCGCCAGTAGCGGACCGCCCCGCTCGGTCTCACTCCTTCGTCCAGGTCGGCACGCGGCCGGGGGTCCAGGGCGCGCCCGCGCTCTCGGCCTTCTCCTCGAGCAGCCGCAGGTCCGTCTCCACGAGCGTACGCAGCTTCGCGAGCACCGGCCCGAACTGGACGGCCGCGATGTCGTAGGTCTCGCGGTGCGTCTGCGTCGGCCCCGAGGTACAGAACCAGGTCCCGCCCACGACCTGCTGCACCCGGTCCTGGATCGAGGGCGGCACCGGCTCGTTCTCCTCCGCCTTCACCTGGTCGCCGGTGAGCGCCACCTGCAGGTCCTTGAGCCGCGACTCGATCGCCCGCGCCTGGTCGGCCAGCGCCCGATCCGCCGCCGGCGTGTCCTCCAGGGCCTTCTTCAGGAGATCGAGGTGCGCCTGCGCCTCCTTCGCGCTGGCGATCGCCCCCAGCACCGCCCGCTGGAGCCGCGCCACCTTGCGCTCGAAGGCCAGCGCCGTGCCGCGGTCCTCCGGCGGCAGGGCGGCGGTCCCGATCGTCGCGACCGAGAACTTCACCGGCCCGGCCAGCGGCGTGACCTTGCCCTCCTGCCGCTTCTCCAGCCGGACCAGGTACTCCCCCGGCGCCACCAGCGGCCCCACCGGCGCCCGCTCCCAGGGCGCCAGCTCCGGAGGCTTGGCGAGCGAGGTCGGGTTCGCGGCCGCGTAGCGCAGGTCCCAGGCCACGCGGTGGAAGCCGGCGCCCACGGGGCCCTCCACCCGCCGCACCACGTTCCCGTCCACGTCCGTCACGGTCAGGAGGATCGCCGGGCTCTCCTCGCGCGCCTCCGCCCGCAGCTCGTCCCACGGCGGGTAGAAGACGTCGCCGCCCTTCTTGGCGATCGCCGCCTCCTTCTCGTCGCGCGCCTCCTTGCGGGTCTTGATCTCCTCGCGGAGGTAGTAGGTGAAGATCGCGCCGAACGGCGGATTGGGCGCGGTGAAGAACGCGTCGCCCTGCTGGCTCTTGCCCGGGCCGCCGAGCGGGCTCGACTCGACGTAGGCCCAGGCGGGGCGCACCGGCAGGAGGGCCGCTTCCTGCGCCAGCAGGCGGCCGTCGGCCTGGCGCAGGGGCGAATAGTCGTCGAGGACGTAGAACCCGCGCCCGAAGGTGGCCACGACGAGGTCGTTCTCCCGCTTCTGGATGGCGATGTCCTTGACGCACTGCACGGGGATGCCGCCCTTGAGCTGCACCCACCTGCGCCCGCCTTCCCCGCTGAAGAACACGCCGAACTCCGTGCCGACGAAGAGGAGGTCGGGCTTCACCGGGTCCTCGACCAGCACCCAGACCGAGCCGCGCGCCGGCAGGTCGCCGGCGATCGCGGTCCAGCTCCGGCCCAGGTCGCGGCTCTTCAGCACGTAGGGCCTGAAGTCCCCCTCCTTGTGGTTGTCGAACGTCGCGTACACCGTGTTCGCGTCGTGCGCCGAGGGCGTGAGGCGCGAGACGTAGCTCATCTCCGGCACGCCGGGGAACCTGTCGGCCCGGCGCCAGCTCTTGCCTCCGTCCTCGCTGATCTGCACCAGGCCGTCGTCCGTGCCCACGAACAGCAGCCCCTCCTTGAGGGGCGACTCGGCCAGGGCGACGATGTTGCCGTAGAAGGAGGTGGACGCGTTCTTGGCCACCGCGTCGACGCTCCACACCCGCCCCATCAGCTTCAGCTTGTTGCGGTCGATCTGCCGGGTGAGGTCGGGGCTCACCGCCTGCCACGACTGCCCGCGGTCGTCGCTGCGGAAGAGCCGCTGCGCCGCGAAGTACAGGCGCGTGTGCACATGCGGGCTGATGATGAGCGGCGAGTCCCAGTTCCAGCGGAGCGGCGTGCCGTCCGCGCCCGGCTGCGGCTGGATGTCCGTCTCCTCGCCGGTGAGGCGGTCGTAGCGGATGAGCACGCCGTACTGCGACTGCGAGTAGACGACGTTCGGATCCTCGGGGTCCACCTGGCTCTGGAAGCCGTCGCCGCCGGTGGTGACGAACCAGTCCTGGTTCCTGATGCCCTGGTTCGTCCGCGTGCGGGACGGGCCGCCGAGGCTGTTGTTGTCCTGCGTTCCGCCGTAGACGTTGTAGATGGGAACGGCGTCGTCCACGCAGACCTTGTAGAACTGGGTCACCGGCAGATTGGCGAAAAAGCGCCAGGTGGCGCCGCGGTCGTAGCTGTCGTAGAGGCCGCCGTCGCAGCCGGCGATCAGGTGCTTGGTGTCGGCGGGGTCGATCCACAGCGCGTGGTTGTCGACGTGCTTCCACTTCTCCCCCACCTTCCGCCAGCTCTTGCCCCCGTCCTCGCTCACCATCATCCAGACGTCCATGGAGTAGACCCGGCCCACGTTCTTCGGGTCGGGGATCAGCTCCTGGTAGTACTGCGCGGCGCCCGACACGTAGTCGTTCGTCTTCACCCAGGTCCCGCCCGCGTCGTCCGAGCGGTAGGTCCCGGCCGCCTTCTTGTCGGAGGCCTCGACCACGGCGTAGACCACGTCGGGATCGGCCGGCGAGACGCAGAGGCCGATGCGCCCCAGGTCTCCCTTGGGCAGCCCGTTCTTGAGCCTCTTCCAGGTCGCGCCCGCGTCCGCGGACTTGTAGATCCCGCTCTCCGGGCCGCCGTCGATCATGCCCCAGACGTGGCGGCGGCGCTGGTACGAGACGGCGTACAGCACGTCCGGGTCGCGCGGATCGCACCACACGTCGGTGACCCCGGTGCGCGGGCTGATCTCGAGCGACTTCCTCCAGCTCCGGCCCCCGTCCACGCTCTTGTACAGACCCCGGTCCCCGCCGTCGGCCCACAGCGGCCCCTGCGCCGCCACGTACACGATGGCGGGATTGCGCGGGTCGAGCAGGATCTTGCTCACGTGCTCCGAGGTCTTGAGCCCGACGTTCTCCCAGTGGCTGCCGCCGTCCACCGATTTGTAGACCCCGTCGCCGTAGCCCACGCTGCGCTGGCTGTTGTTCTCGCCCGTTCCCACCCAGACGGTGAGCGGGTCCTTGGGGTCCACGGTCACGCAGCCGATGGAGTAGGAGGCCTGGTCGTCGAAGACGGGCGTCCAGGTGATGCCCGCGTTCACCGTCTTCCACACGCCGCCGCAGGCCACGGCCACGTACCAGGTGGAGCGGTCGGTCGGATGCACGGCCAGATCGATGATGCGCCCCGAGTTCAGGGCCGGGCCGATGCCGCGAAGCGCGAGCCCGGTGAAGGTCTCCGCCTTCATCAGGGTGTCGGCGCGGGCGCCGCTCCTCGCCCCGGGCGCGGGGCCCTGGGCCCCGGCCACGCCGGGAACGGCCGCCAGGAACAGGATGATCAGAAACGAGGCAAGGGATCGTCTCATCGTCCTTCTCCCACCTTGCGAGTCGAAGGTTGGCGCGCCTCGCGGCGCGCGGGCGGGCACAGACGGCCGGCATTCTAGGCGAACAGCCGGCCCCGGGGAACGCTGCGGCCGGACCAGAGCGGCGAAACGGGGGCACCAGCGCGAGGGGAGCGCGGGTGCGGACCCACCGGCAGCGCGGGCCGGCGGGTGCGGCGAGGCTCGGGCCCCGGTGCCCCCCTCGATATCCCGCCCCGCGCGCTGACGCCCCGGTCGCCTTGGCTTCCCCTCGCGCCCCGGACGTGATTAGATATTTGGCCCACTCGGCGGCCCGGTCGCGGCCGAAGCCCCCGGGTCTCGTCCGAGTGATCGCCGGGAGCCGCGGGCGAACTCGAGACGGAGCCCAGCCCAGGACAGGAGCCCGACGCGACCGGCCATGAGCCTCGCCCCCACCGACGATCCCGCCCGCGACGGCCCGCCGACCATCCTGGTCGGCAACCCCAACGTGGGGAAGAGCGCCCTGTTCAGCGCGCTCACGGGCCGCTACGTCGAGGTGTCCAACTTCCCGGGGACCACGGTGGAGGTGAGCACGGGGCGCGCGGGCGACCTGCCT
This sequence comes from Candidatus Eiseniibacteriota bacterium, assembly GCA_033853925.1. Classification (GTDB taxonomy): domain Bacteria; phylum Eisenbacteria; class RBG-16-71-46; order RBG-16-71-46; family RBG-16-71-46; genus JANXPZ01. Next base: position 4,461 of record JAWOLC010000102.1, read on the forward strand.
CTGATCGACACGCCCGGCATCCACTCGCTGCACGCCCGCTCGGACGACGAGCGCGTCACCCGGGACATCCTGCTCGGGACCTCCGCCGGGCGCATCGTCCAGGTCGCGGACGCTCGCAACCTGCGCCGCAGCCTGCTGCTCACCATGCAGCTCGCCGAGCTGGGCCGGCCCTTCGTGCTCGACGTGAACATGGTGGACGAGGCGCAGGTCCGCGGAATGGAGGTGGACGTCGAGCGCCTCGGCCGCGCCCTCGACGCGCCGGTGGTGTCCACCGTGGCGGTGCGCGGCGAGGGGATCGGCGAGCTGAGCGACCGCCTCGCCGGCGCCCGCCCCCTGGGCCACCGGGTCGCCTTCGAGCGCCCGATCGAGGAGGCGGTCGAGCGCCTCCTGCCCCTGCTCGAGAGCGTGGACGGCGATGCGCGCGCCGTCGCCCTCATGATCCTGGCGGGGGACCACGAGCTGATCGCGCGCTACGGCGGGGCGCGGCGGAGCGAGATCGAGGGCGTGGTGGCCGGCGCCGCCGCGCACTACCGCAAGCCGCTCGGCTTCGCCCTCACCGAGCAGCGCCTGCGCCACGTGGATCGGCTGCTGGCGGACGTGGTGCGGCACCCCGCGAGCCCGCGTTCCCACCCCGGCGACAGCCTCGGCCGCCTGGCGCTGCATCCGCTCTGGGGCGTGGCCGTGCTGCTCGTGGTGCTGGCCGCCGTCTACCTCTTCGTGGGCCGGCTGGGCGCCGGCGTGCTCGTGGGCTGGATGGAGAGCGTGGTCTTCGGCCGGGGCATCGACCCGCTCGCCGTGAGCCTGGCGAGCCACGTCCCCGTGCCCCTCGTGCGCGACCTGCTCGTGGGGCCGTACGGCCTCGTCACGATGGCGCTCTCCTACGGCATCGCCATCGTGATGCCCATCGTGCTCACCTTCTTCGTGGCCTTCGGGCTGCTCGAGGACTCGGGCTACCTGCCGCGGCTCGCGGTGATGATGGATCGACCGTTCAAGGCGATGGGCCTGAACGGCAAGGCCGTGCTCCCCATGGTGCTGGGCCTGGGCTGCGACACGATGGCGACGATGACCACGCGCATCCTCGAGACCCGCAAGGACCGGCTCATGGTCACGCTGCTCCTCGCGCTCGGCGTCCCTTGCTCGGCCCAGCTCGGGGTCATCATGGGCATGATCGCCTACCTCCCGCCCGCGGCCGTGGCGGTCTGGGGCGCGGTGATCGTGGCCGTCATGTTCGCGGTCGGCTGGGCCGCCTCCCGGCTCATCCCCGGCCGCCGCTCCGACTTCATCCTCGAGCTGCCGCCCATCCGCCTGCCGCAGCTGGGGAACATCGTGGTCAAGACCGTGGCCCGCCTGGAGTGGTACCTGAAGGAGGTGCTGCCCCTCTTCGTGCTCGGCACGCTGCTCCTCTTCGCTCTCGACCGCACCGGCGCCCTGCGCCTGCTGGAGCGCTGGGCCGCGCCCCTCGTGGAGGGCGGGCTCGGCCTGCCGCGGGCCACGACCGCCGCCTTCATCGTCGGCTTCCTGCGCCGCGACTACGGCGCCGCCGGCCTCTTCACCCTGGCGCGCGCCGGCGCGCTGAGCGTGCCGCAGGTGCTCGTCAGCCTGGTCGTCGTGACGCTCTTCGTGCCCTGCGTCGCCAACGTGCTGGTCATCGTCCGCGAGCACGGCGCCAAGGTCGGCGCCTGGGTCGTGGGCTTCGTCTTCCCCTTCGCCTTCGCCGTGGGCGTGCTGCTCCACTTCGGCATGCTCGCCCTCGGCGTTCACTTCTGAGGTGCCCGTGCACTGTCCTCTCTGCGGCCACGAATTCGACGAGAGCGATCGCGCCTGCGTCGCCTCGTGCCCGATGGCCTCGCTCCAGGGCTGCCACCTCGTCTGCTGCCCGCAGTGCGGTTACCAGATGGTGGACGAGAGCAAGTCGGGGATCGCCCGGCTGCTGCGCAAGGTCTTCCCCGCCACGCCCCAGGGCGGGGCGAGGGAGCCCGGGGCATGAGCCGGGCGCGGAGGCGGACCCGGCGCCCGGCGCGGTCCGTGGCGGGGCGGCGTGTCGAGGCGCGGGCATGACGCGGGTCGTGCCGCTCCACCGGCTGAAGCCCGGCCAGCGCGCCCTGGTCGTCGAGCTGAGGTCCGAGAGCGCGGCGCGCCTCGACCGCCTGGGCGCGCTCGGCCTGATGCCCGGCACCTGGATCGTGGTGCAGCAGCGCACGCCCGCCCTGGTGCTGCGCGTCGGCGAGACCGAGGTCTCGGTGGACCGCAGCGTGGCCGAAGAAATTCTGGTGCGCACCGCTTGAGCCCCCATGCCGCGGGCCTGTACTCTTGTGGAGTGAGCGTCCCCGTCCATTCCAGGCCGACGACCCCCTTCGTGGAGAGGCCGCGATGAAGGCGAAGAAGCAGGGAATCCACACCAGGCTCGTCCACTCCGGCCACCACCACGATCCCGCCGGGGCCGTGACGGTCCCCATCTACCAGACCTCCACCTTCGCCTTCCGCGACGCGCAGCACGGCGCCGCGCTCTTCGGCGGCACCGAGGACGGGTACATCTACACGCGCATCGGCAACCCGACGATCCGGGCGCTCGAGGAGGCCGTGGGCGAGCTGGAGAACGGCCACCGCGGGATCGCCACCAGCTCGGGAATGGGCGCGGTGTCGGTGGTGTACCTGGCCCTGCTCGAGCAGGGCGCGCACATGGTGAGCACGGCCTCCGTCTACGGGCCGTCGCGCGTCCTCGTCGAGTCGCATCTCGCCCGCTTCGGCGTCCAGGGCACGTTCGTGGACACCACCGACCCCGAGAACGTCCGCCGGGCCCTGCGGCCCAACACTCGGCTGGTCTACGTCGAGACGCCCTCGAACCCGGCCATGCAGGTCACGGACCTGCGCGCCGTCGCGCCGATCGCCCACGCCCATGGCGCCTGCCTCGTCGTGGACAACACCTTCGCCTCGCCCTACCTGCAGAAGCCTCTCGACCTGGGGGCCGACGTCTCCCTGCACTCCGTCACCAAGTTCATCAACGGCCACGCGGACGTCGTGGGCGGAATCCTGGTGGCGAAGGACGCCGACCTCGACCGCCGCCTGCGCCCGCTGATGATCTCCCTGGGCTGCAACATGGATCCGCACCAGGCCTTCATGGTGCTGCGCGGCCTGCGGACCCTGGGCATCCGCGTCGAGCGCGCGCAGCAGGGCGCCCTGGCCGTGGCCCGCTGGCTGGAGGCGCGGCCCGAGGTGGAGTGGGTGCGCTACATCGGCCTGCCTTCGCATCCGCAACACGAGCTGGCGGCGCGGCAGATGTCGGGCTTCGGCTCCATGATCAGCTTCGAGCTGAAGGGCGGCCTCGACGCCGGCCGCGCGGTGATGGACCACGTGCAGGTGGCCACGCTCGCGGTCTCGCTGGGCGGCGTCGAGTCGCTGATCGAGCATCCCGCGTCGATGACCCATGCCGGCATGGCCCGCGAGCACCGGCTGGCGGCGGGCATCACCGACGGCCTCGTGCGCTTCTCCGTGGGCATCGAGGACGCGGACGACCTGATCGCCGACCTCGAGCAGGCCTTCACGCACATCCCCGTGGCCGCGGGCTCGAGGTAGGCCTTCGCCCCACGTTGCCGAGCGCTGGGAGGCCCTCGTGCCGTGCGATTGACGAGGCCGCCGCTCTCGACTACCATGCATCTCGTCGCGGCAGGGCATGGTGCCCGCGTCCGACCGGAGGGGACGTTCATGGCGGCCCTTGCGCTCCGTCTCGCGCCACGTTTCCTCCGCAGCTACCGCTGAGCCCATCCTGCTCGGCCCGCGGCCGCTCCGTGAGGAGCGGCCGATCTCGTTCCTCCCCTCGAGATCCGCCGCCTCGTGGCTCCGCCGGGGACGTCCCGGCGCGCTCGGCGCGCCCCGATTGCCGGCTCTCTGCGAGGAAGGTCACGCCATGTCCCTGGAGCATCTCGGCTGGAACGATCGTCTCGAGCACGACTTCGAATCCCATCGGGCCCGCGGCCTCTGGGCCGCGCGCGTCGCCCGCGAGGAGCGCGGCCGCTATCGCGTGCTCGGCACCGGCGGCGACCGCGCGGCCGTGGCCGGCGGCCGGCTTCGCCGCTCGGCCTCGGCCCGGGCCGACCTTCCCACGGTGGGCGACTGGGTCGCCGTCCGCCCCGCCCTCGACGACGGCCCCCTGGTCATCGAGGCGGTGCTGCCGCGCGCCAGCGTCTTCCTGCGCAAATCCGCGGGCCCGCGCACGGAGCCGCAAGCCCTCGCGGCCAACGTGGACTCGGTCCTGGTCGTCGCGGGCCTCGACGCCGAGTACAACCCGCGACGGATCGAGCGCTATCTCGCCGCGGCCTGGGACAGCGGCGCCCTGCCGGTCGTCGTCCTCAACAAGGCGGACCTCGTCGAGGACCGGGAGGACCGAGTCGTCGAGACCCGTCTCTCGGCTCCCGGCGTGGAGGTCGTGGCCCTGAGCGCCCGCACCGGCGAAGGGCTCGAGGGCCTCGCACCCTGCCTTGCGCCCGGCCGCACGGTCGCGCTCCTGGGCTCCTCGGGCGTCGGGAAGTCCACGCTCGTGAACGCGCTGCTCGGGGAGCCTCGCCAGGCCACGGCCGAGGTCCGCCCGTCCGACGCGCGGGGGCGGCACACGACCACGCGCCGCGACCTGCTCGTGCTGCCGGGGGGCGCGCTGCTCATCGACACTCCCGGCCTGCGCGAGCTCCAGCTCTGGGCCGACGAGGATTCGCTCTCCGGCGCGTTCCCGGACATCGAGGAGCTGGCCGCCGGCTGCCGCTTCCGCGACTGCTGGCACGAGGAGGAGCCCGGCTGCGCCGTGCGGGAGAGCGTGGCACGCGGCACGCTGGCGGCCGGGCGGCTCGAGAGCTGGCGAAAGCTGCAGCGCGAGCTGCGCTGGCTCGCGGGCAAGCAGGACGTGCGGCTCCGCCTCGAGGAGACGGCGCGCTGGCGGATGCTGCACCGCTCCCTGCGCCTGCATCCCAAGTACCGGGGGCGAGGGTGAGCGGGCGGGCCGCGCCGGCGCCGGCGACGGGCGCACGCCGGGGCCCGGGCGTAGACTCTCCGCATGCGCACGAGGTGGTGGCTCCTCGGCCTCGTGGCCGCCGCGGCCCTCGTCTGGCTCTGGGCCAGCGGCTCCCTCGCCCGAGCCCTCCTCGCGCTCGAGATCATGGACGAGCTACGCGAGCCGGGAGCGCGCTCCTGGCTGAGCCGAGCCACGCCGCCGCCGCGCGTGCGCGCGACCACGCTGGCGGCGGAGGGCGCCGGCTTCGCGGCCGACGTCTACGAGCCGGCCGAGGGCCGTGCCCAGCCCCTGCTGCTCGTCCCCGGCATGGTCCCCGAGGGCAAGGACGACCCGCGCGTGGCTCCCTTCGCCGCGGCCATGGCGCGGGCGGGATTCCGCGTGATCGTCCCCGATCTGCCGTCCTTCCAGAGCCTGGTCGTCCAGCCCGCGAACGTGCGCGAGCTGGCGGCGGCCGTTGCCGCGACGACGGCGCGGAGGGATCTGGCGCCCCGCGGGCGCACGGGCCTCTTCGGCGTCTCGTTCGCCGGCGGGATCGCCGTGCTCGCGCTGCGCGAGCCAGCCGTGGCCCGGCGCGTCTCCTTCCTGGTCACGATGGGCGCCTACGCGGACCTGGACAGCACGCTCACCTTCCTCGCCACCGGGCGCACGTTCGTGCGCGGCCGCGCCCATCACGTCGAGGTGGATCCCTACTCGCAGTTCGTCTTCGTCCGCACCTACGAGGAGTTCCTTCCCGATCCCCGTGACCGCGAGCGGCTCGAGGCCATGGCCCGCCGCCGTTGGAACGACCCCTCGGCGCCGCTCGCCGATCTGGCGGACTCCCTGAGCCCGGCGGGCCGGCTGCCCTACGAGCTGTTCGTGACCGCGGCACCCGCCGCCGTCCCGGCCCTGCTCGCGCGGCTCCCGGCCGCGCTGGAGCAGCGCATGGCCGTGCTCTCGCCCGAGCGGCAGGACCTCTCCCGGCTGCGCGTGCCCGTCTTCCTCGCGCACGCCTGGGACGACGGGACGGTTCCCGTGGGCGAGACCTGGCGGCTCGCGCGCCTGCTGCGCCGCCACACGCGGGTGCAGCGCATCCTGCTGCGCACGGTGGGGCACGTCGAGGCCGAGCCCTGGCACCGCCACCTGCGCCGCTTCCTCGCCGAGGACGTGCCCGAGGCCTGGCGGCTCGAAGGCTGGCTCTGCGCCCTGCTGGCCGAGCGGGGCCGCAGCTGAGGAGGGCTCCGGCGCGCGAGCCACGGCGGTCCGCGCCAGCCGTGCGCCCGGCGGCGGCGGGCGCTAGAATGCCGCCGATGATCACGGTGAACTGGGATCCGATGCCGCACCTGGGGCCCGTGCCCATCAACTGGTACGGACTCACCTACGCCCTCGGGGCCGTGGCGGCGGGCACGATGGCCCTGCGGCGGGCGCCCCGGGAGCGGTTGCCCGCCGAGAAGCTCGAGACGCTGCTGGTCTGGCTCCTCGCCGGCGTCGTGCTCGGGGCGCGGCTGTACTTCGTGGCCCAGAACCAGCCCCTCGAGTACCTGCGCGAGCCCTGGCGAATCCTGGCCGTGTGGGAAGGCGGTCTCGCCTACTTCGGCGGCCTCTTCGGCGCCCTGTTGGCGGGCTGGGCGTTCTGCCTGAGGCACGAGCTGTCCTTCGCGCGGGTCGCCGACCTCTTCGCGCCGGCCATCCCCGTCGGCTCCGCGATCGGGCGGATCAGCTGCGGACTCGATGGCATGGACTACGGGACGCCCACGAGGCTCCCGTGGGGAGTCGTCTACACGAACCCGCACAGCTACGCCCCGAACGACGGGATCCCGCGGCACCCCGACCAGTACTACGAGCTGCTCGGCGATCTGGCGATCGCCGCGCTGCTCCTGCGCCTGCGCGACCGCTTGCCGCCGGGCGGCCTCTTCCTGCTCTACCTCGTGCTCTTCTCGGTCCTGCGCTTCTTCCTCTTCTTCGTGCGCGGGAACGTACCCGCCGTGGGCTGGGGGCTGAAGAACGCGCAGTGGACGGCACTCGCGATCCTGGTCGTGGCGGCGCCGGCGCTGGGCTTCACCCTCGCGCGCTCGCGACGCCCGCGCTGATCCCCGCGCGGAGGCTCGCGCCTCGAACGGGCGGGTCGGGTCTCCGGCTCGGACCCCCCGCGCCGAGGCTCGCGTCTCGAACGGCGTTCGGGTCTCCGGCTCGGCCCCCCCCGGTCCGCGCAACGCGCGCTCTGTCGAGTCCGCTCGGCCGCGCCGCGGCGAGCGGGCTCGAGCCTCGCTCTCTCCTTCCCGCCGGGACGCCGCGCGCATCCAACGGCTCGGGGGTGAGAGAGATGAGAAGTTGCTGGTTTGCCATGATCCTGCTGGCCGGACTGCTCGTCGCGCCCGGCCGGGCGACGGCGGACTGGGGGATGGCGGGATCCGTCGCGTACGGCCCGGCCGTGGACGCCTCGGTCTTCTACGATGCCTTGAGCCCGTACGGCGACTGGGTCTCGGTGCCGGGCTGGGGCTGGTGCTGGCGGCCGCTGGACGTGCCGCCCGGCTGGCGGCCCTACACCGAAGGGCACTGGGACTATACGGACCTCGGCTACACGTGGGTGTCCGACTACGACTGGGGCTGGGCTCCCTTCCACTACGGCCGCTGGGCCTACGATCCCTTCTACGGCTGGCTGTGGATCCCCGGGTACGAATGGGCGCCCGCCTGGGTGGCCTGGCGCTGGAGCGACGACTGGTGCGGCTGGGCCCCGCTGCCTCCGGGCGTGGCCTGGAGCGCGAGCTTCGGCCTCACCTTCGAGCGCGGCTTCGACCTCGACCGCGTGGTGCCCACGCAGGGCTGGTGCTTCGTGCGCTCGCGCGACTTGTTCGCGCCCCGCGTCGAGGGCCGACTCGTGCCCGCGGCGCGCAACCTGACGCTCCTGCCCGAGACGCGTGAGGTCACGCGCTTCGCCTCGCTGCGCGGGCGCCCCGTCGTGCGCGGCCCCGACGTCGGGCGGCTGGAGAGGCTGACCGGACACATCGTCCCCCGCTACCACGTCACCGACTGGCGCGGGGCCTTCCCGGCCGGCGGGATGCGCGAGAGCGGCCGCACGCTGGCGATCTACCGCCCCGTGGTGCGCGCCGCCCGGCCCGGGGCCTCGCCCGCGCCGAGGGCGATGACCGCGCGCGGGCCGCGGATCATCGAGCGTGGCGCCCCGAGCGGTGAGCGGCGCTATGACTCCTGGCTCGCGGGGCAGCGACGGCAGCTCGACCACATCCAGCGCGAGGAGCGGTCGCGGCCGCCCGCGGGCCTCGGCCAGGAGGAGCTGCAGCGCCGGCAGGAGCTGGAGCGGAGCGCCCTCGAGTCGCAGGCCCGGCAGGAGCGCCAGGTGATGAGCAACCTTCGCCGCCAGGAGGCGCCGCCGGCCGCGCGAGGAAGCGAGTGGCGAGGGCCCAGTCGCGCGCCAGCGTCGCAGCCCTACGCGGGCCAGGCCGGCCGCGGCGGCTACGCGCCGAGCCGGGAAGGCGGCTCGGGCGGCAATCCGCACGGCGGTGGCGGAGACCGCGGTGGCGATCGCGGCGGTGGCGGCCGCGGTGGCGATCACGGCGGTGGCGGTCGCGGTGGCGATCACGGCGGGGGTGGGCGCCGCGGCCGAGGCTGAGCGGGGCGGCCACGCCCTTCGCGAATCGGGCGGGGATCTCGCGGGATCCCCGCCCTTCCTTCATGCGCGCCCCGACGCGCCGGGGGGAACGAGCTACCCCCGGGACAGGACACTAGGCGCCGTGACGGAGGCCGCGCGCACGGCGGCTCGCGGTGACCGCGCCGTGGATGACGAAGTCCACCGGGGCCCCCGGCTCGAGCCGCACCTGATAGCCCTTCGAGCGCGCCACGGCGACGCCGGAAGCGCCGCCGCCCAGCAGGGCGCCGACGAGAGCACCGTGCCCGCTTCCGCCGATCGCCCGGCCGATGAGGGCGCCCGCAGCGGTCCCGGCCGCGATGCCGCCGACGTTTCGCGCCCGCGGCGAGCCGGCCACGAACTCGCGACTCGAGCCGCGCACCGCGTAGGCTCGGCCGCGCACCGTGAGCGAGACGAGTGTGAGCCGCAGCTGCGCGCGGCTCCCGCGACGGGCCGGGATCGCCCGGCTCACGACGCCTCGCGCCTCGCTTCCGGCGGGGACCAGGACGCGCCCCGACTCGCGGACGGGCGCGCGCACCCGGCCGACCCAGCGCTCGCCGGCGCGAGCGCTCGCGGACGAGAGCCCGGCATCCAGAGCGACCCGAACCACGCTGCCCGAAGGCAGCGCCAGCCCGTCTTCCCGTCCAGGCCGCTCGGGGATCGCGAGCGAGGCGGGCTTGGGCCAGCCACCACGCGTCTGGCGGCCGTGCCGCCCGGGCGAGCCGGACGAGGGCGGGGCGGGTGCGCGCGCATCCGGAGCCTTCGGGGCGAAGCCTCCGGGCGGCTGTTCCTGGGGGTTGCTCACGGCCGTGGTGTCGTTCCGGCTCAGAGTGGTCTGCTTCCCGGCCGAGCCGCATCCGGCCAGGAAGATCACCGCGGCCGCGAGTGCCAACCGCATGGTCCTGCCCCCCTCGCTCTCGTCGGCGCGCGGCTCGCGTAGCCGCCTGGGCCCGGTCGCTGACCGCGGCACGGACGCTCGAGCCTGGTCCAGGACCGTCGCCGGCCGCGCGCACCCGCTTGGATGCGGCGTTCCCGAGCCGCGCCAGCCCGAGAGTCGGCGATCGCTCAAGCTTCGGCCGCGCGGGGTCCGGCCGGGGTCAAGCCGGGCCCCGACCGGCGAGCCGGGACCGCGCCTGCCCGCTCGCATGACGGCCGGCCGGCCGTCGCCGGGCGGCCCGAGACCCGGGCGCCGAGGCCGCGCGCCTCGCGGGCCGTCCGCCTCCGGCATGGCGGCTCGCGGCGCCCGCCCCCCGCGCCGCGCCCCTGGCGCGCGAGGCACTGCGCGAGCGCAACTTCGCTTCGAGGTAATCCCGCAAGGCCACGGCGTTGTTGTGCTGGAGATCGTGCGAGCTGAAGAGAAGCGTGACGCGGCGACGCCGGCCCTGGGCGAGCAGCTCGCGCCAGGCCTCGGATCGCGCGTCCAGCTCCAGGAAGTAGCGGCGCCGGAACTCGCTCCAGCGCGACGGGTCGTGCGCGAACCAGCGCCGCAGGTCGGTCGAAGGCGCCACGTCGCGCAGCCACGCATCGAGACGGAGTGACTTGCGGCTCATTCCCCGGGGCCACAGCCTCTCCACCAGCACGCGCCGCCCGTCCCCGGCGCCCGCCTGCTCGTACACCCTCATCAAACGAAACATCCCACCTCCGCACGGCCCGCCCGTTGAGCCCGGCGCGCGCTCGTGACCCGCCCGACGGCTTCGCCGCGCGGGCCCGATCGCGCATCCAGAAAGGGGGCCGCATGAACCACCCTCTTCCGATGCCCGCGCCCATGGCCGCGAATCGCCAGGGATCGGGCCGCTGCGGCGCGCGGCCGCTGGACGACGGTCGCGCGAAGGAGATGCGAAATGGAGCAGCGCAAGCTGGGCGGGCAGGGACTCGTGGTCTCGAGCCTCGGCCTCGGCTGCATGGGAATGAGCGAGTTCTACGGGCCGCGTGACGACGCGGAGTCACTCGCCACCATCCACCGCGCCCTCGAGCTGGGCGTGACGTTCCTCGACACGGCCGACATGTACGGCGTCGGCGACAACGAGCGCCTGGTCGGGCGCGCGCTGCGCGGGCGGCGCGAGAGCGTGGTGCTGGCCACGAAGTTCGGCAACCAGCGCAACCCCGATGGCACCTGGGTGCGCATCAACGGCACGCCCGAGTACGTGCGCGGCGCCTGCGACGCCTCGCTCCAGCGCCTGGGCGTGGACCACATCGACCTCTACTACCAGCACCGCGTGGACTCGACCGTGCCCATCGAGGACACCGTGGGCGCGATGGCGGAGCTGGTGCGGCAGGGCAAGGTTCGCTACCTGGGGCTCTCCGAGGCCGCGCCGGCCACGATCCGGCGCGCGCACCGGGTCCATCCCATCTCGGCGCTGCAGACCGAGTACTCCCTGTGGACGCGCGATCCGGAGACGGAGGTGCTGCCCACGGTGCGCGAGCTGGGCATCGGCTTCGTCGCCTACAGCCCGCTCGGCCGTGGCTTCCTCACCGGCCGCTTCCGCTCGCTCGCGGACCTGGCCGAGAACGACTTTCGGCGCCGGAACCCGCGCTTCCAGGGCGAGAACCTCGAGCGGAACCAGGAGATCGCCCGTCGCGTCGCGGCCCTGGCCCGTGAGCGGCAGGTCACGCCGGCCCAGCTCGCCCTCGCCTGGCTGCTGGCCAGGGGCCCCGACCTCGTGCCCATCCCGGGCACCAAGCGGCGCCCGTACCTGGAGGAGAACGTCGTGGCCGCGGCGATCGCGCTGACGCCCGCCGAGGTCGCCCGCCTGGACGAGGCCCTGCCTCCCGGCACCACGGCGGGCGCGCGCTATCCCGACATGAGCACGGTGAACCGCTGAGCGCCGGCCTTCCGCGGGGAGACGGAAGCCGGCCCCGGCGCGCGGCTCCCCGCCGGGAGCGGGAGCCGCGCCGGGGCGCCGGCTCGCTCAACCCGTCGGCTGCAGCTTGTCCGCCACCAGCCGGAACGTGTCGCGCGCGATGATGAGCTCCTCGTTCGTGGGAATGACGAGGGTGCGCACGGTGGCCTCGGGAGCGGAGATGTCGGCTTCCTTGCCGCCCACCGCCGCGGCGTTCCGGGCGGGATCCACCCGCACTCCGAGGAACTCGAGTCCCTGCATCGAGCGGGCCCGCACGGGTGCGGCGTTCTCCCCGATGCCGCCGGTGAAGACGATGGCGTCGACGCCGCCCAGCGCCGCCGCGTACGCGCCCACGTACTTCTTCACCCGGTAGCAGAAGAGGTCGAGGGCCAGCTTCGCCCGCTCGTTGCCCTGGGCCTCGGCCGCCAGGACCTCGACCATGTCGTTGGAGACGCCGGAGACGCCGTAGAGGCCGGAGTGCTTGTTGAGCATGGTCGTGGCCTGGTACTCGGTGAGGTCCTCCTTGTGCATGACGTAGAAGAGCACCGCCGGGTCCAGGTCGCCGCTGCGCGTGCCCATGAGCAGCCCCTCGAGGGGCGTGAACCCCATGGAGGTGTCGATCGAGCGACCGTGGTCGATCGCGCTCATGCTGGCGCCGTTCCCCAGGTGGCAGGTGATGAGCCTCGTCTCCTCGCGCGGGCGGCCCAGCAGCTTGCGCGAGCGCCAGGCCACGAAGCGATGCGAGGTGCCGTGGAACCCGTAGCGCCGGATGTGGTGCCGGGAGTAGAGGACGTAGGGCAGGCCGTAGAGATAGGCGTGCGGCGGCATGGTCTGGTGATACGACGTGTCGAACACCGCCGCGTGGGGCACGTCGGGAAGGATCTCGCGGGCCGCGTAGTAGCCGCGCAGGTTGTGCGGGTTGTGCAGCGGGGCCAGCTCGCAGCAGTCCTCGATCTGCTGCACGACCTCGGCCGTGCACAGCGCCGACTGGGTGAACTTCTCGCCGCCGTGCACCATGCGGTGGCCCACGGCCTCGATCTCTCCCGCCTGGCGGATGACGCCGCTCTCGGGGTGGGTGAGGGTGTGGATGATCTCGGCGATGGCCACGCGGTGCTCGAGGATCTCCTTGACCTCGACGTGCTTCTCGCGCCCCTCGGGCCGATAGGTGTGGATCGCGCTCGAGGTGCCGATGCGCTCGACCGCCCCCCGGGCGATGGCGCGGTCGCCGTCGGCCTCGATCATCTCCGCCGAGGTCTCGACCAACTGGTACTTGACGGACGAGGAGCCGGAGTTCAGCACGAGGACCTTCACAGCGTCACCTCCTGCCGCGTCGAGGACACGCGCTGGCGTCCCTCGTAGACGAAGAAGCCCCGGCCGGTCTTGCGGCCCAGGTGCCCCGCGCGCACCAGCTTGTGCAGCAGGGGGCAGGGCCGGTACTTGACGTCGCCCAGCTCGCGGAAGAGGTGCTCCATCCAGGCCATGATCTTGTCGAGCCCGACGCGGTCGGCGTACTCGAGCGGCCCCACGCGGAACTCGTAGGAGAGCCGCATCGCCAGGTCCACGTCCTCGGCGCTGGCCACCCCTTCCATGACCACGTACATGGCCTCGTTCAGCATGGGGAGCAGCACCCGCGTCACGATGTAGCCGGGATACTCGAACACCTTGACGGGCGTCTTCTCCAGGGCGCTCGCCAGCTGCAGGGCCTTCTCGAAGGCCTCGTCGGAGGTCTCGACCCCGCGCACCACCTCCACGACCGGCGTGCGCGTCACGGGGTGCATGAAGTGCATGCCCACCACGCGGTCGGGGCGGCCCGAGGCCGCCGCGATCTCGGTGATGCTCAGGGTGGACGTGTTGGTGATGAAGATCCGGTCGGGGGGACAGACCTGGCCCAGGCGGCGCATCACGTCCTTCTTGGTCTCGAGATCCTCGTTGACCGTCTCGATCACCATGTCCGTGCCCGCGAGCTGCGCGATGTCGGCGGAGAAGTGCACGCGGGAGAGGACCACCTTCTTCTCGGAGGCGGTGATCCCCCACTTCTCGAGCTCGTGGTCGAGGCTGGCCGCCAGCTCCTCGCGCGCCTGAGTGGCCTTCTCCTCGGAGACCTCGACCACGACGACATCGATGCCGTTGGACGCGACCTTCTCGGCGAGGGACTTGCCCATTGCCCCCCCTCCGACGATGCCCAGCTTGCGGAATTCCACGGGTGACCTTCTTGTTGAGAGGTTCATGAGCGGCGGGCCGCCCGCGGCGACCCACCCGACGATGACGGCAAAAGGACGGTAGCATTCTAGTGCATGCCGGTCGGCCGTGCCGGCCCCCCGCCGCGGGCCCGGAGGACGCGCTCGGGGCGCTC
>JAWOLC010000103.1:0-3059 GCA_033853925.1 Candidatus Eiseniibacteriota bacterium
GCCCGTCCGCGCGAGCGCCGCCGGCGGCGCGACGAGTGCGTCCGGGCTCCCGGCGAGGCGGGTCCCGGTCCGGACGCCGGGGCCGCGCGGGCCCCGGCGTCGGCCGGGCGCTGCCGGCGCCCGCGGCTACTGCAGGAGCTTCTCCATCTCGTCCATGATCGAGTTCATCTCGCGGATCGCGGCGGTGAAGGGCGCCGAGGTGGTCATGTCCACGCCCGCGTCCTTCAGCAGGTCGATCGGGAACTTGGACGAGCCGGACTCCAGCATGTGGAGGTAGGCGTCTCGCGCCTTGGCGCTCGCCGGCTGCGCCGCCGCCTCGGCGCGGATGCTGGAGGCGATGGACGAGGAGGCGAGGATGCTGGTGGCGTACTGGTAGACGTAGAAGTTGTAGTAGAAGTGGGGAATGTAGGCCCACTCGTCGCCGTAGAGATCGTTCACCTTGCACACGCCGAGCGAGTCGCCGTAGTACGTCTTCAGCAGGTCCAGGTACATCGCCGTGAGCCCCTCACCCGTGAGCGGCTGGCCCTTCTCCTCGAGGTCGTGGAACTTCTGCTCGAACTCGGCGAACAGGGTCTGGCGGAAGAGGGTGGTGCGCAGGTTGTCCAGGGCGGTCCCCAGCAGGAAGAGCCGGGTGTCCTTGTCCGACGTGTGATCCAGCATGTAGTGGAGGAGGAGGTTCTCGTTCAGGGTCGAGGCCACTTCGGCCACGAAGATCTTGTAGTCGTGGGTGACGTAGGGCTGGTGCATGTCCGAGAGGTAGCTGTGCATCGAGTGGCCCGACTCGTGGGCCAGCGTCGAGACCTCCTCGTAGAGCCCGGTGAAGTTCTGCAGCTGGTAGGGATGCACGCCGTAGACGTCGGTGCTGTAGGCGCCGGAGCGCTTGCCCGTCGTGGGCAGGAAGTCCACCCAGCGGCTCTGGTAGCCCTTGGCCAGCGTGCTCACGTAGTCGGGGCCCAGGGGGGCCACCGCCGCCAGCACCAGCGACTCGGCCTGCTCCGGCGTGTAGCGCAGCTCGACCCGCTTGATGATCGGGGCGTAGAGGTCCTCGTAGCGCAGCGTGTCGACGGCCATCATGCGCTGGCGCAGCTTCAGGTAGCGGTGGAGCGTCGGCAGGTTGGCGTGGACGTCCGAGATGAGCTGGGTGTAGACGGTGGGGGGCACGTTGGCGTCGAACAGCGCGGCCTCGAGACAGGAGCCGAACTTGTGCACCCGCTGGTTGAAGAGGTGGGTCTTCACCTCGCCGTCCAGGGTCGCGCCCAGCGTGCGGATGAAGTTCTGGTACTCGGACCAGAACGCCTGGAAGACCTTGTCGCGGTCGGCGCGGTTGGTCAGGGCGCGGTACTTCGTGTACCCCTGCGCGTCCAGGCGCACCTTCTCGCCGGTCGAGAGGGTGACCTCCGGATAGGGCAGGTCGGCATTCGTGAAGGTGCGGTAGGCGAGGCCCGAGTTGTCCGCCATGATGCTCGCCTCGGAGGCCACCTTCTCCTCGGGCGCGCTGAGCGTGTGCGGCTTCCACCGCAGGATGTCGTCGAGGAAGGGCTTGTAGGGCTTGAGCCGGGGCTCGGCCGCGATGAACGCGTTCACCTTCGCCGGCCCCAGCGTCAGGATCGCCGGGCGCAGGTAGGAGATCGTGGCGTAGAACTGCACGGCGAGCTGCTGCGCCGTCTGGCCCATCTCCCGGGTCTTGGCGACGCGCGTGTCCTCGTCGCTGCGCATGCTCGCGTACACCGCGAGCTTGGTGAGATCCTGGTCCATGCCCTCGATGGCCACGAGCGCGGCGTAGAACGCGGCCGCGGACCGGCCGAGGGTGGCCCGGTACGCGGCGAGCTTGGGGATGCGCGCGACCAGGTCGTTCTTCGCCTGGCTCCAGGCGTCCTCGGACGCGTAGAGGTCCGCGGTGTTCCACTTGTACTTCTCGGGGACGTTCGCGCGCTCCTCGGCCCGGAGCCGAGGAGCGATGACGACGGCCGCCAGCAGGACGGCGGAGACGAGGACGAGGCGCTGCGGCTTCATGCGGTGCTCCTTGGTGGGGGCATGACGGCCCGGCCAGACCCGGACGGGTGCGACGCATGTGCGTGGAAGAGCCGGCGCATGGTAGCACGAGCCGGCCACTGGGCCACCGCCGCGGAGGCGGCGAGCAGGCGGTGCCCTCGTCCGTTCCCGGGAGCTGCTGGAGCGGCCGCCACGCCTCGCGTGCGACATGAAGCGCCGCCCGCAGTCCCTTGCGGCTCCGACGCCTCCGTGGGTGAGGTGGACCCGAGCGCTGCCTGCTACTCGCGCGGGGGCTCGATCTCGTCGATGGGCTGCAGGTTGGCCAGCAGCTCGCGGGCGGCATCGACGTCCTCGCGACGCACCCGCAGCAGCCCGGGCCCCATGGGAATGTCCGCCTCGGCGATGCGGCCCGCGCCCAGCCCTTCCTGTACGCCCTCGCCCTCGGCGAAGGCGGTGATGTGCTCCGCCTCGAGGAGGGACTTCGCCACCAGCAGGAGCGAGGGATCGCCGGTGCGCAGCACGGTGACGAGATCCACCCACTGCGCCTCTTCCTCGGCCGGCTCCGGCGGCTCCGCGACCAGGTCCACGTCACAGCGGGGACAGCGCGTGACTCCTGCTGGGTACTCGCTCGTGCACTGCGGGCAGAACATGCGCGCCTCCCACGCTCGTGACGGATCGGCCGGCTGGTGGCCCCGGACGGAAGCTCTGCCGGCGCATGGAACGCCTGCCGCCCCCGGAAGTCAACGGCATTCGGGCGCGGCGTCTTCGTGGTAGCTTGGAGCGGCCGAGGCGCGGCGGCCCCGCGGCCGTGGACGCGACCTGGTCCGGGCTGCTCTTCGTGAGGCGGCGAAGGAAGGCGCGGTGAGCGAGCGGCGCCGGCCTGCGGCCGCGCCACACCGGAAGGAGGCAGCCATGAGCGACACCCTGGCCATCCGCGGCGGCACCCCCGTCGTCCCCGCCGCGCTGCACGTGCGCTGGCCGATCATCACCGCCGACGACAAGGCGGCCGTCCTGGCGGCCCTCGACTGCGGCATCCTGAACGGCCCCTACGCGCCGCAGGTGAAGGC
>JAWOLC010000104.1:0-40851 GCA_033853925.1 Candidatus Eiseniibacteriota bacterium
GGGCCTCTGGCCCGCCGGCCGGCGGAGGGCGGGCGCCACCTCGCCGCCGGTCCGCTCGCGAGCGGCCCCGCGGCCGGTCCGAGCCCGCCGCTGCGCGCCTCCGATCGGCACGGCTCCGGCGTGGAGCGGCGCCGCGCCTCGCGCTCGCTGTGGCAGGCGTGCGAAGCGCTGCTCTCGGCCTCCATCGACCCGCAGGCACTGGAACGGGCGCTGGCCGAGCTGCGCTCCGCCTTCGATTGCGACGCCGTCGTCCTCAGGGCTCGCGGTCCGGCCGGGGCCCTGGAGCCCTGGCAGACCTGCGGCGACTGGACCACGCGGCCGGGCGACTTGCGCGACTGCCTGACCGTGCCCCTCCTGCGCGGCGCGGACCGCGTGGGCACGCTCGATCTTCTCGCCCGTCCGGGGCAGCGCTGGCAGCCCGGTCAGCTGAGCCTCGTGCGCGCGGCCTCCGGCGCGCTCGGCGCCGCCCTGGGCGCGCGCTTCGAGCTGGAGTCCCTGCGCCGCCAGCCCGGCCGCGACCCGGCCACGGGGCTGCCGGACGCGCGCGCGTTCCACGAGCGGCTCGCCGAGGAGCTGGCGCGCGTGCGCCTGCACGGGGCGCCGCTGGCGGTCGCCCTCGTGGCGCTGAACCGTTTCGCGGCCCTCGAGAAGCGCTTCGGGGCCGGGGTCGCCGAGGCCGTGCTGGCCGAGGCGGCGCTGGTGCTGCGCCTGGCCCTGCGCGAGGGGGACGTCCTGACCCGCGCCGCGGGCGCCCGCTTCGCCGTGCTGCTCCCCGAGACCGAGGTGGCCGCCGGGCTGCGCGTGGCCGAGCGTCTGCGCCGCACCCTGGAGGAGCATCGCTTCCCGCGCGTGGCCCGCCTGAGTGCGAGCGCCGGCGTGGCGTCGAGCCCCCGGGACGGGCTGGAGAGCGTCGAGATCATGCAGGTCGTGGAGCAGGCCCTCGCCCTGGCCGCCAAGGGCGGCGTCGGCCGCGCCGTCGCTGCCGACCCGGCCCAGGCTCACTGAGAGTGGAGATTCGATGACGGACGAGATCCGCGGGCGAGACGACTCCCAGGCGAGCGTGGGGGGCGGGCCGCCGGCCCGGCTCCTCGTGGTGGACGACGAGCCCGCCGTGACCGAGCTGCTGCAGGAGTTCCTCGCTTCGCTGGGCTACGAGGTCGAGGTGACCGGAAGCGGCGAAGCCGCGGCCACGTTGATCCCGGATCTCCGTCCCGACGTCGTGCTCTCCGACCTGAACATGTCGGGCCTCACCGGGCTCGACGTGATGCGCCTCGCCCGGGAGACCGACGAGGAGACCATGGTCATCCTCATCACCGGCGAGACCACCACGGCCGTGGCCATCGACGCCATCCGCCAGGGCGCCTACGACTACATCATCAAGCCCTTCGAGCTGGACGACGTGCAGCGCAGCGTCGAGCGCGCCCTGGCCAATCGCCGGCTGCGGGTGGTGAACCGGGAGCTGGTCGCGGAGCTGCGGGAGAAGAACGAGATCCTGAGCCACCACGAGCAGGAGCTGACGGGCAAGGTGGCGCAGGCGACCTGGCAGATGCGCATCCTCTACGACGTGGGCAAGCTGATCAGCGCCGACCTCGAGCTCGCCCCGCGGGTCGGCGTCGTGACCACGAAGGCCGCCGAGCTGTCGGGGGCCGCGGCCTCGGTCGTCTACCTGCGCGTGCCGGAGAGCCAGGAGTGCCGAGTGGTGGCCGTGGCGGGGATGGAGGCTCCCCACGCCGAGCCCGAACGCGTTCACCTGTTCGCGGCGGAGCGGGCGATCGGCTTCGCCGGCTTCGATCACCAGACGGTGCGCCGCGTGGCGGCGCCCGGCGAGGCGATCGAGCTGCCCCTGCTGGAAGGGAGGCGCTTCGAGTCGCTGCTGGCCCTGCCCCTCAAGCCCGAGAAGGAGGTCATCGGTCTGCTGGTCATGCTCGACAAGGCGGGCGGCTTCAGCGCCGACGACGAGGCGTTCATGGCCCTCTACGCCTCGCAGGCCGCCATCGCCCTGCAGAATTCGCAGCTGTACGAGCACACGCGCAGCCTCGACCGCCTCAAGTCCGAGTTCGTGGCGGTGGTCTCGCACGAGATCCGCACGCCGCTCACCTCGGTGAAGGGCGCGATCGAGCTGCTCACGGACGACCGCTACTTCCAGAACAGCGAGCAGCAGGCGAAGCTGCTGAGCATCGCGCACGCGAACGCCGAGCGGCTCCTCGTGCTGATCAACGACATCCTCGACTTCTCCAAGCTGGAGTCGGCCTCGCTGCCGATGTGCCTGGAGATCGAGAGCCTCGAGCCGGTCGTGCGTCAGGCGATCCAGAACCTCCGCACGCTCATCGCGGAGCGCCGCATCGTCCTGGACTGCAGCTTCGCGCCGGATCTGCCCAACCTGCTCATCGACGCGAACCGCATCGCCCAGGTGCTCACCAACCTTCTCTCCAACGCCATCAAGTTCTCGCCGCCCGAGGGCCGCATCGAGGTGCGGGCGGAAACCCAGGGCACGATGGTGCGGGTGAGCGTGCGGGACTACGGCGAGGGGATCGAGCCCGCGGACATCCCCAAGCTCTTCCGCAAGTTCTCGCAGCTCGACGGCGGCTCGACCCGGAAGGTCGGCGGCACGGGCCTGGGCCTGGTGATCTGCAAGGGCATCGTGGAGCAGCACGGCGGCACGGTGGGGGTGCAGAGCACCGTGGGCGAGGGCAGCGACTTCTTCTTCCTGCTGCCCCGCGCGGACACGCGCGCCGAGGCTGGCGAGGCGCCGCCCCCGCGCAGCGACAGCCGCGCGAACGCCGCCTGAGCCGCCCGGCGCCGGGGGAGGAGGTGCGGTGGCCGAGCGCGGTCGCTGGCCGCGACGGACGCCACGACCTTGACCGCACCCGGCCGCGCGGCTACCTTTCGCTCGTCGGTCGAAGCCGGAAGCATCACCGAGGCTAGGAGCCCGCGGTCCGTGCCATGAGCGCCAGGGAAGACGCCGCCCCCCAGCTTGCCGCGCGCGCCTCGCGCGCCCCGCGCGTGAGGCCGCGCCAGTTCGTGATCCCGCTGGTGGGGGCGCTGCTGGGCGTCGCGCTGGTCGGGGCCCTCGCCGAGCGCTTCGCCCCCGATCGCCTGCCCCGCTACGAGGCCCTGATCGCCTGGCATGGAGCCGAGCCCACCGCGGCGGAGTGGCCGCGTCCGGCCCGCGCGGGCGAGAGCGCCGAGCTGCAGTCCACGGGAGAGAACGCCTCGCGGCTGGCCGTGCGCTCGTTCACGAGCGCCGAGGCGCAGTCGCTGGGGCGGGCGCTGTGGCGCCGCCGCGCGAGCGGCGTGGACGCGGCGTCGCTCCGTCGCGCGGAGGTTCGCGCCCGCTGGCGCGCGGCGCTCGTCCCGGGACCCCTGCCGGCGATGTCGCCGCCGGCCGAGTGCGCGGTCTGGCTGCGGGCGCGCCGCCTGCTCGCTCTGGCGGCGGTGGGTCCCTCTTCCGCTCCGGCACCTCCCGCGGGCGTGGCCGCCGGTGAGCGCGAGCGTCTCGTGCGGGCCGAGGCGGAGGTCGCGCGGCTCGCGCTGGGGGCTCAACCCGATTCCCTGGCGGGAGCGCTCACCGCCTGCGCCGGCGCGGAGGGGGACTGGCTCGCGGCTCTCGGCCCGGCAGGCAGGGAGCGGCTCGCGGGGGCCTGGGACCTTCACGAGCGGGAGCGAGCCGTGGCCCTGGACACGCTGGCGCGGGCGCTCGAGCGCTCCCTCCCGCCGCAGGAGCGAGCCACGGTCCCCGCCGCCGCGCAGGAGCGCGTCTTCGTCCTCGAGCGCCTGGCGCCCGAGCCGGCGGCGGCGCTCTTCGTCCACGGCGACTGGGGCGCCACGCCCGAGGCGCGGCCGATCGCCCGCACCTGGGCGCTGCTCCTCGGGGCGGGCGCGCTCGTCGGCGCGCTCGTGGGGCTCGGGCTCGGCCTGGGCGCGGCTCTCGCTCGCCCCGCCTCCCGCCGGGCCCGCCGGCTCGACCCCCGGCTCCGCTCGCACGCGCTCCTCGCCGATGTCCCCGACCGCGCCGAGGAGCGAGGCCTGGCGGCGGAATCGAGCTGGCTGCACGTGGTGAGCGGCCCCGACTCCTCCCGCATCGGCCAGACCGTCGCCGCGCTCGTGGCGTCGTTCCTCGCTCGCGCGGAGCGAGTGCTCGTGCTGGATGCGGGCCGGCGGCTCCGCCTGCACGAGCGCTTCGCCGGCGAGGCGCGCTGGGGGCTGGGGGAGTGTCTGGCGGGAGAGGTTCCGCTGCTGGGAGCCGTGCAGCTCGTCGGCGAGCCGGGCTTCTACTTCCTCGCGCACGGCGCTCCGGGGCGGGCCGAGCGCTGGGACCAGATGAGCCGGATCCTCGAAGAAGCCCACGCCCACTTCGATCGCGTGATCCTCGCCCTGGACGCCCGCGTGCCCCGCGAGGCGGCGCTGCCTCTGGGCGGCCGCGTGCTGGAAGCCTGGTGGGGGGAGCCGGGGCCGGCCTTGCCCAGGAGCGCCCTCGCGCTCTCGGAGCGGCTCGGCATCGCCTTCAGCGGCACGGAATTGAGCCGTTCGGTCGAGGCGATGCTCGAGGCCGAGGGGCTTCCCGGCCGGGACTCGAGCGTGCCCGCGGCGCTCCCCGGCGAGGGCGAGGCCTCCACGCCTGCCGCTGCGGGAGAGGCGGCCGTCCTCCCCCTCGTGGAAGAGCCCGGCCCCGCGCGCGAGACCCCGGCTTCGGCGCCGGCGGGCTCGCCGCTCCTCGCGCCGGACGCGGCGGTCGTCGCGGAGCCGCTGGTGCTAGGCTGCGACCTCGAGGTGCGCGAGCGCCTCCGCTTCCTGATCTGGATGAGGCGGCTGCAGGCGGAGACGCGCTCGCGGACGCTGGAGAGTCGCGCGAGCGGCTGACCCGCTCGCGGCTCCCCCGGAGGTCGGCATGCGCATCCTGGTGACCGGTGGCGCGGGCTTCATCGGCTCGCACGTCGCCGATCGCTTCGTCGAGCGCGGCCACGAGGTGGCCGTGCTCGACAATCTCTCGACGGGCTTCCGCAGCCTGGTGAATCCGGCGGCGCGCTTCTTCCAGGCCGACCTCACGGACGCCGCGGCCGTGGAGCGCTGCCTCGCCGAATTCGCGCCCGAGGTCGTGGACCATCACGCGGCCCAGATCGACGTGCGGAAGTCGGTGGACGATCCGGTCCTGGACGCGACCACGAACATCCTCGGCGGGCTGCGGCTGCTCGAGGCCTGCACCCGGCACGGCGTGCGCCGCTTCGTCTACGCCTCCACCGGGGGAGCGCTCTACGGCGAGGCCCGCCGGCTGCCGGCCGGCGAGGACCATCCGGTCAACCCCGAGTCGCCCTACGGGGTGAGCAAGCACACGCTCGAGCACTACCTCTATCTGTGGAAGCTCCTGCACGGCCTCGACAGCGTGGTGCTGCGCTACCCGAACGTCTTCGGCCCCCGCCAGAACCCGCACGGCGAGGCGGGCGTGAACGCCATCTTCATCGGGCGGATGCTCCAGGGGCAGCGCCCGCACGTCTTCGGCACGGGCGAGCAGCTTCGCGACTACCTCTACGTGATGGACGTGGTCGACGGGAACGAGCTGGCCCTCACGCGGGGCAGCGGCGAGATCGTGAACCTCGGCACGGGGATCGGCACCTCCGTGAATCGGATCTTCCGCGAGCTGAAGGAGATCCTCGCCTTCACCGGCGAGCCGATCTACGAGCCCCCACGCCCCGGCGAGGTCCAGCGCATCTACCTCGACGCGGCCCGCGCCCGCGAGGTCCTGGGCTGGAGCGCGCGCACGACCTTCCGCGAAGGCCTGGAGCGGACCGTGGAGTGGTCGAGGCGGACGGGCGGACAGCCGCTCCGCTGATTCCGCGGGGCTTCAGCGCCGCGGCGGCAGCGGGCCGTGGACCAGCGATCCGCCCGGCCAGCGTGGGAAGCGCGCGTCGAAGCGGGCGCGGTTCCCCGGGCCGAGGAGGAAGTTCAGGGTCCCGTCGGCGTCGTCGATGACGACGTCCACGTGACCTTCGAGGTATTCCAGGTAGCGGCCGCGCCGCCACGCCTCCACCGCGGCGTTGTTCACCAGCCCGTCGAGGTTCACGACCGTGAAGCGCCCGAGGTCGGGGGCGAAGTAGCCGGCCGCGCCGGCGTTGAAGACGCCGACCTCTCGCGCCGCGGGCGCGAGCCGAGCGATCCTGGTGAGGATGGGGCGCACGACTTCCTCCTCGCCGCGCGGGCGCAGGTGGGTCGCGGCGAAGTACTGCGCGTACGTGGCGCCGGCGCCGAGCAGGGCCGCGGCGGCGAGGGTGAGCCGCAGCGCCGGCCTCCAGCGGGCGAGGAGGTCGTCGGCCGCGATCCCGGCGAGCAGGATCACCAGCACGAAGGCGGGCACGCTCGCATACCAGACCACGTAGGTGCGCAGCACCAGCACGTACGTCAGCGCGTGCGCGACCAGGTAGGCGGCGAGGGCGGCGGCGAGCCCGCGGGTCGCGGGGGTGCGCGGCCGCCAGAGCGCGTGGGCGAGGAAGGGCAGCAAGCCGGCCGCCACGAGCCACACGGCCGTGGCGATCGTCAGGAAGGCCGCGCGGTGCTTGAGGCTCTCGCCGGCGGCGAAGTAGGCCGGCACCCAGACGAAGGCCACGAGGAAGCGGAGGAGGTCGCCCGGTCTTCCGGGCACGTGCCCGAAGACCTGCGGGTTCTGCAGCTTGACCGCGCCACTCACCTGCCAGGGCGAGCCGAAGACGGCGAGGTTCCAGAGGAACCACGGCAGCGCCACGATCGCGGCCACGCCGGCGGCCGTCACGAGAAAGCGCGCGGCCCGCGGCCAGGCTCCCGGTGTCCGCCGCAGCGCCGCGGCGCACAGGACCAGCAGCGCGAAGCCGAGGAAGGGGCCGTTGTCGGTGCGGGCCAGGAAGGCGACGCCCGTGACCAGGCCGACGAGCGCGCCCCCAGCGGCGCCCGGCAGAGCCCACCCTGCCGCGACGGCGCGGTGTGCCTCGTCGCCCGCTCCCCGCGCGAAGACCTGCAGCAGGACCGTGGTCCAGAGCGCGAAGAGCGTCACGGTGAGGGCGCTCTCCATCCCGCGCAGCGAAAGGAGCGCGCCCAGGGGCGAGAGGAACCAGGCGGCGGCGGCGTAATGGGCGCCGCGCGGATAGCCGAGCCGGCGCAGCAGCCGCCAGAGGAGGACGCCGCTCGCCACGTCGAGCAGGGCGCAGAGGCTCAGGGCCAGGTGCACCGCGGTCCAGGCTCCCGCCCGCAGCGCCTCCGCCGCCGCGAAGAGGGGCACGAGCATCAGCAGCCACAGCGGGTGGAAGCCGTTCGTGGCCGCGAGGCCGTCGAACGTGGCCCCGTGGCCGGCGGCGACGTGGCGGGCGATCGTGAGGTAGTAGAAGGCGTCGTCGGCCACCACGCGGTTGTCGCAGGCGCCGGTCCAGATGAGTCCCAGCCGGAGAGCCGAGCCGAGCAGCGCCAGAGCCACGAGCCCGCGGCGGCCCGGTGGCAGGGTGGCCGGGGGCGGCGCCGGAGGACCGGGGCCGGCGGTCGCGACCACCGGGGCCCGGCTCACGAGATCGCCTCGCTCATCGCACGAGATGCAGCTCGAGCGTGACCAGCAGGTGCTCGGCGCTCCGGCCCGCGACGTGCCCCTCGTTGCTCACCCAGCGGTAGCCCGCGAGCGCGCTCAGGTCCACGCCGCTCGCCGGCCACCAGCGCAGGCCGGCCTCGGCCTCGCGCGTCCGCTCCACCACGCCCTCGAACGACTCGACCCGCACCGAGGGCGAGCCGGGGACGAAGGGCTCGTTCAGGTCGTTCTCGCCCTTGTCCGTGCGCGCCGCGCGGGCCAGGACCTGCCAGTCGGGGCCGAAATCCCAGGTGCCGCGCAGGGACAGGCGCCGCGCGTCCGGACCCGTGGGGAAGCCCAGGGGGAGACCCTGCGCCTCGTAGGTGCGGCCGAAGAACGAGGTGTACACGTAGCGCGTCAGGCGCGTCAGCTCCCCGCCCCAGGTGACACGGCTGGAGCCGATGGCGCCCACGCCTTCCCAGCCGAGCTGCCAGCCGTACTTGTTCGGGTTCTCCCGCGTGCGCGTGTGCAGGTCGTCCAGGAGCAGCTCGCCGTAGACGCGGGTGCCCTCGGAGAGGCGCCAGGCCGCGTCCACGCCCAGCATGATGTTGTTGCGCAGCGCCCCGGTGGAGTCGGGCTCGTCCTGCACGAGCAGGCGCTGGACCAGGATGTAGGGGATCGCCCCGACCGCGTAGAGAGGCTGCCACGCGGAAGCCTTGTAGCGCGCCGTCTCCGTGATGCCCAGGCGCAGGCCGTCGGCCGGCTGCCACTCGACGCGATGCGCGGCGAGTTGTTCGCCCGCGGCCTGCTGGAGCGTCGCGGAGAGCGCCGAGCCGTCCAGGTGGAGCGCGGTGAGGTGCACCTGGTAGGAGAGTCCCGTGATCGGGGCCGACGTCTTCGAGAGGAGCAGGGAGGCCTCCGCCCCCGGACCCCAGTGCCAGCGGCCGCGCCCGAACTGCATGCCCCAGCGGCCGTCGGCGCCGTCGTAGCCCACGTACGTCTCGTCGGTGTAGGTGACCAGGTCCGTGCCGGTGACGATGGGGTCGGCGAAGGTGCGCGCCCGGTCCACCTGGCCGACGAGCAGGTGGCTGAAGAAGAGCCAGCGGTCCACCTGCACGCCCACCCGGGCGTGCACGCCCGCGCCCGTGGGAAAGCGCAGGTCGCCGGTGTCCGCCAGCGCGCTGCCCTCCGCGCCCAGGGAGAGCTGGAGCCGCTGCCCGCCGGGCCCGCCGGCCTCCAGCACCCTCGGCGTCGAGCGCCAGCGGGGATCGGGCGCGAACCAGGCGGCGGCGTCCCGCTGGAGGGCGCGCTCGAGCCGCGTCACCGAGATGCGCCGCGCCACGTCGAGGGTCTCGGGCGCCCGCTCGCGTCCCTGGATCTCGAAGCGCTGGAGCGGGCGCAGCCCCAGGTGGGGGAGGAGGAGGCGGCCGCCGAGCGGTCGAGCGGAGAGCAGATCCAGCACGCGCAGCTCGTCCTCGAGCGGATCCCCGACGGGGATGTACTCGCGCGAAGCGGCCGCGGCGGGGCGGCAGCAGGCCACGGCCAGCCCCATCACCAGGGAGAGCGCGCAGCCGAGGGCTCGCTGGAGGCGGAGGCAGCGGCGAGTGCGGCGCATGGGGGGCGATGCTAGCAGCGGCCGGGACGCGGAGCCAGAGGCGAAGCCCCGTCGGCGGAGCGGACGCCCGCCGCCTTCGTTTGGGCCCGTTTCGAGCCCTGTGCTAGCCTCGGGCGCTCGTCTTTCAAGCGGGGCGAGGCCGTGGCTCCGCCCACTCGAACCCGCGAGGCCCACCGTGGAACGCGGCAACCCCGAGACCCTGCAGCAGCCCTACGATCCCAATCGCGTCGAGGGGCGCTGGTACGCGCTCTGGGAGGAGCGGGGCGTCTTCCGCCCCCGCCCCGCCCCGGGTGAGGCCTTCGTCGTCTCGATCCCACCCCCCAACGTCACTGGCTCGCTCACCATCGGCCACCTGCTGGGCGAGTCCGTGCGGGACGTGGTGCTGCGCTGGCAGCGGATGGACGGGCGCGAGACCCTCTACGTTCCGGGCACGGACCACGCCGGCATCGCCACCCAGAACGTGGTGGAGAAGAAGCTGCGGGAGGAGGGGCGCAGCCGGCACGACCTGGGGCGGGAGAGCTTCCTCGGCGAGGTGTGGACGTGGAAGGAGCAGTACGGCGGGCTCATCCTCCGGCAGCTTCGCCGCTTCGGCATCTCGGCCGACTGGACGCGCGAGCGCTTCACGCTCGACGCGGGGTACTCGCGGGCGGTGCTGCACACCTTCCAGCGCCTCTACGAGAAGAACCTCATCTATCGCGGCCGCTACATCGTCAACTGGTGCCCGCGCTGCCTCACCGCCCTCTCGGACGAGGAAGTGGACCACGTGGACACGGCGGGGAGCCTGTGGACGCTCCGCTACCCGCTCAAGGACTCGAAGCAGTTCATCACGGTGGCGACCACCCGGCCCGAGACCATGCTCGGGGACACGGCGGTGGCGGTGAACCCCAAGGACCGCCGCTACGCCCGGCTCGTGGGGCGCACGGCGGTGCTGCCGCTCATGCGCCGCGAGATCCCCATCATCGCCGACGAGACGGTGGACCCCCGCTTCGGCACCGGGGCCGTGAAGGTCACGCCCGCCCACGACCCGAACGACTTCCTGATCGCGCAGCGGCACGGCCTGCCCGAGATCGTGGTGATGGACGAGCACGGGACCATGAACGACAGCGCCGGCGACTTCCGCGGGCTCGACCGCTTCGAGGCGCGCCGGCGCGTGCTCGACGCGCTCCGCGACGCCGGCTACCTGGAGAAGAGCGAGCCCTACACGGTCCCGGTGGGGCACTGCTCGCGCTGCGACACGGTGATCGAGCCGTATCTCTCCTGGCAGTGGTTCGTGCGCATGGCGCCGCTGGCGGCGCCGGCCATCGAGGCGGCGCGGCGGGGACAGGTGAAGTTCTACCCGGCCCGCTGGAAGAAGGTCTACCTGAATTGGCTGGAGAACATCCGGGACTGGTGCATCTCGCGTCAGCTCTGGTGGGGCCACCGCATCCCGGTCTGGTACCGCGGCAGCGAGATGACGGTGAGCGCCGAGCGCCCCGCGGGCGAGGGCTGGACGCAGGACGAGGACGTGCTGGACACCTGGTTCTCGTCCTGGCTGTGGCCCTTCGCCATCCTCGGCTGGCCCGACGAGACCGAGGACCTGAAGCGCTACTACCCGAACTCGCTCATGGTCACGGCCGCCGACATCATCTTCTTCTGGGTGGCGCGGATGGTCATGGCCGGCCTGGAATTCCGCGGCGAGGTGCCGTTCCGGCACGTCTACTTCACGAGCATCCTGCGCGACGCCGAGGGGCGGAAGTTCTCGAAGTCCCTCGGCAACTCGCCGGATCCGATCGAGATGATGGACCGCTACGGCGCCGACGCCGTCCGCTTCACCCTCATCTACCTGACGCCCACGGGCCAGGACCTGCTCTTCGACGAGAAGCGCCTCGAGACGGGGAAGTTCTTCGCCAACAAGGTGTGGAACGCCGCGCGACTCGTGCAGATGCGGCTCGGCGACGAGGATCTGGCGAAGGTGCGCGAGTCGGCGCTGGTGCTCACGCTGGCCGACCGCTGGATCCTCTCGCGCCTGGCGAACGCGGTGAAGGACGTGACCCGGAACCTCAAGACCTATCGCTTCAACGAGGCGGCGAACGCGATCTACCAGTTCGCCTGGGCGGAGTACTGCGACTGGTACCTCGAGATGGCCAAGCCGCGGTGGGCGGAGGACGCCGATCCGGTGGACCGCCGCACGGCCCGCTGGGTGTCGTGGAAGGTGCTCGACGGCATCCTCCGCCTGCTGCATCCGTTCATGCCCTTCGTGAGCGAGGAGATCTGGCAGGCGCTGCCGCACGAGGGCGAGACGCTGGCGCTGGCCGCCTGGCCGCGGGCCAAGCGCTCGTGGTTCGACGCGGAGGCGGAGCGGCAGGTGAGCTACCTGCAGGAGCTGGTGGTGGCGGTGCGCAACCTGCGGGCCGAGAACAAGGTCGGTCCCGGACGCCTGGTGCCGGTCGTCGTGCGCGGCGGCGAGGCGCAGCTCGATCTCGTCGAGCGCCTGGCGGACCAGATCAAGCCGCTGGCCCGGATCGAGAGCCTCACGCTCGCCCGCGACGGCACCCGCCCGCGCGTGGCCGCCTCCGCCGTGGTCCAGGGCACGGAGGTCTTCCTGCCCCTCGAGGGCCTGATCGATCTCGAGGCGGAGCGCCAGCGGCTGGCGAAGGAGACGGACAGGCTGCTCGCCGATCTCGAGGGCTGCCGGCGCAAGCTCCGCAACCAGGACTTCCTCGCCAAGGCGCGAGCCGAGGTCGTGGAGCGCGAGCGCCAGCGCGTCGCCCAGCTCGAGGAGACGCTGGAGAAGGTGAAGCGGGCGCAGGAGTCCCTGGGCGCGGTGCGCGGCTAGCGTCGGGTCCGGCGCCGGGGCGCGGCCTTCCTGGCGCGGTCCCCGCGCCTCAGCCGCGCAGCAGCCGCTCCACGATGCGCTCGCCCGCGTGCCCGTCGCCGAAGGGGTTCGGCCAGTCGCGCGGCCGCCCCGCCATCTCGCGGGCGCGGGCGACGATGCGCTCCGGCTCGGCCCCGGCCAGGACGTTGGCCCCGACCTGCACCGACTCGGGCCGCTCCGTGTTGTCGCGCAGGGTCACGCAGGGCACGCCCAGGCAGCAGGCCTCCTCTTGCAGGCCTCCCGAATCCGTGAGCATCAGGGCGGCCTCGGCGTGGAGCCCGAGGAAGTCGAGGTAGCCCAGCGGCGGCAGTACCCTCAGGCCGGCCTGGGGCCCGCCCTCGAGGGCCGCGACGCGCTTCTGCGTGCGCGGATGCAGGGCGGCCAGCACCGGCAGGTCCAGCGCCGCCGAGACGCCCGCGAGCCCGCTCAAGATGCCGCGCAGGCGGCGGGGGTCGTCCACGTTCTCCGTGCGGTGGAAGGTGGCCAGCGCGTAGCGGCGCGGCTCGATGCCGAAGCGCGCGAGCTGGTCGGTGCCGGTCGCTCGGGGCCGCTGCCGGAGCAGCTCGTCCACCACCGTGTTGCCGGTCACCTCGATGAGGTCCTCGGGGATGCCCTCGCCGCGCAGGATGGCGCGGGCCCCGTCCGTCGGGGCGAAGAGGAGATCGGCGAGGTGGTCGGTGAGCACGCGATTCGTCTCCTCCGGCATGCGCCGGTCGTAGGAGCGCAGGCCCGCCTCGACGTGCCCGACGGCGATCCCCGACTTGTGGGCGGCCAGCGCGGCAGCCAGCACGGAATTCGTGTCGCCCTCGACGAGCACGACATCCGGCCCGTGCCGGGCGAGGACCGGCTCGAGGCCGCTCAGGATGGCGGCCACCTGATAGGTCTGCGTGCCCGAGCCCACTTCCAGGTTCACGTCGGCTTCGGGCAGGCCCAGCTCGGCGAAGAACACGGCGTCCATCTCGAACGTGTAGTGCTGGCCCGTGTGCACGAGCAGCGCGGGCTCGCCCCGCGCCTGGCAGGCTCGGACCACGGGGGCCATCTTGATGATCTCGGGGCGGGTGCCCAGGACGACCGCGATCTTCACGAGGGTGCAGGTTGCCGTCCGACCGCGCCAAAAGCAAGCGGCCATCGGCCGCCACGCCCCTCCGGGCCGGGCCCCGGGAATGCGGACGGGCGGATGGCGTAGGATGGAGGTGAACCCGTTCTCGACCTGGGAGGAACCATGAGACCCGCGATCGTCGTGGCAGCGCTCGCCTTGGGCTCGGCCGTGATCCTCACCCACCTGGAGGCCGCGCGACCCGCGGCGGCCGCCGCTCCCGCCCCACGCGGGACTTCCGCCGCGCCCTTCGTCACGATCTACACGCACGACCTGGGCTTCGTGCGCGAGACCCGGGCGCTGGACCTGACCGGCCGGCAGGACACCGTCCGGCTCGCGGACCTGCCCGAGCGGTTGGACTTCTCCTCGCTGCGCTTGACGCCGCGGGGCGAGGCGCGGGTCACCCGCCTCGCGTACCGCTGGGACGTCCCCGGCGGGGACGCGTTCCTCGAAGGCGCGCGCGGCCGCCGCGTGAGCGTCGCCTCGCGCGGCGAGCGCGTGACGGAGGGGACGCTGGTCGCGGCCGACGGCTCGTGGCTCGTGGTCCGGGCCGACGACGGCTCGCTCAGCACGCTGGCGCGCACGGCGGTCGAGGCGGTGCGGCTCGCCGCGGCGGGGCCGAGCCCAGCCCTGCGGCCGACGCTCGAGGCCGTGCTCGAGGGCGCGCGGCCCGGGCGCGGCGAGGCCGAGCTGTCCTATCTCACGGGCGGGCTCTCCTGGTCCGCCGAGCACACGGTGGTGCGCCGCGGCGAGCGCGAGGCCGTGTGGTCGGCGGCCGTGACGGTGGAGAACACCACGGGCCGGGACTTCGAGGGCGCGACGCTCAAGCTGGTGGCGGGGGAGCCGCGGCGCGAGACGCCGCCGGCGCCGCAGCCCCTGCGGATGATGGCCATGGCGGCGCCGGAGCTGAAGGCCGCGGGCGGGGCCGACCTGGCGGAGCAGAGCTTCTCCGAGTACCACCTCTACACCCTGGACCGCCCGGCCACGCTGCGCGGCCGGGAGCAGCAGAGCTTCACGCTCGTCGCCCCGCGTCCGGTGAAGGTGACCCCCCGCTACGTCTATCGCGGCGGCGACCCTCGCGGGGTGGTCAGCGGGATCGAGCTCATGAACACGAAGGAGGCGGGGCTGGGAGTGCCGCTGCCGGCGGGGCGCGTGCGCTTCTACGAGAACGACGCCGCCGGGGCGCCGCAGTTCATCGGCGAGAGCAGCATCCGGCACACGCCGGAGGGCGAGAAGCTGACGCTGGAAGTGGGCACCGCCTTCGATCTGGCCGCCGAGCGGCACGAGCTCTACAGCAAGCGCATCACCGATCGCGAGCGCGAGTACGCGGTCGAGGTGAAGCTGCGCAACCGCAAGCCGACGGACGTCGTGGTGCTCGTGGACGAGAGCGTGGGGGGCGACACGGAAGTCACGCGCAAGACGCAGGACTTCGTGCGCAAGGACGCGAACACCATCGAATTCACGGTCCCCGTGCCCGCCGGCCGGGAGGTCGTGGTCGGCTACACGGCGCGCGTGAGGTACTGACCATCGCCCCGAAGCGAGCGGCGCTCCCGGGCTGGCTCTGGCTCGCGCCCGCGGTCCTCGCGGGCGCGGCCTTCTCGCTCGTGCTCGTGCTCACGGCCCGCCACGCGAACGGCTTCGACGGCTTCCCCCTGGACGACCCGTGGATCCACCTCACCTACGCGCGGAACCTGGCGGAGCACCACGGCTACGTCTACTTCCCGGGGGAGCGCCCCAGCGCCGGCTCGACTTCGCCGCTGTACACGCTCCTGCTGGCCCTCGGGTTCGCCTTCACCCGGAACGAGAAGCTCCTCAGCTACGGGCTCGACGTCCTCTTCCAGCTCCTGTTCCTCGCCACCTTCGCGGCCTGGGCGCGCCGCCGCCTGCAGAGCCCGGTCTGGGCCGCCCTGGCCGTGCTCTTCGTGGCCTTCGACGCGCGCATCGGGATCCTCTCGGTCTCGGGAATGGAGACCAGCCTGCTGCTCTTCGTGCTGGCGCTGGCGTTCCTGGGGCGGCTCTCCGGCCGCCCCTGGCTCGCGGGGACGGCGCTCGGCCTGGCCGTCTGGGTGCGCCCCGACGGCTTGATCCTGCTCCTCGTCTTCGTCCTGGACGGCCTGCTGGAGCGCTTCGCCACGCGCCGTCCGGAAGGGGCGAGGTTGCCCCCGCCGGGCTCGCGTGCGGGCGGCGGGCGGCGGCGATCGCCGGCCCCGCAGTCCAGCCCGGAGCCCACGGAGCGCGAGGCGGCCGGGCGCTGGCTGCCTCTCCTCCTGCCGGCCGGCGGGCTGCTGGCCGGCTACCTGGCCTTCAACGAGGCCGTGGGGCACACGCTCCTGCCCAACACCTTCGCCGCCAAGACGGCCTACTACGCGGTCTACTCGCGGCTCACCTTCCTGCGCGCCGAGCTGGTGAGCGGCTTCACCGCCGGAGGCTGGCTCGTGCTCGCGCCCTTGGCCGCGGTCGGCCTCGGGCGCGAGGTCGTCGGGCTCGCGACGCGCAGGAGGGGCTGGCTCCGCCCCGAGGCCGGCTGGGTCGTGGGCCTGGTGCTCGCCTACCTCGTCCTGCTCCCCTATCCGCACCGCTTCTTCCGCTACCTGGTGCCGGCACTTCCGGCTCTGGCCCTCCTCGGCTTCCGCGCGCTGGAGGACCTGGGCGCGCGGCTGGCCCCGGCGCGGGTCTTCCGCTGGCGAGCGGCGGCGGGGGTGGGCGCGGCCGTCGTGCTGGCCGCGGCGGGCTGGCTGAGCGCGCGGGCGGCGGCCAGGGGCCTCGAGGACTACCGCGCGGCGTGCGCCTACCACCACGACCGGCACGAGCGCACGGGCCGCTGGCTCGCCCGACACACCGCCGCGGACGCGGTCGTCGCCACCCACGACGTGGGCGCCATCGCCTTCTACTCGCGCCGTCGGATCGTGGACATCGTTGGGCTCGTGGAGCCCGAGGCGATCGGGCATCTGAATCGCGCGGACTACACGCAGTACCTGGCCGACCTCTTCGCGCGCGAGAAGGTCACTCACCTCGCCGTGCTGCGGAACTGGCTCGAGGTCGCGAACGTCGCGCCGCTCTTCCTGGCGGACCCCCAGCCCGAGCTGATGGAGGTCTATCCCTGGGTCCCCGGCGTCACCCACCTCGTGCCGGAGCCCGCGGCGAGGCTCGGCGCGCTGGCGGCCGCGCAGCTCCGCGCCGGAAACCCGAACGCCGCGGCGGACCTCGCTCTGGAGTCGCTCGCGGCCGACAGCCTGGACTCGCGGACCTGGTTCCTGCTGGGGCTGGCGCGCGAGAGCGCCGGGCGCTGGGCCGACGCCGCCCGCGCCTACGCGCAGGCGACCGCCCTCTTCCCGACCTTCGACGAGGCGCTGGCCCGGGAGGCCGTGGCCCTGACGCAGCTCGGGCGGGGCGCGGAGGCCATCCCCGTGCTCGAGCGGCTCCTCGAGGACGAGCCGGGTTACCCGGGGGCGCGGGACCTCTACCGGCGGCTCAGGCCCTGAAGGCCGGCCGGCGCGGAGCGGCCGGCCGAGGGGCACGCTCCCGCGCGGCCCCGCGGCCCCATTCGACCCCTCGGCCGGGCTCGGGTAGCATCGCGCGGCCATGCCCTTCCAGCTCCACCGCCCCTTTGCGCCGCAGGGCGACCAGCCCGAGGCGATCGCCCAGCTCCTGCAGGGCCTGCGTCGCGGGGACCGCCACCAGACGCTTCTGGGCGTGACCGGCTCCGGCAAGACCTACACGGTGGCCAACGTGATCGCCGAGTGGGGGAAGCCCACGCTGGTGATCTCCCACAACAAGACGCTGGCCGCCCAGCTCTACGGCGAGTTCCGGCAGTTCTTCCCCGAGAACGCGGTGGGCTACTTCATCTCCTACTACGACTACTACCAGCCGGAGGCCTACGTTCCGTCCACCAACACCTACATCGCCAAGGACGCGAGCATCAACGACGACATCGACCGGCTGCGGCTGCAGGCCACCTCGATGCTCCTCGAGCGCGACGACGTGATCATCGTGGCCAGCGTCTCCTGCATCTACGGCCTGGGCACGCCCGAGGACTGGCGGGGCATGCGCCTGGACGCGCACGCCGGCGAGCGGCTCACCCGCCACCAGATCCTGGAGAAGCTGGTCGAGATCCAGTACACGCGCAACGAGGTCGAGGTCGGGCGGGGGCACTTCCGGGTGCGCGGCGACGTCATCGAGGTGCATCCGGCGTACGAGGACACCGTGGTGCGCATCGAGCTGGACGACGACCTGGTGTCGCGCATCTCGGCCGTGGACCCGGTCACCGGGCACGTCCGCCGGCGCATGGATCGCCTGGCCCTGTATCCGGCCAAGCACTTCGTCACCCCCGAGCCGCGCCTGCAGGCCGCGCTCGAGAGCATCCGCGTCGAGCTGCGCGAGCGCCTGGCGAGGTTCCGCGCCGAGGGCAAGCTGCTCGAGGCCCAGCGGCTCCAGCAGCGCACCGAGTACGATCTGGAGATGCTGGCGACCATCGGCACCTGCCCGGGCGTGGAGAACTACTCGCGTCACCTCTCGGGCCGCGGGCCGGGGGACCGGCCCGGCTGCCTGATCGACTACTTCCCGCGCCGGGCGGACGGCACGGCGGACTTCCTGCTCGTCATCGACGAGTCCCACGTGACGGTGCCGCAGATCGGCGGCATGTACGAGGGCGACCACTCGCGCAAGCAGGTGCTCGTGGACTTCGGCTTCCGCCTGCCCTCGGCGCTGGACAATCGGCCGCTCCGCTTCGACGAGTTCGAGACGCTGACGGGGCCCGCGCTCTACGTCTCGGCCACGCCCGCGGAGTTCGAGCTGGAGCGCTCGCGCGGCGTGGTCGTGGAGCAGATCATCCGGCCCACGGGCCTCGTGGACCCCGAGCTGGTGGTGAAGCCGGTGGCGAACCAGGTGGACGACCTGCTGGGGGAGATCCGCGAGCGGGTGGCGCGGCGCGAGCGCGTGCTGGTCACCACGCTGACGAAGCGCATGGCCGAGGACCTCACCGACTACCTGAACGAGATGGGCGTGCGCGTGCGCTACCTGCACAGCGACATCGACGCGCTCGAGCGGGTGGAGATCCTGCGGGGCCTGCGGCTCGCGGACTTCGACGTGCTGGTGGGCATCAACCTGCTGCGCGAGGGGCTCGACCTGCCGGAGGTGACGCTCGTCGCCATCCTGGACGCCGACAAGGAGGGGTTCCTGCGCTCGGAGCGCTCGCTCATCCAGACGGCGGGCCGAGCGGCGCGCAACGTGAACGGGCGCGTCGTCCTCTACGCGGACGCGATCACGGACTCGATGCGGCGCGCCCTCGAGGAGACCCGCCGCCGGCGCGAGAAGCAGCTCGCCTGGAACGCCAGCCACGGCGTCACCCCGCGGACGATCGTGAAGAGCGTGGATCAGGTGCTGCAGGCCACGAGCGTGGCGGACGCCATCGCCGGCGAGGAGGACGACGTGGGCGGCTTCCTCTCGGCGGTCGAGCGCGACGACCCGCGGGAGCTGATCGCGCGGCTGGAGGAGGAGATGCTGGCGGCGGCCCGCCAGCTCGAGTTCGAGCGGGCCGCGAGCCTCCGGGATCGGATCGACGAGCTGAAGGCCGCGCTGGCCGGCGCGGAACGCCTGGGCGTGCGCCCGGCCGGGGCGCCGCCGGGGCGACGCGGCACCGGCTACTCGGGCAACGAGCCCCGCCGCCGTTCCCACCGATTCGGGAAGGACCGCTGACCATGCTCGAAGCCCTCGCGCTCCAGCTCGTGCAGTATGCGCTCTCGGAGGACGTCGGAACCGGCGACATCACCACCCTGAACGCGGTTCCTCCCGGGGTGAACGCTCGCGCCGTGGTGGTGACGCGGGCGGACGGCGTGGCGTCCGGTCTGGACGTGGCCCGCCTGACCTTCCGCGAGGCCGAGCCGCGCCTGCGCTTCACCGCGCTGGCGCAGGACGGCCAGCTCCTGCGCGCCGGCGACGGGCTGCTGCAGGTCACGGGCGACGTGGGCGGCATCCTCAAGGCCGAGCGGACGGCCCTCAACTTCCTGCAGCGGCTGTGCGGCGTGGCCAGCCTGACGCGCCGCTACGTGGACGCGATCGCCGGCACGGGCGCCACGATCCTCGACACGCGCAAGACCACGCCCGGCTTGCGCTTCCTCGAGAAGTACGCGGTCAAGTGCGGCGGCGGCGAGAATCACCGTCTCGCGCTCTGGGACATGTACCTGGTGAAGGACAACCACGTCCGCGCGGCGGGGGGCGTCACCGCGGCGCTCGAGCGCATCCTGCGCACCCGCCAGGGCGACCTCCTGCTGGAGGTGGAGGTCGAGTCGCTCGATCAGCTCCGCGAGGCCCTGCGCCCCGAGGTGGATCGCATCCTCGTGGACAACCGGCCCCCGGCCGAGGTGAAGCGGGCCGTGGAGGCGGTGGACGAATGGTGCGCGGCGCATCCGCCCGACAGCCCGCGCATGCGCCCGGGGGCGCGGCGCTGGCCCGAGGTGGAGGTCTCGGGAGGCATCACGCTGTCCACCGCCCGCGCGTTCGCGGAGACGGGCGTGGACTACCTCTCGGTGGGCGCCCTCACGCACTCGGCTCCCGCTCTCGACCTGAGCCTGGAGATCGAGGACGTTGGCTGAGCCCGCCTTCGCTCGCTCGCGCTTCTTCTCGCGGCTCGGGGCCCGCCGCCTGGGCCGCACCCTCGTGACCCTGGCCGAGACCGCCTCGACGAACGACGAGGCCTGGGCCGCCTGCGCCGCGGGCGCGCCGCACGGCACGACGGTGGTCGCGGAGGCGCAGACTCGCGGGCGCGGCCGGGCGGGGCGGGCCTGGCACACCGCGCCCGGGAAGGCTCTGGCGATCTCCGTGGCGCTCCACCGGAACGGCCGCGGCGCTCCCCTCGGGCTCGTGCCGCTGGCCGCGGGGCTGGCCGTGGCTCGGGCGCTCGAGCGGCTGGGGGCGGCCCCCTCCCTGAAGTGGCCCAACGACGTCCTCCTCGGCGGGCGCAAGGTGGCGGGCGTGCTGTGCGAGAGCCGCCGCCTGAGCCTCGCCGAGGGCGGCGCGCGCGGCCCGGGGGCGCTCGAGGCCGTGGTCGTGGGGGTGGGCGTCAACGTCCTCCAGGCCGAGGACGACTTCCCCGCGGCGCTCGCGGGCTCGGCGACCTCGCTGGCTCGCGAGGGCGTGGCGGCGAGGCGCGAGGAGGTGGCAGCCGCCTTCCTCGACGCGCTCGAGCCGCTCTGGGAGGAGCTGGAGCGCGGCTCGCGCGGCACGCTGCTCGAGGAGTGGAGCGCCCGGGCCACTTTCTGGGGGAGGCCCGTGACGGCGCGCACGCCGGTGGGGGAGGTGCGCGGCGAGGCGCGCGCCCTGACGCCCGACGGAGCCCTGCGCCTGGTGGACGCGGACGGCGCCGCGATCGACGTGCTGGCGGGCGACCTGTCCGTGGAAACCGGGTCATGAGCCAGGAGCCCGGCCCGCTCGGGGAGATGAGCTTCCTCCAGCACCTCGACGAGCTGCGCAAGGTGCTGACCCGCTCGCTCAGCGCCTGCGCGGTGGGGGCGATCGCGGGCTGGCTGCTCGCGCCGCGGGTCATGGAGGACATGATCCGGCGCACGGTGAGGCGGGTGATCGTCATCTCCCCGCTCGAGGCGTTCAACGAGCGGCTCAAGCTCGCGCTCGTCCTCGGCCTGGCGATCGCGCTGCCCATCGTGTTCCTGCAGATCTGGGGCTTCGTCGTCCCGGGGCTGTTCCGCCGCGAGCGGCGGCTGATCCTGCCCATGGCCCTGCTCTCGATGGTGCTCTTCGCGCTCGGCGTGCTGGCCTCGTACTTCTACCTGACGCCCCTGGTGATGCGGGTGTTGAGCGTGTTCTTGATCCCGAACATGGAGCAGCAGATCCGCGTGGGCGAGCTGCTCTCCTTCTTCTACAATCTGGCCCTGGCCTGCGGCCTGGTGTTCCAGCTTCCCCTCGTGACCATGGCGCTCACCGCCTTCGGGATCGTGACGCCGGCCTTCCTGCTGCGGCAGTGGCGCTACGCGGTCGTGCTGGTCTTCTTCGTGACGGCGGCGATCACGCCGGGAGACGTGGTGACGGCCCAGCTCATCATGGGCGTTCCCCTGATCGGGCTCTACTTCCTGAGCGTGGGGCTCTCCTACTTCGTGGCCCGCCGCCGCGCGCGGGCGGCGGCCGAGCCCCTGGACGAGACACCGGAGGATACGAACCGTGCCTGAGCGAGACAGGAGCCGGCGGCCGGGGCGTGCCGGCGAGCTGGTGGCGGTGGACATCGGGAACAGCGACACCGTGGTGGGCCGCTTCCGCGGCGCCGAGCTGGACGGCTTCTGGCGGCTCACCAGCGGGCGGCGGACGGCCGACGAAGCCACGATGCTGCTCGCGCACCTCCTGGGCCGGGACGCCGCGGGGCCGGCGCGCCCGCCGCGAGCGCGCGCCGGGCGGCCCGCCGGCGCGGTGCTCTGCTCCGTGGTGCCCAACCTGACGCCGGCCTGGAGCGGGGCGCTCGAGCGGCTCACGGGCCGCGCGCCGCTCCAGGTGGACGCGGCACGCGTGCGCGGGCTGCTGCGCATCCGCTACCACGACCCCACGGCCGTGGGCGCCGATCGCATCGCCAACGCCCTGGCCGCGCGGGCCCTCTACGGCACGCCGGTGATCGTCGTGGACCTGGGCACGGCCACCACCTTCGACTGCGTCTCCCGCGACGGCGCCTACCTCGGCGGGGCGATCGCCCCCGGCGTCGGCACCTCGGCCGAGGAGCTGTTCCGGCGAGCCGCCCGCGTGCCGCGAGTCGAGCTGCAGCGCCCCCAGCGCGCCGTGGGCCGCACGACCGAGGAGTCGCTGCGCGCGGGGGTGGTCTGGGGCGCGGCGGGGCTGGTGGACGCGCTCGTGCGCCGGCTGGCGCGCGAGATGAGGGGCACGCCGCGCGTGGTGGCCACGGGCGGCTGGGCGGCGGTCGTGGCCCCCGAGTGCGAGACGGTGGAGGCGGTGGACGAGGGGCTGACGCTCAAGGGCATGAAGATCCTCTGGGAGGAACGGTCATGAAGCGGGCTCGGGCTCTGGGAATGGCCTCGCTGCTGCTGCTCCTGGCGGCGGCGGCCGGGTCGCAGGCCATCGGCGAATGGGGGCGTCTCGGCGGCCTGGCGCCGCCGCCCCCGCCGCGGAGCCGGCCGACGCGGAGCCCCACCCGGCGCCCGCCGGCCCCCGAGGCCACGCGCGTGCCGCAGGCGCTCCCGGACAGCGCGCGGCTGCTGCGGATCGTGCGGGAGCTGGCGGATCCCCGCCTGGAGGGCCGGGGCGTGGGCACCGAGGGCCTCGAGCAGGCGGCCGACCTGGTCGAGCAGGAGATGCGCGCGCTCCGCCTGGCGCCGGGCGGCGACGACGGCACCTGGCAGCAGTCCTTCGAGGTCACGACGGGCGCCGAGGTCGGCCGGCCCACCGCCTTCGTGACGCGGGGCCGCCGCTACGAGGCGGGCCCCGCCTTCCAGCCGCTCGGCTTCTCCACGAACGGCACCCTCACCGCGCCCGTGGTGTTCGCGGGCTACGGGATCACCGCCCCCGAGTACGACTACGACGACTACGCGGGCCTCGACGTGCGCGACAAGATCGTGCTCGTGCTCACGAACGAGCCGGGGGAGCTGGACTCCACCAGCCGCTTCGAGGGGACGGTGAACACGCCGCACGCCGAGCTGCGCACGAAGGCGATCGCGGCGCGAGAGCACGGGGCGCTGGGGCTGCTGGTGGTGAACGGCCCGCGCTGGCACGCCGGCGAGCCGGTGCGGCGGCCTCGTTCCGACGGCCAGGGCTACATGACCAGCGGGCTCCTCGCCGGCTGGCTCGCGGACTCCCTGGGCGAGGCCCTCGTGCGGCGCGCGGGCACGAGCCTGCTCCAGGAGCAGATGACGATCGACAGCCTGACCCGGCCGCACGCCATCGCCCTTCCGGATTCGGTGACGCTCACGGTCACGCTCGTCCGCACCCGCGCGCGCATCCGCAACGTGGTCGGGAGGCTCCCCGGGCGCGACAGCACGCGGGCGCTGGTCCTCGGCGCGCACTACGACCATCTCGGCTACGGGGGCGAGACCTCCCTCGATCCCAACGAGCACGTGCCCCATCTGGGCGCGGACGACAACGCTTCGGGCACCGCCGCGCTGCTGGGAGCCGCCCGGTTGATGGCCGGGCGCGCGGCGCAGGGCTGGCGCCCCGAGCACGACGTCTTCTTCGCCGCCTTCACCGGCGAGGAGATGGGGCTCGTGGGCTCCTCGCACTTCGTGGACGATCCGCCCCGGCCGCTCGCGAGCATCGAGGCCATGGTCAACATGGACATGGTGGGGAGGCTGCGCGACGACAAGCTGATCGTGATGGGCGTGGGGACGGCCGAGGAGTTCCCGGCGCTGGTGACCCGCGTGAACCGAGCCCGCCCCGACACGTTCGACCTCCGGACCACGAGCGACGGCTACGGGCCGAGCGACCACTCCTCGTTCTACAAGCGCCAGATCCCCGTGCTCATGCTCTTCACCGGCGCGCACGCCGACTATCACAAGCCCAGCGACACCTGGGACAAGATCAACGAGACCGGCCTGTGGCGGGTCACGGGCTTCGCCGCGGCGCTGCTCGAGTCGCTCGACGCCCGCCCGCGCCCGCGCTACCTGCGGGCCAAGGCCGACAGCAGCGCGGGGCGTGTCGCCGGCGGCGCGGGCTACGGGGCGTACCTGGGGACGATCCCCGACTACACGCAGACCGAGGGCGGCGTGCTCCTCTCCGGCGTACGGGAAGGAAGCCCCGCGGCGCTGGCCGGGCTGGGGGAGGGGGACGTGGTGGTGAAGTTCGACGATATCCGCATCGACAACATCTACGACTACACGTACGCCCTGCGCTCGCGCCGGCCGGGTCAGACGGTGAAGCTCACGATCCGGCGCAAGGGCAATCTCGTGGAGGTCCCGGCCACGCTGGGGAGGCGCCCATGAGCCGCCTCGTCGCCACGGCCATCGTCCTGGCCGCGCTGCTCGGCGGCCCGCCGGCCACCGGCCCGCGCGCGGCCGCCTCCACCGCCGGCTCGGAGGGCGCGGCGGCGGCCGCCCGCTCCCTGCCCGTGCCGCCGACGGCCGCTCCCGCGGACAGCCTGATCCGCTCCGGCGAGACGCATTTCGCCGAGCTGTGGCAGCTCACCTTCGGCGGTGAGAACGCGGAGGCCTACTGGTCGGGCGACGGGACGAAGATCATCTTCCAGGCCACCCGCGAGGGCTGGCCCTGCGACCAGATGTACGTGATGGATCTGCGCACGGGCAGGGAGACGCGGGTGAGCACGGGGCGCGGGCGGTGCACCTGCGGCTGCTTCTACGACCACGACCGGCGCATCTTCTTCTCGTCCACCCACCTCGCGGGCGACTCGTGTCCGCCCCCGCCGGACTATTCGCACGGCTACGTGTGGCCGATCTACACGGGGTACGACATCTTCACGGCCCGGCCGGATGGCTCCGACCTGCGGCGGCTCACGACCACGCCCGGCTACGACGCCGAGGGGACGCTCTCCGTGGACGGCCGGTGGATCGTCTTCACCTCGGTGCGTGACGGCGATCTCGAGATCTACAAGATGCACCCCGACGGCTCGG
This sequence comes from Candidatus Eiseniibacteriota bacterium, assembly GCA_033853925.1. GTDB lineage: Bacteria > Eisenbacteria > RBG-16-71-46 > RBG-16-71-46 > RBG-16-71-46 > JANXPZ01. Next base: position 24,649 of record JAWOLC010000104.1, read on the forward strand.
GGGTCGTGCGCCTCACGCACACGCCCGGCTACGACGGCGGCCCCTACTTCTCCCATGACGGCCGCTGGATCTGCTACCGGGCCTATCACCCCGCCGACTCGGCGTCCCTGGCCGACTACCGGGCCCTGCTCTCCCGGGGCCTGGTCCGTCCCGTGCAGATGGACCTCTGGGTGATGAGGGCCGACGGCTCGGACGCGCGGCAGATCACGCACGACCCGGGCGCCTCCTTCGCCCCCTACTTCACGCCGGACGATCGGGCGCTCATCTACGCCACGAACCGCGACGACCCGCACGGCCGGAACTTCGACCTCTACCTCGTGGATCTCTCGGGCGGCGCGCCCCGGCCCGTGACGCGCGACCCCCTCTTCGACGGCTTCCCCATGTTCAGCCCCGACGGCAAGTGGCTCCTCTTCGAGTCGAACCGCGGGCACCGAGCCCCTCACGAGACCAACATCTTCCTCGCCCGATGGCGGCCGTGACCGGGCCGGGGCCCACCTCCGGCCGGGCGTCCTGAGTCCGGGGGCGGGAGCGGGCATGGGCGACGCGGGCTCCGTCGGCCGCCGGCCGGGCCGCGACCTCCTGGTCGTGGCCGGCCTCCTGGCGGGGTTCCTCCTCTCGCAGTACGCCTGGGTCCTGCGCGCCACGTTCGTGAACGACGACTACGTCTTCCTGGACCTGACACGCCACGCGTCCTTCCTCTCCCTGTGGAAGCCGCACCTGTCGTGGCTGGGGCACTACTACCGGCCGTGGTCCCGCGAGCTCCACTACTGGAGCCTGCAGCACCTCTTCGGCGCGCAGGAGCTGCCGTTCCACGCGGTCAACCTGCTGCTCGCGCTGGGCGTCCTGCTGCTCTACTTCCTGCTCGCCCGGCGCCTGGCGGGGACGCGCGCCGCCCTGGTGGCGACCGCGGGGGCGCCGGCCCTGGCGGCGCTGGGGATGCCCATCGTCTGGGTGGCGGGCGCGCAGGACCTGTGGATGATGCTCTTCGCCCTGGCGAGCCTCTGCCTGCTGGCCCGCGAGCGAGTGGTCCTGGCCACGCTCGCGTACGCGCTGGCGCTGCTAAGCAAGGAGACCGCGGCCTTGCTGCCGGCGGCAGGCGTGGCGCTGGGGATCTGGATCCAGAGGCGTCCGCTGCCGGCGGCGCTCCGGCGCCTGACCCCCATGTTCCTGGTGGCCGCGGCCTGGGCGGCTCTGCATCCGCAGCTGGGCGGGCGCTTCTGGTACGCGCGCGCCGCGGGTTCCGTCGAGCACATGAACGTGGCCCCCGCGCGCGGGGCGCTCCGCACCCTGCTCGCGGTCTTCAACCTGGACGCCGTGCCGCGGCCCGAGTTCGGCTGGGCGCACCCGCTCGCGGTCGGCGCGATCGGCGCGCTCTTCCTCGCCGGGCTCGTGGTCTGGGCCTTCCTCGGGCGCCGGGAGGGGGCGGAGACGGCCGCCGCCGAGCCGCGGCGCGCCCTGCTCTTCTCCGCCGCCTGGACAGCGGCGGCGTGGCTGCCGCTCGCCATGCCCTCGGTCGGCTGGCACCTTCACTATGGGATCTTCGGCATGCTGGGCGCCTGGCTCGCCCTCGGCGTCCTGCTGGCGCGCCGGCGCGCGCTGGCCCTGGCGGTCGTGGTGGCGCTCGGCCTGCTCCGGGCGGGGCAGGCGGAGCGGGTGTCGCACGACTGGGGCGCGCAGTGGTACCTGAGGCGCGCCTCCGAGTTCCTCGACTTCATGCGGCGCGACCTGCAGGCCAAGCTCCCCGCGGTGCCGCACGGCACGCGCTTCTTCTTCACCGGCGTGCCCAGCGACGTGGGCTTCCTGGCGGGGAACGGACCGGCGATCCGGGTCTGGTACGGCGACTCCACCCTGCGGGCCTCGCTCCTGGCAGGATTCCGCGCCCGCCCGGGCCCGTCAGGGGGGCGCGACTACTTCTTCCGTTACGACAGCACGGCCGGATGGATCGAGCTGCAACCGGGCCCGGAAGACGTGGCGCGCGCCCGCGCCGAGGATCCGCTCTGGCGCGAGGACCACGAGCGACTGGCGGTGGCGTTCTCGCGCGGCGGCGCCTGGCGGGAGACGACCGAGGAGTACGGCAAGCTGGCGGACGCGTTCCCGGCGGAGCCCGCCTACCCGTACTACGCGGGACTCGCCGCGTTCATGGAGGGCGACAGCGCGAGGGCCCGGGCGTGGCTCGCCCGCGCGGCAGCACTTCCCGGCGCCGACGAGGAGATCCGCGCCGCGGCGCGCGAGCTGGCTCCGCGGACGGGGCGCGGTGCGCCGCCGCGGCGGTAGCGCGGCCGCGCCGCGGGTGCTAGTGTCCCGGCCCCGGAGTTCGTCCGCACGCGGACGCCGCTGCGCCCGCCCGGCGGCGCGGCTCCGCCTCGACGGGGTCTCCGGACGCGACCTCGGGGCCGCGGTCGGCCGGACGGGCGCAGCCGCGCCGCGGAGACGCGGGGGGGCGGCGGGCGCGGGACGCTCGTCCGCGACGCCCGTCGCCGCTTCCATGCGAGGAGCCATGAACGTCGAGGACCTCACGGGCCTGCTCGCCGCGCTCGTGGACATTCCCAGCCTCACCGGCCAGGAGGCGGCCATCGCCGGCTTCGTCGCCGAGAGGCTCGCGCGCCGGGGGACCGGAGAGTGCCTGCGCTCGGGCAACGCCGTCGTCTGGCGGGGCCCGCGGCGCGGCCGGCCCCTCCTGGTGCTCGCGGGCCACCTGGACACCGTGCCGCCGAAGGGCAACGAGCGGGCCCGCCGGGAAGGCGATCGCCTCTACGGCCTGGGCGCGACGGACATGAAGGGCGGCGACGCCGTGATGCTGGCGCTGCTCGAGAGCCTCGAGCCGGCGGCGCTCCGCTTCGATCTGGCCGCCGTCTTCTACGATGCCGAGGAAGGTCCGCACGAGGGCAACGGCCTGGGGCGGGTGCTCGCGGAGATGCCCTGGCTGCGCGAGGCGGTCCTGGCCGTGCTCCTCGAGCCCACGGACGCGGAGATCGAGATGGGCTGCAACGGCATGATGAACGTCGAGGTGCGGGTCCGCGGCCGGGCCGCGCACGCGGCCCGGCCCTGGACCGGCGTGAACGCGGTCGAGCGCGCGGCCCCCTGGCTGGCCGAGATCACGCGCTTTCCCTCGACGCCCGTCCAGGTGCAGGGCGTGGAGTACCGCGAGACCCTCCAGGTCACCACCGTGCAGGCCGGCCGCACGAAGAACGTGGTGCCCGACGAGCTGGTGGCGAACCTGAACCATCGCTTCACGCCCGATCGGACGGTGGAGGAGGCGGAGCGCCGCCTGCGCGGCCTGGTGCCCTCCGAGTTCGAGTTCCGGGTGGTGGACTCCGCCCCGCCGGGGCGCGTGGTCCTGGATCTGCCGGCGGTGCGCGAGTTCGTGGAGCGCTTCGGCCTGAAGCTGACGGGGAAGCAGGGTTGGACCGACGTGGCCCGCTTCAGCGACGCGGGGATTCCGGCCTTCAACTTCGGACCCGGCGTGCCGGACCTCTGCCACGTGCCCGACGAGTACTGCCCCGTGCCCAACCTGGTGCGGACCTACGATTGTCTGGCCCGGTACCTGAGCCGGGAGGCCTCGTGAGCGGCTCCGCGGACGAGCCCCGGCGCGGCGCCCCCGCGCCTCTGAACCCCCTCCTCACCGAGGGCGGCGAGTACCCGTTCGCGGTCCTGGATCGGCGGCGGCGGGAGCTGGTGCCGCGGGACCTGCGGCCCATCGTCTTCAGCATCGGCGACCCGCGCGAGGAGACGCCCGAGTTCATCCGGGAGGCGCTCAAGCGCGCCGTCCCCGTGGTCTCGAGCTACCCCGCGGTCGCCGGGCAGGCCGAGCTGCGCGCCGCCTTCACGGGCTGGTGCGCGCGCCGCTACGGCGTGGCCCTGGACCCCGAGACCGACGTGCTCCCGGCCAACGGGACCAAGGAAGCCGTCTTCCTCATGGCCTTCGCCATCGTGGGGCGCGGCGGCCGCGGGACGGGGGGAGGCGGGCCCGAGCGGCGCACGATCGTGATCCCTTCGCCGGCCTATCCCGTCTACGAGCCGGCCGCGCGCTTCGCGGGCGCGGATCCCTACCTCGTCTCGCTGCGCAGCGAGGACGGCTGGCGCTTCGTGCCGGAGCGCGTGCCCGCGGAGGTGTGGGAGCGCACGGCGCTCCTCTGGCTCAACAGCCCGCACAACCCGACGGGCTCGACCCTGGACCGCGCCGCGCTGGCCGGGATCGCCGCGCTGGCGCGGCGGCACGGGTTCTGGGTGGCCGCCGACGAGGCCTATGCCGAGGTGTACTTCGGCGCGCCGCCGCCCTCGATGCTGGAGTGCGGGCTCGAGAACGTGGTCGCGCTCCACAGCCTGAGCAAGCGCTCGGCCATGACCGGGTACCGCTCGGGCTTCATCGCCGGCGATCCGCGGCTGATCGCCGCCCTGCGGAAGTTCCGCCCCAACGTGGGCGTGGCCACCCCGGACTTCGTGCAGAGCGCGGCCGTCGCCGCCTGGAGCGACGACGCGCACGCCGCGGAGCAGCGGGCGAAGTACGCCGCCAAGCGCACGCTCTTCCTCGACTACTTCGCGCGCCGCGGCTGGCGGGTCGAGGCGAGCGAGGCCACCTTCTACCTCTGGCTGCGCGTCCCGGGCGGCAACGACCTGGCCTTCGTCGAGCGCCTGCTGCGGATCGGCCTGGTGGCGCTGCCGGGCTCGTTCCTGGGCGCGGCGGGCGCCGGCTTCATCCGCTTCGCCCTGGTCCCCACCCTCGCCGAGTGCCGGGAAGCCATCCGGCGGCTGGAGGCGGCGGGAGCCGCGCTCGAGCGATGAGCGATCTCCCCGTCGAGCGCTGGCAGGCGGTGATCGCGGCCGCGTACGAAGGCCGCCGGCCCCTGACGGAGGGCGAGGTGCGGGGGGCGGTCGAGGGCGCGATCGCCTCGCTGGACTCGGGCGAGCTGCGCGTGGCGGAGAAGCTGCCGGCCGGGGACGGCCGCCGGGAGTGGGTGACCCACGGCTGGCTCCAGCAGGCGCTGGCTCTCTACTTCCGCCTGCGCGTCGCGCGCACGCTGGAAGCGGGTCCCTTCGAGTTCCACGACAAGATTCCCCTGAAGCGCGGCCTCGAGGCGGCGGGCGTGCGCGTCGTGCCGCCCGGCGTGGCGCGTTACGGCTCGTTCCTCGCGCCGGGCGTCATCCTCATGCCCGGCTACGTGAACATCGGGGCGCGCGTGGAGACGGGCACGCTCGTGGACACGTGGGCCACCGTCGGCTCGTGCGCGCAGATCGGGGCGCGCGTGCACCTCTCGGGCGGCGTGGGCATCGGCGGAGTGCTCGAGCCACCGCAGAGCCGTCCCGTGATCGTGGAAGACGACTGCTTCGTCGGCTCGCGGGCGATCGTCGTCGAGGGCGTGCTGGTGGAGGAGGGAGCCGTGCTCGGGGCGGGCGTCGTGCTCACGGCCTCGACGCCGATCGTCGACGTCACCGGGCCCGCGCCGACCACGACGCGCGGCAGGGTGCCCCCGCGCGCGGTGGTGATCCCGGGCTCCGTGCCGAAGGCGTTCGCGGCCGGCTCGTTCGGCGTGCCCTGCGCCCTCGTCATCGGGCGGCGCCGGGAGAGCACCGATCTCAAGACGTCCCTGAACGAGGCGCTGCGAGAGTTCGGCGTGCCGGTGTAGGTCCGCCCTCGCGGGCGGCGCGCGGCGGAGGTGCTGCCCGCGCGAACGGCCGTCCGGATCGCGAGCCCGATCGTCAACCGTGCGGCCCGCGTCGTCTTGACCACCCTGGGAGCCCCCCCCTAGACTGCGGCTCGCATTTGGCTGGAGCTGGGCGCCGGCAAGGGCCGGCCGCCGCTCCCGGGAGGAAGGCTTGGCCATCGTCCGGCTGGAAGGTCTGTCGGTCTTCGGGCACCACGGAGCCCGACCCTACGAGAAGGAAGCGGGCCAGAGGCTCGAGGTGGACCTCGAGCTGGAGCCGCTGGACGACCGGGCGGAGCGCAGCGACAAGCTGGCCGACGCGGTGGACTACGACGGGATCTACCGACTGGTGCGGGAGATCGTCGAGGGCAAGAGCTTCCACCTGCTGGAGACGCTGGCCGCGACCACGGCCGAGGAGGTTCTGGGCCGCTTCGCCGTGCGCCGGGTGCGGGTGCGCATCGCCAAGCAGAACCTGGGCTGGACCACCGGCGGGCGGGCGGTCATCGAGGTGCTGCGGGAGCGCCGTCCATGATGGCCTACATCGGACTGGGCTCCAACCTGGGAGAGCGGGAGAGCATGATCCGGCTCGCCCTGGACGACCTGGCCCGGCTGTCTTCCTCGCGGCTCGTTCGGGCCTCCTCGCTCTACGACACGGAGCCGGTCGGCGACGTGGAGCAGCCCAACTTCCTCAATGCCGTGGCCCAGCTCGAGACCGGGCTCAGCGCCCGGCAGCTCCTCTGGAACCTCCTCCTGATCGAGCGACGACTCGGCCGCGTCCGCACCCGGCCATGGGGCCCCCGGGCCATCGATCTGGACCTGCTGCTCTACGGGGATCAGATCGTGGACGAGCCGGATCTGAAGGTGCCGCACCCCGAGCTGACTCGCCGCACGTTCGTGCTCGTGCCCCTGGTCGAGTTGGACCCGTTGCTGGTCCACCCGGTGACGGGGGAGACCCTGGTGGCGCACCTGTCGCGCCTCGGCAATACCCGGCCGCCGGTCAAGAAGGGGAGCCGGCTGTGGAACTGACGGGCCGATGACCTCCTCGCCCCGGCCGGGTCGCCCATGGCGGTGACGGAGAATCGGTACATCGCCATCGAGGGCGTGATCGGCGTGGGCAAGACCAGCCTGGCGAAGCTGCTCTCCGAGCGGCTCGAGGCCCAGCTCGTCCTGGAGGAGGTCGAGGAGAATCCCTTCCTAAAGGACTTCTATCGGGATCGGGAGCGGTACGCGTTCCAGACGCAGATGCACTTCCTCTTCAGCCGGTACCAGCAGCAGCGGAGCCTGCAGCAGACCGAGCTGTTCTCCGAGCGGCTGGTCGCCGACTACCTCTTTCAGAAGGACCGCATCTTCGCCGGCCTCAACCTCTCCGACCGCGAGCTGGCGCTGTACGAGAAGCTGGTGGTCTGGCTGGAGCTGGACGTGGTGAGGCCCGACGTGGTCGTGTACCTGCAGGCCAGCCCCGACATCCTGCTCGAGCGCATCGACCGGCGCGGCCGGCCCTTCGAGAAGGACATGGACCGGGACTACATCCGGCAGCTCAACGAGTCCTACAACCACTTCTTCTTCCACTACGCGGACGCTCCGCTGCTGGTCGTGAACACGAACGGGATCGACTTCGTGAACAACGCGGACGACTTCGAGGACCTGCTCGGCCGGATCGTGGCGCATCGCCAGGGTACCGTGTACTACGCGCCCCTCGAGCGCGGGGCGGCGGGCTCGTGAGCGCCAAGCGCCCCGTGCGCCCCGCGGCCGCCCGCGGCGAGAAGGGAGCCCCGCGGCCCGCGGGCGGCTCCGCCGCCGCCTCGGCGCCTGCGCCCGCGGCCAAGCGCCGCTGGACGGCTCCCGCCATCCGCGAGCTGAAGCGCCGGGGGGAGCCCATCGCCGTGGTCACGGCCTACGACTTCCCCACGGCCCGGCTGGCCGACGAGGCAGGCGTCGAGATCGTCCTGGTGGGGGACAGCCTGGGCACGGTGGTCCTCGGCTACGAGAACACGCTGCCCGTCACCATGGCGGACATGCTGCATCACGTCCGGGCCGTGGCCCGCGCCCGGCCGGCCGCGCTGGTCGTGGCCGACATGCCGTTCCTCTCGTACCAGGTGAGCGTGGAGCAGGCGGTGCGCAACGCCGGGCGCTTCGTGCAGCAGGGAGGGGCCGACGCGGTCAAGCTGGAGGGCGGGGAGCGCGTGGCCCAGGCCGTCCGGCGGATCGTGGAGATCGGGATCCCGGTGATGGGTCACCTGGGCCTCACGCCGCAGTCGGTGCTGGTCTTCGGCGGCCCCAAGGTGCAGGCGCGCGCCCCGGCGGAGCAGGAGCGGCTGCTGCGCGAGGCCCGGCTCCTGGAAGAGTGCGGCTGTTTCTCCATCGTGCTGGAGGGGATCCCCGCCGCCCTGGGTGCGGCGGTGAGCCGCGAGCTCGCCATTCCGACGATCGGCATCGGGGCGGGTCCCGGCTGCGACGGGCAGGTCCTCGTGAGCCACGACCTGCTGGGCCTCTATCTCGGCCACACGCCGAAGTTCGTTCGCCGCTACGCGGACCTGGCCGGCACCGTCCGCGAGGCGTTCGGCCGGTACGTGGCGGACGTGAAGAGCCGCCGCTTTCCCGCGGACTCGGAGTCCTATTGAACGCCGGGAGCGGTCGCCGGCTGGTGCGAACCGCGAGCGCCGCCCGGGTTCGTGCCGTGATCGGAGGCTGGAAGCGGCGCGGCCTGCGCGTGGCCTTCGTCCCGACCATGGGCGCGATCCACGACGGACATCTCAGCCTGGTGAGGCGCGCCCGGGCGTCGGCCGACCGCGTCGTGGCCAGCATCTTCGTCAATCCCCTGCAGTTCGGGCCCCACGAGGACTACGCCCGCTATCCGCGCCCCTTCCGCCGGGACCGCGCGCTGCTGGCCGACGCCGGCGTGGACCTCCTCTGGGAGCCGCGGGTCGCGGACCTCTACCCGGAGGGGCACCGCACGCGAGTGCGAGTGGCGGGGTTGGGCGACGTCCTCGAGGGGGCGGCGCGGCCGGGGCACTTCGAGGGCGTGACCACGGTCGTGCTCATCCTGCTCGAAGTCGTGGAGCCGCACGAGCTGTGGCTCGGGCAGAAGGATGCCCAGCAGGCCCTGCTGATCGAGCGCATGGCTCGGGACTTGCGGGTGCCGGTTCGCGTCCGGCGGGGGGCCATCGTCCGCGAGCCGGACGGGCTGGCCCTCTCGTCGCGCAACGCCTATCTCGGGCCCGCGGAGCGAGCCGAGGCGGTGGCCCTCTCGCGCGGCCTGGCGGCGGCACGCGCCGCTCTGGCGCGGGGCGAGCGGTCCGCGAGCCGGGTGGTGCGCGCGGTCCGGGACGTGTGGCGCCGCTACCCGTCGGTGCGGGAGGACTACGTGGCCGTGGTGGACGCCGCCACCCTGAAGCCGGTGAAGGACACGGGGGCAGCGCGCCGGCTGCTGGTCGCGGTGGCCGCCCGAGTCGGGCCGGCCCGGCTCATCGACAACTTCGAGTGGATTCGCCGATGACTCGCTTCCGCCATCCAGGAGCGGCCGCCCTGGTGCTGGCCGCCGGACAGGGGACGCGGATGAAGAGCGACCTGGCCAAGGTGCTCCACACCATGTCGGGACAGCCCCTGCTGACCTGGGTGCTGGAGACCCTGGGCGAGCTGGGCGTGGGGCGCGTGCTGGTCGTCGTCGGGCACCAGCGGGAGCGCGTCATGTCCCTCTTCGCCGACGCCGAGGTGGAGTGGGTGACGCAGGCGGAGCAGTGCGGCACGGGGCACGCCGTCCTCATGGCGGGTCCCGCCCTGGCGGGCTTCGACGGGACCCTGCTCGTGGTCTGCGGCGATACGCCGCTGCTCCGGGCCGGCACCCTCCACGGGCTGCTCGAGGGCCACGAGGCGAGCGGAGCGGCCGTGACCGTGCTGTCCATGCGTGTTCCGGACCCGGCGGGCTACGGCCGCATCCTGCGAGACGGAGGCGGCAGCCTGTCGGGGATCGTCGAGGAGCGCGACGCGACCCCCGAGCAACTCCGGATCGACGAGGTGAACTCGGGCGTCTATGCCTTCCGCTACCCGCCGTTGGTCGAGGCGCTCTCCGCTCTCACTCCGCGCAACGCCCAGGGCGAGTACTACCTCACCGACACGGTGGCGGTGCTCCGCCGGCGCGGGCTCGGCGCCGGGGTCGTCTGCGCCGCCGATCACCGCGAGCTGGTCGGGATCAACACGGTCGAGCAGCTGGCCGAGGCGGAGCGCCTCCAGCGCGAGCTGGCCGGGGAGGCCCACGGCGGATGAAGGCGACGCGCGGGCTCGACCGCCTCTGGGCGCCATGGCGCATGGCCTACCTCGACCACGCCCGAAAGCCGGGGGGCTGCCTCTTCTGCGAGGTCGCGCGCTCCCCGGCGGACCGCGCCCACCTCGTGCTCGTCCGGCGGCCGCACGCCCTCCTCATGCTGAATCGCTATCCCTATACGGGGGGGCACCTGATGGTGGTCGCCCAGCGGCACCGGGCCCATTTCGCGGACTTGACGCAGGCCGGGCGGACCGACCTGCTGGACCTGCTGGGCCTTGCGGAGCGCGCGCTGGAGGCGGAATATCAGCCGGACGGCATGAACATCGGGGTGAACTCGGGGCGCGTGGCCGGGGCCGGCTTCCCGGGGCATCTTCACGTGCACGTGGTGCCGCGCTGGGACGGCGACACGAACTTCATGGCCACGGTCGGGGAGACCCGGGTGCTTCCCGAGTCGCTGGCGAGGACCTGGACCCGCCTGCGCCGCGCCCTTCGCCGGCTGGATCCGGGTTCGGGCGCGCGGGGGAGAGGGCGTGGCCGGGCGAGGTGAGATGCCGCAACGCGTGGGCACGGCCCTGGTGGCGATGCTCGTGGTCGCGCTGGCGCTGTCGTGGGGGTGGTCGCGGTTGGCTCCGAGGCGCGCTCCGGAGCTGGACGAGTCGGCTCGGCCCACGATCCGGGTGCAGGTGCTGAACGGATCGGGTGAGGGCGGTGTGGCCGGGCGTCTGGCGTCGTATCTGCGGGAGGGCGGCTTCCGGGTCGTGGAGGTGCGCAACGCGGACCGTGACGATTACTTCGCCACGCTGATCGTGGCGCGGAACGACGATCCTGCGGCGGCGCTGGCGGTGGCGCGGTATCTCGGCGGGCCGCCGGTGATCCGGCAGACTCGCGAATCCGATCAGGCCGATGTGACGGTGGTGCTCGGGAGCGACCGCAGCCGGCTCCGCCTGGGTCAGTAGGAAGGTCCCTCAAAGGAGGTCAAGGTGTTCAACTTCGGTCCCGGCGAGATGATGATCCTCTTCATCATCGTGCTGCTCATCTTCGGGCCCAGCCAGCTGCCCAAGCTCGCGCGTGGTCTCGGGAACGCCATGCGGGAATTCCGCAAGGCGCAGCGCGAGTTCTCGGACGAGCTGCACCGGGATCCCGAGGAGTCCAAGCCGGACACTCCGCACGTGCCCCCGGAGAGCAAGCCGCCCGAGAACAAGCCCGGCGCGTGAGGGCGCCAACGCGTGACGGGCGGCGGGAAGGTGTTCCCGCCGCCCGTCTGCTGCGAGGTGGGCCGCGCTCGAGCCGCCCGGCTACCGCGAGGGGGAGAGGCGCATGTCCTGGACCTTCGCCTTCATCCGCAGATCCTCGAGCCAGGAGCTGAAGAACGTCCTCTGCCGCGTGGCGAGGATCTCGCTCGCGAGCGCGCCCTTCGTCTTCTCGAAGGTCGAGTCCATGGGCGCCAGGGTCCTGGCGTCCAGGCGGGCGAAGTACCAGCCCGCCGGCTCCCGGATCGGGCCCACCGTGTGGCCGGGCGTGGTGCCGAACAGCGAGCCGACCAGCTCGGGGGCCGCGGATAGGCGCGGATCCGGTTGCGCCCGGGTCATGTCCTTGACCGTGAAGGCGGTGAGCCCCAGCTCCCTGGCGGCCTCCTCCAGCGGGCGGCCCTGAGCCAGCGCTCCGGCCAGCCGATCGGCGACGGGCTTGGCGCGATCCACGCGCGCCTCCATCTCGGCGATCTGACGCAGGGTCTCGCCCAGCATGTCCCGAGAGACGGGGCCGCTCTCGTGGCGCGCGGCCACCTGAGCGATGGCGTACTCGTCGGTGCCCTCGAACACGGGGCTCACCTCGCCCTGCTTGGCGCCGTACGCCCAGTCGGCCGCCTCGGGCACGGTCGCCAGGCCCTGGGGCGGGCTATTGGGGTCGAAATAGCCGGTGCGCGCCGTGGCCAGCCCCTTCTCGGCCGCCGCCTTGCCCAGGCTCTTCAGGGTTCGGGCGCGGCTGCGCAGCTTCTGCAGCTCGTCGCCTTGGGCGCGAAGCTCGTCTTCCGTGGGATGAATGCGCACGATGATCTGCGCCAGGCGAAGGCCGGGCGTCGGCTGGCCCGGCTGCGGCACCCGCTCCAGCAGCTTGAGGATGACGAAGCGCCCGGGACCGGGGAGCGCGTCGGTCACCTGCCCGGGCTGGAGCGCGCCCACCTTGGGGCCCAGATCGGGGCCGAGGTCCGCCAGCTGAAGGGTGCGGTCGATGACGCCGCCCCGATCGGCCGCCGGCCCCTCGGAATTGTCCTTGGCGAGCTGGGCGAAGTCCTCGCCCTTGCGGATGCGGTCGACGAGTATCTGCGCGGTCTGGCGCGCGACGCGCACGTCCTCGTCCGAGTACTTCTTCTGGACGACGAGGATCTCGAGGTCCACGCGGGGCCCGGCGTTGAACCGGCCCTTGTACTCCTGATAGACGCGATCCAGATCGGCCGGTTGCGGCGGCGGCAACTTGGCGGTCAGGTCGGGCGAGATGGCCACGACCGTGGCGGAGGCGCGGTCGAAGCGCTCGTGGTAGGCCTGGGCCAGCTCGGGCTCGCTCAGCTTGAGCGAGGACATCATCCGCTCTTCCAGCTTGCGTACCGGGAGCTGCCGGCGGGTGAGCTCCTCGAAGGGCGCCCAGGAAAGGTTCGGGTTGCGCAGGGCCGCCCGATACTTCTCGGGATCGAACTTACCGTCGGTCTGGAACTCCGGCTGGGTCGCCAGCTCGGGCGGAGGCGAGGTCTCCAGCGTCAGGACGACCTCCCGGTCGTGCGACTTGATGCCGGCCTGGCGGGCCGCCCGAGCCAGCATCTTCTGGGTCACCAGCGATCGCCAGGCCTGCATCTCGACGTTCTTCTCGTCCATGTCCGAGGGCTCGGAGCCGTACTGGCGGCGGAAGGCGTCGCGCTGCGTGGCCAGGGCCGTCTGGAACTCCTGGCCGGTGATGGGGGCGCCATCCACGACCCCCAGGACTCCCGGGCGGCCGCCCACCTCGCCGGAGCCCGCGCCCATGCCGAAGAGGAACACGAAGCCACCGAGGAAGGTGACGACGGTGACGACGGTGAGCAACCACCAGATGGCCTTGGTGTGCTTGCTGCCGACGCGCAGATAGCGAAGCATTCAGGGCTCCCGGTACGGGCCGAAGCGACCATGGAAGAAAGCGACCCGGGATTCTAGCAGCCGCGCCGGACGCGCTCAACCGATGCGCTCGCGGGCCCACGCGGAGAGGCGCAACGCCCCCCGCATCGCCTCGAGCATCGAAAGCGACGGGCTGCGCTCGCTCCGGGACGCATCCGTCGTTGCCTGGGGCAGCAGCCTGTGCTACCTCTCAGCACGCATCGGAGATTCCGCTCGCGGAGGGTGGATGAGCACGCGTAGCGAAGCCGCGGGGCGTCCGGCCGAATCCGAGACCGCACCCCGGCCGGTTCCCTGGCCCACGCAGGTCCTGGACGCGCTGGAGCAGGGAGTCGTGGCGCTCGACCGTGAGCGCCGGGTGACCTACAACAACCGTCGCATCGAGGAGCTGTTCGCCGTCGAGCCCGGCGGGCTGCTGGGGCTGCCGGCGTCCCGCCTGTTCCCGGGCGCCGAGGCGCGCTGGCTCAAGGGCTCCTCGCGCGAGCCGCGCGACTTCCGGATCGAGGCCGAGGGGCGGCAGCTCACCCTCAAGGCCGAGTCCCTGCCATTGCGCGACGAAGACGGGGCCCTGCTGGGCTCGGTCGTGCTGGCCGAGGCCACGTCCGAGAGCGAGGACGGGGAGTTCCAGAAGAACATCGACCGGCTCGTCTCCCTGGGCGAGCTCTCGGCCTACGTGGCCCACGAGATCCGCAACCCCCTCACGGGCATCCGCACGACGGTCCAGTACGTGGGCTCGAAGCTCAAGCCCAACGACGCCCGGCGGGAGGATCTCGACGACGTCATCAAGGAGCTGGACCGGATCGAGCAGATCATCACCGGTCTCCTGATGTTCGCCCGCCCGCCGGCTGCCCGGCCGCAATCCTGTGATCTGCGCCAGGTCCTGGAGAAGACGCTGGACCTGCTGGAGCTCCAGCTGGGCGACGCCCAGGTGACCCTCTTCAAGGACTACGCGGAGGTGGGGGAGGAGATACCCCTCGTGTACGCGGATCCGGATCTCACCCAGCAGGTCTTCCTGAACCTGTGCCTCAACGCGGTCCAGGCCATGCCCGAGGGGGGCGAGCTGCACGTCACGCTCGGGGTGCGGCGCTACCGCACCCGGCGCTCGATGGTGGACGTCTCCTTCCGCGACACGGGGGTCGGAATTCCGCGGGATCTGATGGAGAAGATCTTCGACCCGTTCTTCACGACCCGCTCCATGGGCACCGGCCTGGGCTTGCCCATCTCGCTCCAGATCATCCGCGAGGTCGGGGGCGTGATCACCGCAAAGAACAATCCCGGAGGCGGCGCGACCCTGCGGGTCTCCTTCCCGGTGCCGGCCGAGCCACCGGGCCCGCCGGAGGACTAGGGGCGTGAAGAACACGGTGCTCGTGGTGGACGACGAGCTCCTCATCCGCAAGTCCCTCTCCCGAGTGCTTCGCGAGAAGGGGTATGCGGTCGAGGGGGCCAGCACGGGAGCCGAGGGGCTGGAGAAGGTGGCCGACGTGCGGCCCCAGGTCATGATCCTCGACATGCGCCTGCCGGACACGGACGGCCTCTCGGTGCTGCGGCGGGTCCGCCAGATGGACCCGCTCGTCCAGGTGATCGTGATCACCGCCTACGGGGACGTGCAGTCGGCCGTGGAGGCGATGAAGCTGGGCGCCTGCGACTTCCTGCGCAAGCCGTACGAGAAGGAAGACATCGAGATGGCGGTCGAGGCCGCGGCGCGGACCTTCCGGCAGGCGAACGAGCTCGACCTGTACCGGCGCAAGGCCTGGCGCCGGTACACGGGGGAGGAGATCATCGGCGAGTCGGCCCCCATGGAGGAAGTGAGGGATCTCATTGAGAAGGTCGTCCGCAGCCAGGCGACCTCGGTGCTGATCACGGGCGAGAGCGGCACCGGCAAGGAGCTCGTGGCCCGCGCGATCCACTACCGCAGCGACCGGGCTCAAGCGCCCCTCATGGAGGTCAACTGCTCGTCCTTCCAGGAGACCCTGCTCGAGAATGAGCTGTTCGGGCACGAGCGCGGCGCCTTCACCGACGCGAACGATACCAAGAAGGGTCTGGTGGAGCTGTGCGACGGCGGGACGCTCTTCCTGGACGAAGTGGCCGACATGTCGATGCCGACCCAGGCGAAGCTCCTGCGCTTCATCGACTACCGCAACTTCAAGCGTGTCGGCGGGGCCGAGGACATCAACGTCGACATCCGGATCGTGGCGGCGACGAACAAGGACCTCGAGGCGGAGGTACGCACCGGCCGGTTCCGGAGTGACCTCTACTTCCGCCTCAAGGTCGTGAGCATCCGCCTGCCTCCCCTCAACGAGCGGGGCGAGGACGTGCTCCTGCTGGCCCGGCACTTCCTCCGCGAGTTCTCGCGCAAGTTCCAGAAGGACTTCCGTGACCTGACGCCCGAGGCGGCTCGCCTGCTGCTGTCGTACCGCTGGCCGGGGAACGTGCGCGAGCTGCGCAACCTCATCGAGCGCGTCGTGCTCCTCGAGGAAGGCCACGAGCTGGACGTGGATCTCCTGCCCGCCGAGGTGGCCGGCCGGCGGCTCGCCCCCGATCGCTCGATCGCGCTGCCCACCCTGGCCCAGATCGAGGCGGACCACATCGCCGAGGTGCTGCGGCTCACGGCGGGGAACAAGAGCCGCGCCGCGCGCATCCTCGGCATCTCCCGACAAGGGCTCATCGAGAAGCTGCGGCGTTCTCGCTTGCTCGATGAGGGCGGTGGTCGTCAAGTATCTTGACACGTGCAAGAAAGTAGACACACCGTCGCAACTCCTTTATCAGGTGCCGGTTGCAAACCTCGGCTCCCCTAATTCGCCACTAAATTGACACTTAGGCGCGCGGGCCCTGCGCGCGCCCGGGCCGTTGAGCCTCGTGCCTGAGTCCGGCTGATCAAGCCATCGCTCTACGGGTCAATGAGCTACGGCCGATGTCCGTGTCACGCGCGCCTGCGTGGTATGGAACCTGCTTCGACCGACTCGACGAGGCCAAGCGGGGTTCTCGGGAACTCCGCCAGGCCGCCCGGGCCGCGCCCTTGGCGGCGGCCAGCACCTACCCAGCGATGAGTTGGGGACGCCACCAACGAGATCGAATCCAAGGAGGTGATCCGGAATGGCTGCCAAGAAGAAGGCTGCGAAGAAGAAGGCCACGAAGAAGAAGGGCGCTGCCAAGAAGAAGAAGT